>NZ_JAUBTG010000090.1:0-14700 GCF_036702395.1 Microcoleus sp. D3_18_C2 | reverse complement strand
GCCGTGTGCGGTGAAAGTCGCAAGCACGGTTTTGTAGGAGAGATGGTAGGGGACACTCTGCCATCGACTCTCTAACTCGTTTCGGGATGGATGAGAGCTAGTATTTGATTGAACTGAAACTCGTTAGCCAATGTGGCTAGGGCGCTAGCTAAAGCGTCATTACGATCGCGAATTTGCTCAATTTGGATCAGAATTAACTCTAAATCGCACTCAATTGTGGCTTTCTCTAAAGCTGCCAGCCAATCTGCGGGTAAAGCTGCCAGAGTCTCTGGGGTCGGAGCCTCGATTTGATTTGACTCGGGAACACTCTCCGGTTCATCGTAAATGTAACGCACTCCCAGATGTTTGTGCAGGGTGGCAAAAATTTCTGTATCTCCGAAGGGTTTGTGGATAAAGTCATCGCAATCATCTGATACAGTAACCGTTTGCGCTTCCTCGGCGTTACCGGCACTCACGGCAATAATTGCCGTAGCTTGACCTTTAACGGTGGCTTTAATGCGTTTGGTAGCTTCATGTCCATCCATCACGGGCATCCACATATCCATAAAAATTAAGTGTGGCTCAAAACTCGACCACATTTCAATAGCTTCCATGCCATTGCTGGCTTCTTCGAGTTCAAAGTTAAAGCCAGCGAGGAGTTCGATCAGCAGTTGGCGGTTGTCTGATCGATCGTCCACAATCAAAATACGATAGCGTGGCTGGTTGCGTTCCAGGGCTATCACCCGACGCGGTTCGTGTACGGGTTGAGTCGCAGGCGCATCAACGGCGCTGACGGGGATATCAAACGCGAAGGTGGTGCCGCGTCCAACTTCACTGCGTACAGTAATCACGCCGCCCATCAGCTTGATAAACTGTTGGCTGATAGCCAGCCCCAAGCCTGTTCCTTGCTGAGATTTGGTTCCTGTTTTGGTTTGCACAAAGGGTTGAAAGAGCTTATCTAACTCATCAGCAGCTATGCCGGAGCCCGTGTCTTCTATTTCAAAATGTAATTTGTAATTACTGATGGGTAATTGCTGATTTTCACTGTCTATAAATGCACTTACTCTTAACCTAATTACTCCTTGCATGGTAAATTTAATGGCGTTAGAAAGCAGATTAATTAAAACTTGACGCAATTTCATTTGATCTGTTTGCACGTATTCGGGAATTTCGCTAGAGCAGTCAATGATTAACTGCAATTGTTGCTCCCTTGCCTGGAGTTTAAACATCTCTTCGAGATCGTTCAACAGGCTGCTTAATTGAAAGTCTGTTGGATTGATTGTAATCCGTCCCGCCTCTATTTTGGCTAAATCTAATATTTGATTGATCAGAGCTAGCAAGTGTTCTCCGCTGCGGTTGATAATGCGGATATTTTCCTGTTGTTCGCGAGTGAGGTTGGTAGAGCGCTGCATCAATTGCGAGAATCCCAGAATTGCGTTTAGCGGGGTGCGGAGTTCGTGGCTCATATTTGCCAGAAAAGTGCTTTTGGCAAGGTTGGCGGCTTCTGCGGCCCAGGCGGCTTGTTGAAGCTGTACTGCTTGCTGTTGAGTGGCTTCGAGCAATTGAGCTTGTTGTAAGGCGACGCCGAGTTGAGTGCTAATTTGCAGCGCTATATTGATTTCTGCTTCGCGCCAAGTGCGGGGTGCAGAATTTTGATAGCTGGCGAGCAAACCCCAAAGTTGACTGCCACAAAATATGGGGAAAATAACGTAGGCTCTAGCTTGAAATTGTTTTAAAAGTTCTAGGTAACAAGGACTCAACCCAGCGCTGTATATGTCTTCAATTATGCGGTAAGGAACGCCTCTAGCATACATACCACCTTGATTTCTTTGTAGATAGGTATCCAGCACTGGTTCACTGGAGGCTTGCATAGTTTTCACGGTACAGCGAGAGTGTTCGACGAGAGTGTTTGGCACATTACCATCGTCGGGTTTTTGCATCAGAGATATCCAGCCTGGAGCCATTGACTCGGCAACAAATTCGCCACTCCAATCAGGATTAAAGCGATAGATACCGACACGATCGCATTTTAGGGTTTGTCGCAGTTCAGAGGTTGTGGTTTTGAATATTGTGTCAATATCTAAGGATTGACGGATGCGATCGATGCTGCGGGCGATGGCTTGTTCTCCCTGGGCGCTTTCTCGCAAAGCTGACTCGGCTTGTTTGCGATCGCTAATATCCAAGACAGTGCCGAACAAACGGAGCAACTGCCGTTTTTCATCATAAACAGGTTTCCCTCGGACTTCAATGTAAGTGAGCGAGCCATCTCTTCGGATTAGCCGCAGATCGATTTCAAAGCTTTGTCCCTTCATCGCTTGATCGCGCACCATTGTCAGATAGCGCGATCGATCTTCTGGATGAAAACGCTCGATTAATTGTTCGCTAGGCAGCGGTTTTTGAGTCGGATCGAGCTCGTAAATGCGATATAGTTCTTCACTCCAAGTGGTTGTTGCGGTGGCGATATCGTATTCCCAACTGCCAATACGGGCAATTTTTTGGGCTTCCAGCAGTCGGGCTTCCGCCAACTGGCGATCGCTAATGTCGCGCGCTACCCAAACAGCGGAGCTATCGGAAAGTGGCGAAATTTTAGCAGCAAACCAAACTTCTTTGTTATTAATCGGCAGACTGTAATCAAAACTAATAGTTTGTTGGGTTGCCAATGCCTGTCGAACTTTAGAAAAATAAATCTCCTTCCTTGCCTCCTGAAAAAATTGTTCGATGATGGAGTCGATCTGATTCGTATGATAGTTGTATTGAAAAATTCCCTTAGTGGGTATAATTTGGATGGTTTCTTCTTGAATGTAAAAAATTAATACAATATCTGTAATCGAGTCAAATATTTTCACAACTTGCTCAGTAGAAGTGTAAAGTTTTTGTTCTAGCAATTTGCGCTCAAAAATTTCAGATTGTAATAGTTCGTTAGCACGACCTAAAGCAGCGGTACGTTCGGCAACTTCGGCGGCTAAAGTGTGATTGTAGTCAGTTAATATTTTTTCAGATTGTTTGCGCTGTGCGATGTTATAAAAAGCATTGATGGCATAAACAATATTTCCGCCTTCGTCAAAAATTGGTGTGGCCCGCACCTCAAAAGGAATAAATTTCCCATCTCGATAAAGTTCTACATCTTCCAGGAATACTGTTTCGCCGCGCAGTGCTCGGAATGCGGGCAGTTCTTCAGTGGGATAAAGCTGGTTTTGGCGGTAGATTTGATAAACTTCTACTGCTTTTTCTAAAGTTGCATCGGGAATAGTTTCTACGCCGAGCCAATGCTTGGCAGTTTCGTTGAAGTACACGACTTTACCGGAGGCATCGTGGATAGATACTCCCGCAGGTATGGCTTCGAGAAATTGCTTGAGTTGGCTCTCTCTTTGCGCTAAAGCTTCATTTAAAGATTTTTGGTCTGCAAAAGCCTGTTGCAGTTGCGCTGCCATAAAATTGAAGGAATTGGCGAGTTCTCCGACTTCATCCAAGCGTTTATTTTCTAAAGGTCGATCCCATTTTCCTTTGGCAATATTTTGGGCAGCGGTATTCAAGCGCATAATTGGCTTTGTTACCCAACGGGAAGTCAACAATCCGATCGCGATCGCCAGCGGCAGTGTACCGATCAATAACCACAATGTATGGCGCGTATTTGCTTGAATGCGAGCCATGAAATCAGACTCTGGCACTACTACCACAATCAACCAATCCAAACCACGGAAATCTCGATAGGGAGTGACGCGGACAAACTGCCTATGGCCCTCGATCGCTAAGGTCAATTTCTGAGTTGTTTGCAGCGCGCGGAAGTTGCCAAATCGGTTGGCGAGTTGTCTAGCAATATCTCGCGTGCGGGCATCCTTGCTGTTGGTGGCTAGCAATGGCGTCGGTTGTTTTTTTGTTGTTGGCGTCACCAAGGGTGTTTCTAGTGTGGATGTGGCAATCAGATTTCCCGATCGATCCATAATAAAAGTTTGTCCTGACGCCGAGAATTGCAGCCTAGGCAGAAAGGTATTGATTGCCGAGGGCCCATTATTATCCGTGAGGCGATCGCGGGTACGTTCTCCTACTTGTTCGATTAACTGATGTGCTACATCCTCGATTGATTCCTGACCACTTTTGAAAGAAAGAAAGCTCACTAGCCCAACTACACTTACCGTTTGCAAAACAAACGGAACAATCAGAACCGTTCGCAGGGGAAGCTTGCTAAAAAATTTGGCGGTTAGGCGGTTGAAGTGATAAATGGGCATGGGTATGAACCAATTGCGCTGATAATAGTATTTTAACTGCTGTAGCGTACCTTTTCCCGCAATTGGCGCGCCCTACAGGCTCTGAAATGTTCCTCCGGTTTTAATATAGCCAACTACCAGCGAAGATTGGACGTGGATGGAAAAATTTGCTTCTGTCAGTTCTGTTTCTAGCTGTTGGGACTTTGATTCATTTTTACTTACACAAACTGTGATAAGTTTTCTAATTTCTTTGTGTCTCTCGGCAATCGTGTCGTTAATTAAAAGCTCTATAAATGGCTTATTGGTGGGCAGTTCTCTGCCCATCGTTTGAATTTTAACTTCTGTTTGATTTCCATCTAAATCTGTCAAAGTCAAGCTAGAGTAGCTTTCGGGAAGTTTATTAATAGTTTGATGCGGGTGCTGCAAATGCAACCATTTAACAACTGCTGCCTCTGTTACGGCTACAGATTCATGCAGCCGATCGACAAAAGCATAGAAAGCCTCATTATCTTCTCGATGAGCAAGTACGTAAGCTCGCAATTCTTTTCTGCTCATAGTTTGAAAATTAGGTCGGTTCATCAGAGTATCTCCATGGCCCGTTAGGATAAATCTCTATTTCGATAGTTTCACCAGCCAAAATGTAGAGGTTATATTATGTCCGGTACCATCTGAGATGTTGCACCATTCGTGTGAAGTAGGGGCGGGTTCACCAATAGCTTTAAAAGTTGCAGACAGGTTAAATAAACCCGCCCCAACCCACCCAAAAACTTATTGACTGCAGGTGCAACATCTCAGGTAGCATGGGAATTGTCGCCAGCGAGGGCGGGTTTATGAGATTGTAGATTATGGGCAATTATTATTGGTGAACCCGCCCCTACAAAGTTATGTTTTTTACTTCCGTTAACAATGGCAACGGTAGATTTGCACATACTAACTCAGCACAATTCCACTGCCGCAAATACTCATAGACTTCAGAAATGATCGCATTTGCTGCATCTAAATCTTGTGCTTGAGAAGCATGATAGTGCGCTCTGATTAGGGGCTTAATATCCTCGATTTCTTGCCATTCCGATTTTGGTTTGAGGGGAATGCTGATATAATAACTATAGGCTTGGCTGTGGGCGGTACGGAGATTTTCAGGGTTTTGATTTAGCAGGTACTCGCCCTTTTCTCGGACTAGGGGATGCAAGTGATAGGATTTGAGGTGGCGATCGTAATATAGCAATTGTCTGCGTTTGAGTGCCTGAATAATATTTTCTTTAAGCTCATACTTGCTAACTTCTGGCATTTGAGCGCTAATTCCGGCAAAAGATAGCGGATATTCTGAGGTTTGATAGACAGAAATTCGGCTGAGACAAGTTTGCTAGCCGTCGCCCAGACGCGCTATCATTTCATCGATCGCACTTTCAATATCTCGAATCAGCAACCAGTCTCTCTGGTGCAGAAAAATCCCGACATTTCCCTGAAACTCGGTATCATCTCGAATCAAGGCTGCGACGAGTTGTAAGGCTTTGGGATGTCCAGAATAGCGATCGCACATTTCGGCGAATTCCTCTGGATTTGCAGTCAGATTAAAAGATTGCAATAGGGCAACTGCCGCATCTCGATCCAATCCGTTTAGCTGGATTTCGCGGGTGACTGTTGACGGCAATTCGGCTAAGCTTTCGCGACTGGTGAAAATAATTTTGCTTTGATGTTCTGTTTCTAATAGTTGTTTGAATAACCAAGCATATTCTGCACAATCTTCGGCGAAATAACCAGCGGCTTTGGCATCTCCTGTTTTCAAAAGTGTGTCGGCGCGATCGAAAATGAGCAAGCAAGGTTTTTCTCTGAGGATTTTGAGCAGATTTTCGGTTTTTTTGCCGCAGTCATTTTGAGGATTGACGGCTGCGGTAATGTCGCCGTTGGAGAGGGTGAATAGCAGGGAGTCAATTGTGCGATCGAAGGGGGGTGCTTTGCCTGTTGCAGATTGCAAGGATTGCCAAGCGGCGCAGGTGAAGGGGGTTTTTTCTGTGTGGAGTTGGCGAATTAGTTGGCTGACGAGGCTGGTTTTTCCGATTCCCGGTAATCCGACAATTGAGATGGCGATGGGAACCCCCCCAGCCCAGGGCGGGCACGGGGGCAGGGGCGGGCACGGGGGCACCGCCCCTACAGTGTGGGGTTCAACAATTAGGGTTTTTAAGATATCGAGTTCTTTTGTGCGCTGTACCCAATTTCTGACGGGGGGTAAGTTTTCTGGGAGGGGGAAAGTGCGATCGTTTTCACTGTCTTGGGGGATATCTGCGATCGGGGCGACAAAGAGTGGTTCTGTTTTGATATTTTTGTAGCCTTCAGCAATGTATTCCCAGTTGTGTATTTCTACCGCTTTGCAAATATTGATAAAGTTCTCTCGTCTAATTTCTATTTTCGCCCAAAACCGCTTTAAGGTAGCTGTTGAAACTAAAGCGGCAACACACCAGGCATCCTCAGTTTTATTCCATCCGAGATTGCGTCGCACCATATCAATAATTTTCAATCCTTCTTCGGATGCTCTGAGCAAACCTGCCATTGTTACTCCGATACCACAACTTTACCCTAATTCGATTATAGCTCACATCGGAGAGCCAAAAAATGAGCCAAATGATCCAAATGAGCTAAATGAGCCTTTTTTGTTGAGCCAAATGCTGAGCCTTTGAGCCGACACAGCGTAGAGATTATGGATTATTGTCATAGGATGAGCTTGGCTGGCGGCTACAGATCGGGGTGAAGCCAAGGTAAGTAAGCATTTGCCTTGCGGTTAGGTATCGGTTTTTAAATTCTTGGGTAAAAAGTTGTTATTTATACTTTTTCCCCTGTAAGGGATGAGTGAAAGACCGATCCAATTTAGTTATTAATTTTTTCAAAAGCTTAGTTCAATATTGACATTCACAAGGAGTTTGAATCATGGTACAGGCTAGTTTTGGAGAGATTAACTTTAATACATGGGGGAATAACGGTTTCCAGTCACAATCCATTGACCCAAACCAGAATACTTATGTAATCGCTCATGGATGGAATAATACAGGTGGTAACGCAGGAAATAATTTTACGCCTGCTGACTGGGTAGCAGAAAAAGCTCAGGCTATCCGAGAACTCGATCCTAATGCAAATATTGTCGCGATGGATTGGGAAAGTGGTGCTAAAACTGATTACTCACAAGCTGCTGCAAATACAAAAGAAGCAGGTCAAAAGCTCGGTGAGTATCTGAAAAATGTTGGTGTTAATCCTAACAAAACCGAACTAATTGGTCACAGTTTAGGGGGTCATATCGCTGGTTCTGCTGGCGCTAAGTATCGAGAACTAACAGGTAATCAGATAAATCTCATCACTGCTTTAGACGCTGCTGGGCCGGGTTTTGGAATCAGGGCTAGACCGATAGGCTCGGGAACTGATGTGGTTGAAGAACCAGTTCCTCCAAGCGATCGCCTAGACCCCACTGATGCTAAACAAGTAATTGCGATTCATACAAGTAAATTAGGATACCAAGATACCATAGGTACAAAGGACATTTATCTCAACAAGAATGAACTCATTCAACCAGGTGGAAAGATTCCTCTTAATGATAGTCATGGTTACGCTCATAAAATAGATACTGAATTAAGGAATGGAGCATCTTTCTCTCAAAAAGATGGCTCGACATTCGATTTGAATCGATTGCGTTCTTCAGAAAAAGGTAGTATAAACTTTGATACTACCAACCCACCTTTCACAGGCTCAACGACTGGCACTTTTGGAGGCAGTAGCAATAAGTTCAGTTTAGGAACACCGGAATTTGTAAGTTTTGTCCAGTTTGACGGTAAACCTTTTAGTACAGGAACAGACATTCTTTTTAATCTTGGTAAATTGACTTATCGGAATGGAGTAAACGCCGAAGATTCACCCAGATTAATAGATACAACTCTCAATATTAATCTTTCGATAACCCAACCCGAAAATAGTCCCCAGACGTTTAATTTTGCAATTAACAATCAAGCAACAAATAACACAACTGGTGATGCGGTTCTGGATGCAGATCGCCTAACTTTTTCAGGTGCAGGTTTATCCGAAGAGAGAATTAAAGTGGCGGGTGCTGAATATACCCTCGATCTATATGGTTTTGCTTCAAATGGAGAACCTGTAGGACAGTTTGATTCACCGGAGAATAGCACAGCTACCGCTGATTTATTTGGTAAAATCGTACCAGTGACTATTTTTACTCAAGATCAAGAGACGCTACGTCTATTTAGCAATGATATTAAAGAGGCTGTTAAGGGCTTTAGAAACACAATTGCTGATGCAACAAATGGAATTTTGAGAGATATAGTTTACCCATTGGCAGGGGCTGTAGTAGATGTTCTAATAGGTGCTCCAAGAGCAATAAGAAGTGCCAGCCAAGTCAATCCTCCAACAGATACGGGAACTACATTTCAGATTACTCAAGCAATAATGGCTGAAAATCCGGGGGGTGTGCTAGGTTCTAATAACAATGAGAAAATCTTAGGATCGCCCGTAACTGATGTAGTATTCGCAGCCAGAGGTGCTGATACTATCGAGGGTGCTATCGGCAATGATTACCTGCGAGGCGGAAAAGGAAGCGATCGCATTTTAGGTGACGATGGCAATGACATTCTCAACGGCAATGAAGGTGATGATTTCATCTCAGGAGGCCCTGGCAATGATTTAGTGCGGGGTGGACAAGGCAATGATGAAATTTTTGGCGATAATGGAGACGATATTTTAATCGGTGAAAAAGGAACTGATCGGCTAACTGGTGGCAATGGGACAGATGTTTTTATCCTGAGAACAGATACAGGTATAGAAGAAACCAATGCTGCTACTGCTGATTGGTTACTTGACTTTAATGCGAGTGAAGGCGATCTAATTGGCATCAATGGAGGCGTACCTATAGATATTCTCACCTTCACTCCTACTGATGTCAATCAAGATGGTATTGCAGACACGATTATTCAGTACACAGAAAACAACGAAATTATAGGTGTCTATACAAACATCTTTGGTGTCGTCATCAACACGCAGCCAGACATTGTGAAAAATGCCTTATTTACTATACCCCTGAACGACCCAATCACTCAGATAGGATAACGCTTTAGGAAAGTCGCCCAATAGTTTCGTCACAGCAATATGATGAAGTGCGATCGCCCTTACGACAAAAAGTGCGATCGCCCTTAAAATCAGAATAGACAAACAACATCTAATTTGTTAGAATTGAGTAAAACTCTACCCTTGAGAGTTTTACCTAACTTTATAATAGGTGAAAGATATGTTTTCGATTCTGAAAAACTTAATCAGCACAGATACCCAAGGACACCTAAGTTTAAACCTCGAACCCAAGTCAACAGAGTATCGCGTTCTTGTCAACGAAGCCGGACAAATTTTATTAGACCCAATAACCAACATACCCGATCGCGAACAGTGGTTGTGGCAAAACCCCCAAGCATTAGCCTCAGTCAAGTGCGGCCTCGCACAAGCAGCTAAAGGTGAAGTACACGATTTGGGTGACTTTTCGGAATATGCCGATCGGGATTTAAGCGTGATAAACGATCGTAAAATTAAATCAAAGTAGTGAAATCTAACTCGCATAAATGACCGACGAAACTCGACGAGAAATAGCGAGACGACTAGCTAGAGAACTAGAATCAAGGACTGTCATCTCACCCATAACACCCGGACAAGGCTTTCAAACCTTTGGTGAATTTAAAAGAACGATCGGGGTGGCAGGATCGGGGTTAGCGTGGCATCATATAGTTGGGCAAACAACATCAAATTTACAGAGATTCGGGGCAGAAGCAATACACAATACAGGCAATCTCGTCCGGCTAGAACACGGTACTGGGTCAATTCATCAGGAAATTACCAATTTCTACAACTCCGTCCAACCAGAATTAACAGGTACGAATACTCTAACCGTGAGAGGGTGGCTCAGCACTCAATCTTTTGCAGAACAACAAGACTTTGGCATTAGAGTTATTATAGCTTTCGGAGGAACAGTTTAATGCTGACTCTAGATATCCAATCAATCCTCAATTCTATTCCCAATGAAATTAGCTGGCAAGACATCGTACAGTTTGAAAATCTAGACGCTCGTGTTAGCATTGCTAATGACCTTTGTGCTAACATTATTGGTGTCAATGAAAGTACGATCGAATTGTGTCCTAATGAAAATCCTCCCGCTCGTTTAGAACAACTGGTTTGGTGGTGGGTTGTGCGTCCAGATTTAGGAGCGGCGATTGCCAAAGAAGCTCCTCAAGAACTCAAAAATATTATCAGTCAATACATTCTGCAAAATTGACAAAAACCAGCGCTCGTCTGTGGTTAAAAAAAGTGCGATCGCCCTTAACACAAAAAGTGCGATCGCCCATTTCAATTCCTAGCCAGAAATCACCTCACTCAAAAGATGAGCCTGAGAACCCTCAAGCCGAGGCCCATGAATCTGCACCACCCTAGAAGCCAAATAATTGCCCCAGCGCGCCGCTTGTACAGAACTCAAACCGTTAGTAATTCCAAACAAAACACCCCCCGCAAAAGCATCCCCAGCACCCACAGTATCGATCGCCTTTACCGGAAATCCAGCCACATCAACAATCTGTTTGTTCTCCACCACCATGCAGCCTTTATCCCCATTCGTGATAAAAGCCAAATCCGAAATCTCGCTCATTTTCCGAGCGCACTCTTCCAGAGATTCCTCCTTAAAAAAGCTCCGAACTTCATCAGCATTGCAAAAAATTACATCGCAATATTCCGAAACCACCTTGTGAAAATCATCAGCAAATCGATCGACCAAAAAGCCATCCGAAAAAGTAAAAGCCACCTTCACGCCCAGACGCTTAGACTGTTCCATCGTCTCAATGCTAGCCTTTCTCGGATCGGGAGCATCCCAAAGATAGCCCTCAACATAACTGTACTTGCAGTGAGCCAGTCGATCGACATCAATATCAGTCGCAGCCAGAGTAGTAGAAACCCCCAGATTAGTACACATCGTGCGTTCCGCATCCGGCGTAGTCAGCACTACACAAGTACCCGTAGGCCCGTTCGACTCAGCAGCAGGATGCACGTTAAAATCAATCCCCGCCGCCAGCAAATCTTGCCGATAAAATTCGCCGTTAGTATCCTTAGCAACCTTCCCCGAATAATACGCTTTACCGCCACTCTGAGCCAAACCAATCATCGTATTTGCCGCCGAACCGCCCGATCGCATTTGCAGCGAATTGTGTTCTAAATCGTGCAAAATCCCCCCCTGGGTTTCCGAATTCATCAGCGTCATCCCGCCGCGATTCAGCCCGTGGCCGAGTACAAATTCATCTTCCACCAATGCTAGGATGTCTACCAGGGCATTTCCCACGCCAAACACATCCACGGAACCAGATTCTTGATTATTTTCTGTCATCGCTGCTTTTTTTTACACTAACTATCAACTCTATAATAAATCGGATTAAAGTCAACATCCCCACTCCCAATCTAAAGTCCCCAACTTAAAATCTAAAATTCACAATCCAAAATCCCCAATCTAAAATCTAAAATCCAAAATCTAAAATCGCTATGACTTGTCTCCCACCTCTGATTCAGCAAATGTTGCAGCCCGGTTTTTACCCGCACGGGGTGACAGAACCAGTGCAGCTAATTCAGACTCACGCTTCCTTTGTCCTGCTGACAGGAGATTATACTTACAAAATCAAGAAACCTGTCAATTTTGGATTTTTGGACTATTCAACATTGGAAAAACGGCACCATTTCTGCAACGAAGAATTGCTGCTGAACCGACGCACTGCACCGGAAATTTATCTAGAAGTTTTGCCAATTGTTAAAATTGGGGATTCGTTTCAATTTGGCAGCAAATTACCTGCTCTAACTCCGGCTGAAGTTGCTGTAGAATATGTGCTGAAAATGCGGGAATTTCCTCAACATTCGCTGTTGCTCAGTTTGTTGGAACGCGGAATGTTGACCGAGCAACTTATGGCAGACTTAGGGCGGGAAGTTGCCAATTTTCACAGCACGGCAATTAGTAATAGCTACATTCGCACATTTGGCGAAGTCAGTCAGATTCGCACAGCAATAGACAACAATTACCTGATTTCGCAAAAATATATCGGCGGGCCGCAGACTCAGACACAATATCAGGAAACTAAAGATTATACTGATACGTTTTTTGAGAAAAATCAAGAGTTATTTAATCTGCGGATTGCCAATAATAAAATTCGCGAGTGCCACGGAGATTTGCACTTGCGAAATATAGCATTGTGGCAAGAGAAAATATTGCTATTCGACTGCATTGAATTTAACGAGCCTTTTCGCTTTGTTGATGTGATGTACGATGTGGCTTTTACAGTAATGGATTTGGAATCGCGGGGTCGCAGAGACTTGGGTAATGCTTTTCTGAATACTTACATCGAACAAACAGGGGATTGGGAAGGACTGCAACTGTTACCTCTGTATTTGAGCCGTCAAGCTTATGTTAGAGCAAAAGTAACTTCGTTAATGTTGGACGATTCTGCTATTTCAACTGCCCAAAAAGCCGAGATTTCACAGACAGCAGCTCATTACTATAAACTGGCTTGGCAATACACAAAACCGCGCCGGGGAAAGTTAACTTTGATGTCGGGTTTATCGGGTTCTGGCAAGAGTACAGCGGCTCGATATTTGGCTCGCCGCACTGGGGCAATTCACATTCGATCCGATGCTGTTCGCAAACATTTAGGCGGAATTTCTTTAAATGAACGCGGGGGGCCAGATTTGTACTCGGATGAAATGACGGCACAGACTTATGGTAGATTGTTAAAGTTGGGGATAATTTTGGCTGACCGAGGTTGGGATGTGATTTTAGATGCAAAGTTCGATCGCCCAAACTGGAGAACCGATGCGATGAATCAGGCTCAATCCCACGGCTTACCCTTGCAAATCATTTACTGTACCGCACCACTTGAAGTATTGCGAGAACGACTGCAACAGCGCCGGGGCGATATTGCCGACGCGACGGCAGAATTATTGAACTCGCAGCAAGCAGCTTTTGAACCTTTTACAGAATTAGAGCAAATTTCTGTAAACATTATAGATACCCTACAAGACTTAGAGGTACAATTAAACTTGATTTGTGGGGAGTAGTTGCAGTTCGATCGCCCTTGGCAATCTTACTTGTCTGCTAATATTGTAAATATCTTTCTGTTTTATTACAAAAAAAAGTTGCAGCTTATGCCAAAATTTACCGGAGACTCCAAGGGCTTTAGCCCCGCGCTGATATGGTTTGTGTTGTTTACCGTTGGGTTTCGCTTAGTAGGATGTACGCTAGTCCTGAGTCTCGGCTTGGGTGTCATCGGTGGCGTGGCAGCAGGTTTAATTGTCGCTTGGTGGCACAACGAATTACTACTCAACCCGAATATAAATTCCAAGGACAAAACCTCGGATGCTATCCTCAATAAAGAAGTAGTGCAAACGGACGCCCATAAATATAGCAAAACCTCTAGGGGTGATGCTGCTACATTTTTTGGCTGGTTATCTGGACCAGAGGATCGGCGCTAGCTTTAGTCATTAGTCATTAGTTAACAGTTAAAAGTCACTAATGCCCAATGCCCAATGCCCAATTCCCAATGCCAATTTCTCATTGAATGTTTGTATTTCTGTCGAAACTCTTGCCGCTGTTTATTTATCCTTTGGGGTTGAGTTGCCTGTTAATGATGGCGGCTTTAATCACACTTTGGAAGCGTCCGAAATGGGCGGCGGCGCCAATTGCTGCGGCTCTAATTATTTTACTTCTCGGAAGTAGCGGTTGGGTTTCAAAATCGTTAGTTCGATCGCTCGAATGGCAAAACTTACCAACCGCCGAACTCCCTCAAGCTGAAGCGATTATCGTCTTGGGCGGTGGTGTCAAAGCAGCTTTACCTCCCCGTCCTTGGGTAGAATTAGCGGAAGCGGGCGATCGAATAATCTACGGTTCCCGACTTTATCGGCAAGGCAAAGCTTCTCTGCTCATTCTTAGTGGCGGTAGAGTAGATTGGAAAGGTGGCGGGCCTCCCGAATCGGCAGACATGGCAGAAATTGCCCAAACAATGGGCGTACCGGCATCAGCAATTCTGCAAGACCCCGATTCACACAACACTTATCAAAATGCCGTCAACGTGCGGAAAATTTTAGATGCTAAAGCTATAAAAGGGCCGGTTTTGCTAGTGACATCGGCGATGCACATGACTCGATCGCTCTTAATTTTCCAGCGTCAGGGAATAAAAGCAATTGCCGCACCAACAGACTTTCAGATCACACAGCAGGATATCGCAGCATCCCAAAGCAATTGGCAATCAGTCGCCTTGGATTTATTGCCGGACACCTATCAGTTAAACCAGTCAACTAAAGCTTTGAAAGAATACATCGGCTTAATCGTTTATCGTCTGCGGGGATGGCTTTAACAGAATTTTAGATTTTAGATTTGGGATTTTAGGATCGTCAATTAAATAATTTCCCTTTTTTCTTGTGGGATGGGCGTCCCGCCCGCCCAGAAAGGACGGGCGGGACG
>NZ_JAUBTG010000089.1:0-14889 GCF_036702395.1 Microcoleus sp. D3_18_C2 | reverse complement strand
GCAGCATTTTTCAAATAATGGAGCTAAACGAGTAGATTTTTTGACTCCCAATTTTTCGGCTTGTTTTTCAGTAATTATTAGCTTACCAATGCAACTTTTTACTGTGCGAGACCGTCCTGATTCTGTTCCTGTTGCCTGTTTGATAAAAAAAAACCAACCTCGGGCCCGACTAATTCTAGCCATTGCTCTCGAATATGCTTTTCGATTGTTTCCAGACTTGATAATTCTGAGACCGGAGTATTTGTGTACATAATCTCGGCAATCTCAGCAGCACAAGCTTTTAAACGCTCCTTCTGTTCAGGGGTCATAGCCACTCCTCCTACAAATGCAGTTCACGCTTCCGTTGACGCTCTACCTATTATCCTCTCTGGATAGCACTTTTACAAAATCGGGATGCTCCCCTGCCATTTTGCGTTTGCACAAAGTAGCAGTCTTGGGGTTTTGACCTTTCAGCAATCCAAGTTGGTAGTTTCCGATAGCCAGTACAAACCGTTCCCTACCACCAGTAGTAGTCAAACTTACTGTCCAATCTTTTTCCCTAAAAGAAAAGATACGGGTATCGTAAGTGACGCTAGTAGGAGCAAAGTTGTTAACAGGCTTCCCATCTTTTTTAGCTGTTTTTCTGTTACCAGAAACCCGTCTAATAGCATGGATTGCCAACTGCGCCGAAAGTCCAAACATCTCTCTGACATTGTGATAAGCTAATCCGCATTTAAATTGCAGGGTAAGATAAATTTTCACTTTTGTGGGGTGGGCATCTTGCCCGCCCTCAACATACAATTTAAATGCACAACAGCTTATACCTGCTGATTGCATCGCCAATTCATTTGTCAGGGTTGGTGGCACAGTTTGATTCACGTATTCACAAGCATTAGCGAATGCCTGAAGGGTTGCATCAATTTTGATGGAATGCTCAGGCGTTACTTGGAGCTTGCAAGGGGCGGGTTCACCGAAATATATGACACCCACCGACAAATCAGATAAACCCGCCCCATCCCATCGAGAAACTACCAGAACTATCCGTCAGAGCAACTCCGCCCTATGAAAAACTCCACTTTTAACCAACCCTCTACCAGAATAGGCGCCACCACAGGCAGATTGCGCCTACAAAACGCTATATTTTGTTGTTCGTAAGTCCTGAATCGAAAATCAAAAATCGAATAACCCTTGACGTGTGTAGCAATTCGTGATATTTTTGTCCGCGTTTATCGGGATATAAAAAATATTTATGAATAAATCTTAAGTTTTAATTAAATTTAGTATTATAATTTTGGTAACTTCCAACTAAGTATTTATTCTCAATATGATAGCGGATCAATTTCCTTGGCTGACCGCAATTGTCATCCTACCCCTCCTAGCTTCCCTCGCCATCCCTTTTCTGCCCGATACAGACGGCAAAACCATTCGCTGGTATGCCCTAGGCGTAGGTATTGCAGATTTTGTATTAATGTGCTGGGTGTTTTGGACTCATTACGATCCAAGCATCTCTACTTTCCAAATCGTAGAGCAATATTCCTGGATACCTTCTTTAGGTCTCAACTGGTCTGTTTCCGTTGACGGACTGTCAGTGCCGTTGGTACTGTTGGCGGGATTGGTGACGACGCTATCAATCTTTGCAGCCTGGGAAGTCGATCGCAAGCCACGACTATTCTACTTCCTGATGCTGGTGATGTACTCCGCACAAATAGGAGTTTTCGTCGCCCAAGACATCATGCTGCTGTTCATTGTCTGGGAACTAGAACTAATTCCGGTGTACCTGTTAATCTCGATTTGGGGCGGACAAAACCGTCGCTATGCAGCTACCAAATTCTTGATTTACACCGCAGGCGCTTCCATCTTTATTTTGATAGCTGCCTTGGCAATGGCATTCTACGGCGGAGGCACTCCCACCTTCGACATGGTAGAACTAGGCTTGAAGGACTACCCACTGGGTTTAGAATTATTCCTTTATGCGGGATTGCTGATTGCCTTCGGTGTGAAACTGGCGATTTTCCCCTTCCACACTTGGCTACCTGATGCCCACGGCGAAGCATCTTCTCCCGTGTCGATGATTCTGGCCGGCGTATTGCTGAAAATGGGCGGATACGGACTGATTCGCCTGAATTTGGAACTTCTTCCCCAAGCACACGTTTACTTTGCACCGATTATGGCGGTGCTCGGCGTGGTCAATATTATCTACGGCGCGCTGAATTCCTTCGGCCAATCGAACATGAAGCGCCGCTTAGCGAATTCGTCGATTTCTCACATGGGATTCGTGTTGTTGGGTATTGCTTCCTTCACGGATTTGGGAATCAACGGGGCGCTGTTGCAAATGATTTCCCACGGTTTAATCGCCTCAGTATTGTTTTTCCTGGCTGGCGTTACTTACGATCGCACCCATACAATGATCATGGACGAGATGGGCGAGATTGGGAAAGTCATGCCGAAAGTGTTTGCCTTGTTTACCGCAGGCGCGATGGCATCTTTGGCACTCCCCGGAATGAGCGGTTTTGCTAGCGAATTGTCCGTGTTTGTGGGCGTCGCAACTAGCGATATGTACAGCGGTTCTTTCCGCGCGGTGACAGTGTTCCTGGCGGCAGTAGGACTGATTTTGACGCCGATTTATTTGCTCTCGATGCTGCGACAGTTATTTTACAACTGTGGGACACTAGCGGCTTGCGACCTTGAGGATCTAAATCTGCAGAATCAAAGAAACAATCTGGATGAAGCGGTTTGTTTCGGTAATAGTTGCGTTTTGCCGGGTGATGCACCGTTTATTGATGCTAAACCTCGGGAAGTGGCGATCGCATTTTGCTTTTTGATACCGATTGTCGGCATTGGTTTTTATCCCAACATGGCGATGCAAGTCTACGATGCCAAGACTGTCGCAGTCAACGCAGAAGTCCGCCAATCTTACATCCAAATTGCTCAACAAAATCCTCGGATTTATGCGAATCAACTTTTGGTTCCCAAAATTGCCCAAGCTCAAAAATCGCCTGCTTTGGACAAAATTACAGGGGCTGAATCTGCATCGGTTTTTGGCATTGTCAAATAATTTTCTCGAACTCTGTTTTTGTTGAAAATTGGGCGATCGCTTTTGTCAAAGGGCGATCGCTTTTTTCTTAGCGCTGAATTTCAGAAATAATCTGCGCCAGATTCTCCCTAGCATATCCCACCTCAAGAATCGATTTATCATCGAGATCAGAGGCTACTTTTTTCAAGATATTTAGCGGTTCTTCAAAGCCTGTCGTCTTCACAAACAACACTTGCAACCGATTTTTTACTAATGCTAAAATAGAGCGACTTGGTTCGCCTTTATCCCCTTTCCGTTTAGCAATGTTGATGCTCAATTTGTGAGTTTTCAACAGCCGCATTCTTTCTATTCCTTGGGTCTTAACCGTCTCCAAAACCTCCGCTCGAATCTGATCGACTAATCTATCCGTCACATATTGCACGATCAAAGGCTGAAGCATAAAAACAGTTTCCCCGCCCTCACTAATTTTGTCAATCAGCGAGCGACGACCTAGAGAATCGAGATTTTTTAGCAAATCCGAAAGCGATGAATTGACCAACATCTGCTCTCGCAAAGTCGCCAGGGAAATCGGGATTTGAGCAATAGCAATCCAGTAGGCAATCTCTTGTTCTGAACTCGACATTCGATCGAACTGTTGCGCCAGCAAATTGCTGATATGTTCTTCAATAAATAACGCCGTAGCTTCCAAAAGCTTTAAAACATTCCCCTCGAAAAACTCGTTAATTGTTGTCGCTACAATCTTTAAGGCTAACAGATTGCCTCCGTACCGGGATAACAAGATTTCCAACTCTCGATCTTGAGGCGACAAACCTTTTTCTTGGAAAATTTCCCGCGCTATTTCCGAGGAAATAGCAGGTTTTAAAGACCGCACTTTTTCTCCCGCCAGCAAAGCCAGTTCCGTAGGCTCTTCCGAACTAACTAGCAGTAAACAGCTATTGTGATTGACCTCACCGAGCCGCACAATTAAATCTCGATATCCTTCGCAGCCTTCGCGATAGTGTCCCGCTAATTCTTCGGGTTTGAGAACCGCTTCAAAATCGTCTAAAATTACCAGACAGCGGTGTTTTCGCAGATACTCGACCAAGCGCGAAATTTTGCTGTTGAGGTCGATCCTCTTCGTTGGCGTAGCCCCCGTAGGGGCGAGATCCCCTAACGGCACATCGGGTTTTTGTTGGTTAGAAAAAAGTTGAATTAAGCTTCCTAGGAAGTCGGATGGTGCGGGTGTCGATCGCAGCGATCGCCAAATCACAAAATCAAACTCATTCTGTACCTGTGAGGCCAACTGCACCGACAGAGTTGTTTTGCCGCTACCAGCCAAACCAAGCAGCGCTACCAGGCGACAATTATCTGATACAATCCACTGCTTTAAAGTAGTTAATTCTTCAGTCCGTCCGTAAAAAACCGAAACATCCGGTGCTTGGCCCCAATCTTCCTGTCGGTGTCCGATGGCCATCTTCAATAGAGAGCCTTTACCTCCACTAAAATCGCTCGTTCCCCGATCGATGTGGTATGAAAACAGCAACTGATGCCTCAATTCCGAAAGCTTTCCAGGGCCATTCCCCCCGATCTGAAACTTTTTGTAAACTTCGCCTAGTCTTTTGCGAACGGCGATGTCGCTAATGCCAAGCTTGGTTGCGATCGTCGCCGTAGATTGACCGTCGAGAGCCATAAACACAGTTTCTAACTCGGCATCTGTGACACCGCGTTGTTTGGCGATCGTTTGCACAAAGTTTTGAGGAATCGGAGTAGTCAAGGTAGGAATCTCGTCTATACTAAAAATCTATCTTCTATTATATTGTGTGAGTTCTCGCGGGCGAGCAATTGAATCGAATCAGTCAACGTTCAGCTTGCTTTTAGTTGTTTAGACAGATTTAGATATTTATACCCAATTATCCATTGTGATACCAGTTTAAACTGATATCTTGCACCATTCTCAATTACTTGCTTAGGAACAGGCTTTCCGGCCTGTTCCACAAGAGATAAATTTTATTGTGAAACAGGCTGGAAAGCCTGTTCTTGACAATGGTGCAAGATGTGAATTTAAACAAAGAATGCAACTTTAGTAGAACCTATTGTAGGGTGGGTGGAGGCGCGGCGATTAATCTGTAGAACCAAACGATAAATCTCCAACCGCGCCTCCACCCACCGCGAACCAAAAACCGGGTCAATTTACAATTTTTGAAAGCAGCCCTATATCAGCCAAAAATTGTCGCACTAGCGCGGTATTCTCGGGCAGAAAGCAGCCGCCAACTCCCATCGCCCATAAGTTCCAAAACCTGCTGGTGATATTTCACTAAACTCAATCGGTGGCCCACACTCACAAACGTAGTTTTAGTGGCTTGCAACTGCTCGTATAAATATTGCTCGTTCTTCAAATCCAAAGCACTTGTCGCCTCATCCACAATAGCGTATCTGGGTTCCGTCAATAACAATCTAGCAAAAGCTAAACGTTGCTGTTCTCCCAGCGACAAAATCTCACCCCAATCTAAATTCGCATCAAAACCGCCCAATCTGTCCGGCAAATCTGCTAAGTTTACTGATGCCAAAACGCGGCGCAATTTTTCCTCATCAACCTCGCTGCTGGTATGGGGATACAAAAGTTGCGATCGCAAACTACCCAAAATCATATAAGGACGCTGCGGCAAAAACAGCATTTCCCCCAATTCCGGTCGCGCTAAACGCCCCGTTCCCGCGTCCCACAAACCCGCAATTGCCCGCAGCAAAGAACTCTTCCCAGCACCGCTTTGTCCGACAATTAACAGTCCTTCACCGGGCTGCACTGCTACCGACAAATCCCTAATTAAAGTCTTTTGATGCTGCGGAGTATCTAAAGTAACGTGCTCCAGTGTCAACTGAGAATCTACTACTACATCTATAGCAGTTCCTCCAGGACGAGATACCGCTTGTTTCGCTTCCAGAGTATCTGTAAATACAGTCAAACGATTGATACTAGCTGCAAAAGAACTCAGCGGCTCAATCTGAGTTACAATCACAGAAAAAGCGCGCAAAACCTGAGTGAAAGCAAAACCAGCTTGAGTGATATCTCCAAACTCGATTGTACCATTTTGATCTGCAAAATAAGTTGGAGCTAGAAACAAAGCCGGAATAATCACAACAGCATATCCGTATCCAGTTGTGAAATAATCCAAGTTTCGCTGCCAACCAATTAGCAAATTAAAATTGCGGAATACTTCCACAAATCGCTGCTTTATTTGAAATGATTCTTGCTCCTCGCCTCCATAAAAAGCAATAGATTCGGCGTTGTCGCGAATGTGAACCAGTCCGTAGCGAAAATTTGCTTCTTTTTTAAGTTGCTCGAAATTCAGAGGTACTAATCTTTGACCAAAAACTAGAGTAGCTGTCGTGCCCACAATAGCATAGATAATCAGAAAAATCGAAAGTTGTTTTGAGATAGACCACAGGATACCAGTAAAAGATATAATATTAACTATTGAACCAAGGATGAGCAGCATAAATGACAAACTTGTCCGGGTAAAAGAGCGGACATCTTCGGAAATTCGCTGGTCTGGATTGTCGATTTCCTTGTGTAAATTTATTTCGTAATAAGCCCGATTCTGAAAATACTTATCGAGGAACTTATTAGTCATCCACTCCCGCCAGTAGATACCCAATTTATCTTCGGTATACCGGTAAATTACCACAATGGGAGTGCCGACTATAAAAACCCCTGCATACACAAACAGATACTTCCAGTAATTGAGCTGGTCTTTCTTAGCTAGTGCTGTGTTAAAAAAGTTACCGACGTAACTAATTATTACATTCATACCACTGACTGACAGCGACAAAAACAGCAGCAAAGTCAATAAAGCCCAGGGCTGCCAGTGCGGTGTCAATCTGTCTTTGAACCAGACAAAAGCGCTGAAAGGAAGAATTAACATTAAAGCCACGATCGCAATTGCGGGCGAATTAATAATTCCTTTCAACAAAGTAACTAAGCCGGCTGCAATACTATTGACAAATTCGGGAAATAAGACTTGAGTACCCAAACATACAGCGCTGACGAGTACAAACATCGCAGCGAAGAGAAATATCAACAACAGCATCACTAATCCTAAAAAGATTCTGCCACTCCCAGGCTCTAAAGGATAAAAGTAAGGTTGAGCTATCGCAATAAATCTCTGCCACAACTGACGGTCAAATCGATTCATCTTTGCTGTTTACAAAACTACTTTGACTGTTCTAACATATCAAGTATTGTGACAAACGGCAGCAGTAATTTATGTCGGAGTTTCACGAAAAATTTTGTCTCACCCAAAGACGGAAACTGGTTTTCCGAGTTAACTGGTGGAGACCCAAAATTTGGGAGCTTTGTTCAAGCTCTTATATTCATCTGTTAAATCAATTCTTTAATCTCAAATCTAAAATCTCTCTAGCTGGAAGAAGTTGCGCTATCGCCGGCCAAGTCCGACTGCAATTTACTGGGGTAAAATCGCTGGCTAATCCCTAAAATTACTTGTTTCATTAGCCAATACAAAACAGCAATTACTACAAAAGTGACAGCCATTACTAAAACCGGACGCTTGCCTATCAAATCGTTCATTACACTGTTAACCAGCGCATCGGGGTTAGTCAGAATGTCCCAAGTGTTGAAGCGGATAAATCGCCCTAAATAGATGCCGATCGCCGAAAGTGCGTGTATAGTTATCTCCGTTACCAGGATAAATCTACTCAAACCCTGTTGCTTCAAATAGTAACCCAAATTCATCACCGACAGCACGTAAGCTCCAAACCCGGCCAGCATAAACGCGAGATATTGGGGAATCAAAGCCAGAGTCACAGTCCACACCGAGTTCCCCTCTTTAATCTGGCGGATCAGGTGAATGATATCAGTTAAAACGTAGGGCGCATTGGGTAAAAATGCGATAAACCAGAAAAAACCGCCCCACCACCGGAGAGAGCGAACTCCGCGCTGCCGCAGTACCCAGATGTCTACAGCCATCAGTGCCAGTGTAATCGCGATCGCCCCCAAAACGTAAGTTTTGCCCACATCTTGCACTATGTGCCTCAGATACGCAAAAACAGGGCGCGTACTGGACAAAAAAGTAGCGCCTAGGAGAAAGCCCGTACCCCACAGCAGCCAGCGCGATCGAGGTTTGCGGAACAGCCAAAAACTCAGGCCCAGCGGCACTAAACCCAAAAACAAATTCCAAGACATCCAGCGGACATTGTGTCCCATTGCTTGCAGGGCTTCCAGGATTAATCCCATCATGTCAATTTTTATACAATTAAAGGTTTGATGCAGCACCGCTTCGTTAGCAGCTTCCGTCTATTTTAGTCTTTAAATTGTAGGGTGAGTCAGCTTATGGCCCCTGGCTGCGCGCCTGAAAATCAGGCTCTGCTGACGAATCCTACCACTGCGGAGTCAATCTCAAATCTAAAATCTAAAATCGACTGACGCACCCTACCACTGCGGAGTCAATCTCAAATCTAAAATCTAAAATCTAAAATCTAAAATCGACTGACGCCCTACTATTTATACACTTTGTCGATCGGAATCTCAATCTGAAAAGTTGTTCCGCATCCTATGGAAGAAATGCACTCAATCTTACCCTTGTGCTTTTCCACCACAATCGAGTGCGCGATAGACATTCCCAACCCCGTACCTTTCCCCACAGCTTTCGTAGTAAAAAACGGGTTAAAAATGCGATCGACTATCCCATCGGGAATACCCGTACCGTTGTCCGAAATTTCTACCCTCACAGTGTTCTGGGGGGTTACACCAGTGGAAATAGTAATGCGGCCACTCTTTGTCTCTGATTGTGGAACCGATAACTGGTGATATCGCTCTTCAATAGCATCAATTGCATTAGCAATAATATTCATAAACACCTGATTCAGTTGGCTGGCATAGCACTCCACCAGCGGCAGTTTCCCGAACTCCTTAATTACTTCAATTTCCGGGCGGCTGTCCCGACTCTTCAAGCGGTGCTGCAAAATTAACAAAGTGCTCTCAATTCCCTCGTGAATATCCACCGGCTTCATTGCCGATTCGTCCAGTCGCGAAAAATTTCTGAGGGACAATACAATTTGCCGGATGCGCTCGCTTCCTACCTGCATCGAACCCATAACTTTTCTTAAATCCTCAGCCATGAAATCCAAATCAATCTCTTCAATGCGATCGACAATTTTTGAATTAGGAGCGGGATACTCCTGTTCGTAAAGAGTAACAAGATCCAGCAACTGTGTAGTATACTGGTTGAGATAATCAATGTTAGCGTGAATGAAATTAACGGGATTATTAATTTCGTGAGCGATCCCAGCCACTAATTGCCCCAAAGAAGACATTTTTTCTGTTTGAATGAGTTGAGTTTGAGTAGAGCGCAATGACCGCAGCGCTGACTCTAAATCTCTGGCTTTTTCTCTTTCTCGTTCCTCGCTTTGCCGCAGTGCTTCCTCTGCTTGCTTGCGAGTCGTAATATCCTGGGAAACTCCAATTATTACCTTAGCCTGACCCTCCGCATTCCTACTAAAAATAGTATCCCGGCTTTGCAGCCACAACAATTGACCGTATGCTCCCTGTACCCGGTACTCAATTTCCCTAGTTTCGCCATCTTCAACTTCTGCAAAGCTCGCGTGATGTTCCACAATTTTAGGCAAATCTTCGGGGTAGATCAACTGAGGCATGAGTGACGAATCCATCGCTGTAATGTCGTCAAGGGTATATCCCAAAAGCCCGAACAGTGAAGTATTCGTGTAGATATTTCGCTGTTCTTCCAAGTCGTATAGATACAAAATACCGGGAGTAGCCTCGGCTACTTTTTGAATAAACTGCTGGCTTTCTTGCAATTCTAATTCAGCTTGTTTGCGATCGGTAACATCAACGGTGATGCCGTCCCAAAGAATATCGCCGTTTTCCTTAGCTTCAGGACGCGAATTTGTCTGAAACCAGCGAATTTTGCCTGAAGGTAGTACCAGCCGTCCTTCCCACTGCCAAGGTTGCAGATTTTGGGCAGAAATAGCAATAGATTCGTCGTAATTGTCGCGATCGTCGGGATGAACCAAATCTGTTAGCACAGCCGCATTTTTAATAATATATTCTGGTTCTAACTCAAAAAGTTCTCGGCAACCAGCACTTATGTAAGGAAAACAGGAAGAGCCATCTGCACGCAACAAAAATTGATAAATGATTCCCGGCAAATTAGCAGACAGCTTTTGGAATTTTGCCTCGCTTTCCCGCAGTGCTTCCTCTGCTTGTTTGCGTTCCGTAATGTCAGTAATTGAACCTACCATGCGGACTGCTTTTCCAGATGCGTCCCACAAAGCTTGTCCCCGACTCAATATCCATTTGTAAGCGCGGTTATAGCACCACAAGCGGTATTCGGTGATGTAATGAGGCGTTTTTCTCTCCAAGTGTTCTTGAAGAAGTTGCTGAGAACTCACTAAATCATCGGGATGTAAATTCGTATTCCATGTATTATTGTAATCGCTAATGTCACTATCTTCGTAACCAGTGATTTCCTTAAAGCGATCGGAAACAAAAAGTTCACCGGTTTGCAAGTTCCAGTCCCAAATGCCGTCATTGTTGCCTTTGAGTGCTAACTGCCAGCGTTCTTCAGTTTGCATCAATTGAGCAGTTCTCTGTTTCACTCTATTTTCGAGTTCTTGATTGAGCTGTTTGAGACTTTCTTCTGCCTGGTTGCGTTCGATCGCAATTCCTGCTAAATTAATCGACGCTTCTATCAATTGCAGATCAAAGTTTTTGGGGTAGCGCGGTTGGGAATAATACATTCCAAAAGTCCCCAAAACTTGACCCTGAGATGAGAAAATAGGAGTAGACAAGCAAGCTCTCAGTCCAAAACTCAAGGCTAAATCTCGATAATTTTCCCACAAAGGATCCCTGGCAATATCTGTAACGATTACCTGTTGGCGGCTAAAGGTAGCAGAGCCGCAGGAACCGACATCCGGCCCGATGGCTATGCCATGAATAGCAGCATTGTAACTGTCGGGCAAACTGGGCGCGGCTCCGTGCAGCAAATGTTTTCCGTCTGGAGCTAGAAGCAATATCGAACCGATGACATCTCTAGATTGCTGCTCGATAATTTTAACTAAAGTATTTAAAGTATCGCCCAGAGAAGCACCCTTAGCAATCATTTCTAAAATTTGTTTTTGACCCGTTAACCAATTTTCAGCTTGCTTGCGCTCCGTAATGTTGCGGGCTACCCACAGAGCCGTGTTTTCTTTCATTGGCGAAATGGTAGCGGCAAACCACGTTTGTACGCTGGCAAGTTCCAGGTTATATTCAAAAGTACAGGTTTGATTTCTAGCAAGGGCGGTGCGAATTTTATCGTGAAAAATATCTGCCATTTCTGGCTCGAATAATTCGCTGATTTTTTGCCCGGAAAATTCCGCCGGTGGCTTGTACAATAATTCTGGATTTGTCGGGGCAATTTTCAGCAAGCGTCCCTCAATATCAATCTCGAAAATTACATCGTTCATGGCAGCGAACAAAGCTCGAAGTTCCGCTTCAGAACCTTGCAGGGCGATTTCAGCTTGTTTGCGATCGCTAATATCCGTCCCGATACAAAGCAGCCCTGCCACATTTCCCTTCGCATCTAGTAAAGGTTTATTTGTCCACGCTATCCACACCCTTTCTCCATTTCTGCGGATGTTTTCATTTTCGTTTTGGAAGTATTTTTGCGGCTGTGCCAAACAGTCTCGAATCTTTGTCGCGAGGTCACTTTCAAATAACTCTGTTTTCGGTATAATTGTGCCGATCGCACTTTTGCCGATGATTTCTGCTTCTGAATACCCGAAAAAAGTTTCAGCAAACTCGTTAAAAAAAGTAATATTACCTTCACTGTCTAACTGCACAATCATGCTGTTAGCATTCTCAACTAATTGCCGGTACTTAACTTCGCTCTCCCGCAGTTTCGCACGGCCGTACACCCCGCTAAAAACTGCCACCCCAGTCAAAAGTGCCAGCAAGTCGCCTCCAAAGATCACCCACCCCCGAAACGGCGAATTCGCAGGCCATCCTCCCGCCGGAATTGCTGCCAACTGCCAGGAACCGTTGGGCAAAGTCACTTCCAGCAGCACGGGATTCTGCTCAAAAATTGACCCGTCACCGAAAAACACAGGGCCGGAGGCTCCCGAACCGTCTTTGCCCCGCAGAGCGTATTGCAGCTTCGCTGAGGAGTCGTTGAGTCCTGCTTCCTCAATGAGGGTATTTTTGTCGATGATCAGGCCTGTCAAGCCCCAGTAAACTCCTGTTTCTGCCTCGACACCGGAGGGTGTGAGAAAAATCGGCGATCGGCTGATGAAAGTCTCGTCCCCCTCCAATAATTTCACGGGCCCGGCTAGCAAAGTTTTTCTGGTTCGGATGACCTCTTTGACCATTTCCCGCTGTTCGGGTAGCGCCGTCAAGTCAACTCCGATCGCCGCTTCATTTCCCTCCCGCGGATAAATGTAAGCGACCGTCGTGCCTTTAACTAAAGTTATGGCGCGAATGCCCGGTTGCTGTGCCACCAGAATTCTCGCCGTCGCTGTAAACTCGGCTTCGGTGATGTTTGGGTTGTTGGAAAGGTAAGCCCCCACACCCCGCATCAAATACAGGCGGGAATTCAAAGAGCCTTCCAGCTTAGAACGGACTGTGCTGAGGCGATCGAGGGTGCTAGCGCGGTTGTAGTGAAAAAACCGCCGCTGTTCCGATCGATCTAAAATGCCAACTCCGACCAAAATTGCTATTGATGCCGAAATAGCTGCTAAATACGGTGAAATTTGGAATTTTTTAACCTTAAAGTATTCCATCTGCCGGGGGTTAAGGTATTTTTTTACGTCTTTAGATAGATTTAGTTTAGTTTGATTTCTCTAGGCAAATCCAAAATTTTCGGCATACCGGGCTTTTCGCAAGCGGGCGCGAGTTTGTTGTGTTCGAGGACGCCCGTCGAACGCGGGCCGCCAAGCCTCTCATCATCAATTCTATGGAAAAAGTTTTAAATCTCAAATCGACTGACCGAAAGTAATGTGGTCATAAGCCCCCGGATTCATTCTTTCGCAGACTCAGGACGGATCAATCTAAAATCTAAAATCTAAAATCTAAAATTGGTTGACTCGCCCTCGATGGGGTAGGACGCGCCATGCTCCCGCACCACACCGGTGGGGGAACGCGCACCCGAAAGACGGGAGTTATTAGCTAAAATAGGTTTAGCAATAATTTTTTTCAGCGCTACGGCTAATCATTCATAGGGGCAATTTGATGCAAGAACAGTTGATGGAAGCGATCGCACCTTACCGCAATCGCGTAGATTATCTAGAAGTTCGCCTCGAACAAAGCGAGTCAACTGCGATTAGTTTTCGCGGCCCTCAGTTAGATGCTGTCAACCGCAGTTTTAGTCTCGCCGGCGGCATCCGCGCCTGTCACAAAGGTGGCTGGAGTTTTGTAACTTTTAACGGTTTAGATGAATTAAAAGACCGCATTGAAGAAGCTGTAGTGCAATCTCGTTTGGTTGGTAGTGAAAAAACTCTACTAGCAGATGTCACCCCGATTCAAGATTATGTAGCGGTGGAATTGGGCCGCGATCCGCGCTCTATTACTCTAGCCGAAAAGCGGAAATTGCTCGAATCTTACAATCAGTTGCTGTTAGATCATGACCCGCGAATTCAGACGACAATGGCAGGTTACAGCGACAGATTTGGGATTACTTATTTTGTGAATTCTCAAGGGACTTGCATCGCTCAAGAGCGCTTGGACGTGACCGGACGTTTCGGAGCGATCGCCCGCGGCGAGGGCGGTGTCGTCCGCCAAGGGTTTGAGTCGATTCACTCGCGATCGGATTACGATGTCTTGACAAATATTGAAGATCGTGTTAAGAGTGCTGCCGTTCGAGCTGTAGGCCAATTAGAGGCAAAATCGGTGAAAGGTGGTCAGTATCCGGTGATTTTAGACCCTTATTTGTCGGGGGTTTTTATTCACGAAGCTTTCGGGCATTTGTCGGAAGCAGACGGCATTTACGAAAACCCGAAAATGCAGGAATTGTTGACTTTGGGCAAGCCTGTGGCGATCGAACAATTGAATGTAATTGACGACGCAACTGTGCCGGGATTACCCGGAACTTTGAAATACGACGACGAAGGCGTGCCCGCTCAGTGCAAGCATTTAATTAAAAATGGAGTTTTAGCCGCTCGGATGCACAATCGCGAGACTGCGGGCAAAATGGGCGAAAGTCCGACGGGAAATGCCAGGGCTCTGAGTGCTACTTTTATGCCTTTGGTGCGGATGACTAATACTGCGATCGAGTCTGGCGAACATTCCTTTGACGAAATGGTTGCCGACATTGACGAAGGAGTTTATGCAGTGCGGATGTTGGGAGGACAAACCAACGGCGAAATGTTTACCTTTGCGGCGGCTCAAGGGTTTATGATTCGCGACGGCAAATTAGCCGAACCCGTGAGCGATGTCACTTTAAGCGGCAATGTATTTCAGACTTTAAAGGATATTGAGTCGATAGGAAATGACTCGGTTTATGCCTACGGCGGTTGCGGTAAAGGCGGCCAGAGTGGCTTGCCGGTAAGTGTCGGCGGCCCCCATTTGCGGATTAAAAATGTCGTCGTCGGAGGAAGATAATCATTAGTAATTAGTCATTAATTATTAGTTCAAAACTTACGCAATTGGCACATGGTGAAGGCGTGTTCGCGCCCTCACGCCTCACCTTAACCAGTGCGGGACACGGACAAGTTGACAAACCACTTAAATCTGGTATTTACTTTCACTCCCGCTGAGTGCGATGTCGCAGGCTACCGCTACCAAAGGTGTAAATTTCCGCACATCAATTCGCACAACCAGGGGGAACGCATCTTATTGAACACTGTTCATCAGTGGTGAGTATATTTTGAGATAAATTCACCCTTCTTAGAAG
>NZ_JAUBTG010000088.1:0-15002 GCF_036702395.1 Microcoleus sp. D3_18_C2 | reverse complement strand
ATCGCTTTAAATTCAGTTCCAATTCTAGTTGTTAACATTTCTTTACTTACCTTTGTTTTTTTATACCGACCTACTTAGCTAAATGGTTATCTGTAGCAGGATCGGTAATCGATAAAATCCACTCACTGCCTTTTTCAGGCACGTATCGTTTGACTAAAGCGCTAGTATCCAGAAAATAAGCATTTACCACGGGCCACGATCCTCGATAACGATTTCTGAAATAGGCTTACCTGGTAGCGGTTCCATTTTTTGCATCAATTCGCGCCACTGCTGCGCGCGCTTGATTAATTCTGCCCGATCGAGCTTACCCTGTTTCTTTGGCAAACGCACCCCCTCTACAAGCATCTTAATCATCGACTTTTCGCGATCGCCCTTGAGTTCTTCCTGCGAAACTTCCGCTACAATTGTGATTTGCACAGTTTCCCCATCATTCAATGACAAAGGAATCAGGGGACGCAAAACCCCGTTTTCGTAGATAGCAGTAATAGTTTCTGGCATAATTAGCCTCTTAATTAAATGCTTTGACTTATTGTACTTCTTTTAGAGTTTTCAGTAGGGTGCGTCAATCGATTTTAGATTTTAGATTTTAGATTAAAGAATTGACTTGCGCGAGATAAATGCTCTTTCTTGAGGATTTTCGATTTTCGATTTTGGATTGATTCCACGGATAAATGCGGGGGCTTGTACCATCAAGAAATTATTGGTCAGTTGTGATTATTTTTGCTCCAAACAAACAATCTCGGAACTGACGCACCTGACAACAAATGGTGCGTCAGAATAATACTTTCGGCGCTGATTTAAAATCTCAAAACTGACGCACCCTACCACTGATATCATCAGTCATTCCCGATTCTTTAATCGAAAATCCAAAATCTAAAATCTAAAATCGTCTTACTTCGTTGCCACCACAGCCAAATTCCAAGCCAAGCGCTTCATCAAAGGCAACTTCTTCAAAAAGCTATCCCACTCTTCCAATCGAGAGTATTCCGGTTTCAATCTCTCTTGTTCAATGATAATCTTTTTCCAATAACGCTCCTCATTTGGATGCACTTTTTCTATCAAATAAAAGCGCAAAAAAATCCACAGCGATGTCAGCCAAAACGTATCGTAAGCCGTCTCGGAAAACAAAGATTGAACAATTTTCACAATATTAATATCCAAAGGACTTTCATCCTCCGTCCGCACCTCAGTCGCCATTCTGCGGTAAACATTAATCACGGGATTGTGCTTCATCGGGTCCCAAAAACAAGCTTTTCCCCCCGGTTTTAGCACGCGGTGCATTTCGCGAATTGCCTTTTCCGGTTCCGGCAAATGGTGCAGCAAATTAGAAGCGTAAACAATATCAAAACTCTTGTCCGGGAAATCCATCGCCATTGCATTTACAGTGCAGCCCTCTATTTTGACGCCGTTTTTCTCTGCCAATTTCAGAGCAACGTCTACCATGCCCTGGGAATAGTCGGCAGCCACACAATGCGCGCCTTTTTTAGCAAAATAAACGCTGTTTTCTCCCGCGCCGCAGCCTAAATCTAACAGGCGTTTGCCTGTAATATCGCCCATTTGCTGGACGATAAATCTATTTTCTGGGGCGGTACAAGCTTCAAAGTAATCATTGACTTGAATGCCGTCAATATCGATTGTGGATGCCCAAGCATCGTGGAATTGCCGCTCTTTTTTTAAGGTTTCGTCTTGCATTTTTCAAGATTTGGTTATTAGTAAAAAAAGTAATTTTAAACCGCAGATAAACCCGGATTAAGGCAGATTAATTGAGATTTATCTGCTTCGATCTGGGTTCGTCTGCGGTTGGTTTCAAGAAAAATGGCTGACAATAAATTTATCAGCGCTGTGCTTTTGCAACAACTTCATTTCTGATCAGATTTGGCTGTTCCGAGGATTTTTCAGCACTATGCTGCAATGCCTGATACAGGCGATTTAAAGCGCTGATGTATGCTTCTGCGGAGGCTACGATAATGTCGGTATTTGCTGAGTGACCGGAAAATACTTTGCCTTCGTGGCGCAAGCGAATTGTTACTTCGCCGATCGCATCAATTCCTGCTGTTACCGATTGTACAGAAAACTCGATCAACTCGTTGGGTACGTTTACCACCCGGTTAATTGCCCTGTAAATCGCATCCACAGGCCCAGTGCCGATCGCAGCATCGGTCAATTCTTCGCCCGCCGGATTCCGCACAGTGACAGTTGCTGTCGGGCGAGATTTGTCGCCGCAGGAAACCTGCACCAATTCTAACCGGAATAGTTCCGGTGCTTGGTGCACTTCGTTATTGGCGATCGCCTCTAAATCCCAATCAGTAATCTCTTTTTTCTTGTCAGCTAAATCTTTGAACTTGACAAAAGCCTTATTTAGCTCATCGTCGGCCATTTCAAAACCCAACTCTTTCAAGCGAGTCTGAAATGCGTGACGGCCGGATAATTTGCCCAAGACGATTTGATTTTCAGTCAAGCCGATCGACTCAGCGTCCATAATCTCGTATGTCCGCTTATTTTTCAGCACTCCGTCTTGGTGAATTCCCGACTCGTGAGCGAAAGCATTTGCCCCCACAATCGCCTTATTTGGCTGCACCAACATCCCCGTCAAATTGGAAACCAACCGCGAGGTTTTATAAATTTGGCGCGAGTCAATATTTGTCAGCGGTTCCTCAGAATCCGCAGGCCGGCCCAAGAACGGATTATAATATTGGCGCCGCACGTAAAGCGCCATTACCAACTCTTCGAGAGCTGCATTTCCCGCCCGTTCGCCAATCCCGTTAATCGTGCATTCTAACTGTCTGGCGCCATTTTTCACAGCTTCCAAAAAGTTAGCAACAGCCAATCCTAAGTCATTGTGACCGTGAACCGAAATAATTGCGCGATCGATATTCGGCACATTTTCCTTAATTCCGCGAATCAAAGCCCCAAACTCGCTCGGAGTCGTATAGCCGACAGTATCGGGAATATTAACAGTAGTCGCACCCGCTGCGATCGCCCGTTCTAGAACCTGATACAAAAACTCCGGTTCCGATCGACAAGCATCTTCCGGCGAAAACTCCACATCATCCACAAAAGACTTAGCGTAAGCCACCATTTCCGGCACTATTTCCAGAACCTCAGCCCGCGTCTTTTTCAGCTTATACTCCAAGTGAATATCGGACGTAGCCAGAAACGTATGAATTCGCGAATTTACGGCGGGTTTCAGAGCCTCGGCTGCTGTTTTAATATCCTCCTTTCTCGCCCTCGCTAAACCGCAAATTGTCGGCCCATTTTCTGTGCCAACCGATCGGGCTATTTTTTGGACTGCCTCGAAATCTCCCGTGCTGGTGAAAGGGAAACCCGCTTCAATCACATCCACGCCCAATCTCGCTAACTGGCGGGCGATCGTCAGCTTTTCATCCACATTCAGAGATGCACCCGGAGATTGTTCTCCGTCCCGCAAAGTCGTATCGAAAATAATAATCCGGTCTTGACTTGGTTGAGTTTTCATAGCTCTACAAAAGTGTTTTCCTGATTTTTACTTGTCCGTTTTTCTGGATTTTTAGCCTCCAGTCAGTCGATTTTAGATTTGAGATTTTAGATTTTAGATTTGAGATTTACTCCACAGATGAATCTGGGAACTTGAACCTTAGTCTAAAATTTTGGGCTACTGGTGGCTCCTATCGGAAAGCAAGTATGCGTTTTTTGGCGGGAGCACCAGTCCCGTGTTTCGCGCCAATAACGAATAATTAATAACCCATAACCCATAACCCATAACTGCTGACTAATAACTACTAACTAATGACTAATGACTAATGACTAATAACTACTAACTACTGACTAATAATCCATCTTCTCGATATGTTCCCTAATTTCATTTAGGTCTATATACCTATCTGTAGCATTTCGTAACTCTCTAGCAATCATTCCTTCGGTGGATACCACAGTAATATGAGTATTTTTCGAGCGGAGCAGCTCGATCGCCCGCTCAAAATCCCCATCCCCGCTAAACAGCACAACTTGGTCGTATTGATCCACGGTATTAAACATATCAACCACAATTTCTATGTCTAAATTAGCCTTTTGAGAATATCTGCCCGAAGCATCGTCGTAATATTCCTTAAGAATTTTAGTGCGAACCGTGTAACCTAGACTGATCAAAGCATCTCGAAATCCCCTTTGATCTTGGGGGTCTTTCAGACCCGTATACCAGAAAGCATTGATCAAGATGACATTCGGCTGCGAAGTTTTGAAATATTCGAGCACCCTGCGAGGATCAAAAAACCAACCGTTCTTTTGTTGAGCGTAGAACATATTGTTCCCGTCCACAAAAATAGAAAGGCGGTTCATTAAGTTTGTCATAGAAACTTAGACCTAATAATTGTAGAAAGAAGTTAATCTAAATATCACATTTTAGCAACATGGAGCTAACTGAGGCAATAGATTAGACTTCAGAAAACTCCATCTCCCCAGTATTTCATATTTTCGGCTCTACCGCCAGAGGGTTCTTTTAACCCTGCTTGCTTTTGAGCGAGGGGCCCTCACAAACTATACGCCTAGTAACTCAATACCGACTGCCGTGTCAAGGTTAAGGGCGTCTTCAAACTACCGCGCCCACCGCCCTACCGCCAAACAGGCATACGCCCAGCGCATAGCAGTAGATTTTGCTCCCCTGATTTCATAGCGCAGACTACCTCCGCTCAAGCCTTTTTGCTTTCAAGAGCCCAGCGAGCTAACTCTGTCCGGTTGTGCAGACCTGTTTTGCCCAGCATATTGCTGACGTGGCTTTCGATAGTCCGCTGGCTGACATTCATCACGTCTGCGATCTGGCGGTTTGCCATACCCTGCGCTAGCAACTGTACCACCTTTAACTCAGTGGGAGTCAATTCGACATTGCGGCGCGCCTTAATTTTTGGGCCACTCTCCATACCGGGATTTGAGTGACGAATCAAGCGGGATGCTGCTTTCAGAGAAGATTCCACTTGGGCTACCAGTTCTTCTGGTTCAAAAGGCTTGACTATATAAACGTCAGCGCCCGTGCTCAAGCCTTTTACTCGGTCTGAACTTTGACCTTTTGCGGACAAGAAAAGAACCGGAATCCAGCTCGTGCGCGGGTCTTCTCTGATGTGTTTGACTAAAGTGTAGCCGTCCATTTCCGGCATCATCACGTCGCAGATCATCAAGTCGGGAACTTCTTGTTCTAGTTTTTCCAGAGCGTCTCTGCCGTTTTCTGCTGTAATGACGTTGTAACCCCGAAACTCCAAGTAGTCTTTGACCAGCAAGATCAAATTGGGGTCGTCGTCAACCAGCATCAGCCGTTTTTGTTCTCCTGAATTATTGTCCTTTGTCATGTTTATTCCCGCTAAAGTATCCCGCACACTTCCTTGTTTTCACTTCTGTTTTTTCGGTCAGTCCCCCGCCACCCGGCTGGGAGTGGAGGACGACGATCGACTGAAGGGATGGCGGTGAGGGAAAGCGGGGCGGGTATTACCGCTTTCCAACCTATAATCGACGGCTGTTTGTGAGTGTCTTACGACCTCGAACGCAGCCCAAACCTGTAATCGACGATCGCCCTGTCAAGATCAGCCTTGATTGATTGCAGATTCCCTAACAGAGCGCAAGTTAAATATTTAATCTCGATGGTTCAATTTCAGGTTAATGCCCCGGTTTTAAATGATACTTCTGATATAGAGAAATTTAAGCAGACTCCCTACTTACGTATTTAACTGTTTCTAGTGTAGTTTGGCAACCTCCTGAGTGTCTGCCACTGAGAATTTTTTGCACAAAATTTCTCAGTTCCTGCGATCGATTTTTTTTACTGTACCTTTTGAGAAACACAAGGAACACGGGAAGCGGCACCAGCAAGACAAGAACCTAACTACAGTTTTATTGAGCTGTAGCAGGTGCGATCGCCCGGACGCGAAACTGTCTCAATTTTTCACCCTTAACCTTAAATTTAACACTTTACCTATAACCCTGTACTTTAAACAGCGCTACACTTAAATGTTTGGCTGGGTCTCAGCAGGCACAGGCAAAGGATGAGTCAAGAAAGCGTATTCTTGAACCACCTTTGAGTTTAGGAGATGTTCCTGAATAATTCTCTCAATCACGGGTGGAGTAACGTCGCGATACCACACTCCGTCTGGATAGACTACCATAATCGGGCCAGACGCGCACACTCGCAGGCAATTGGCTTTCGTGCGAAAGACGCAGGTTGGTCGATCGGCACTTGGCTTGTCCAACCCCAATTCTTGCAAGCGTTTTTTTAAGTAATTCCACGCCTCCAGACTGGTTTGCCGATCGCAGCACTTGGGCACGGTTTGGTCGGCACAGATAAAAATATGCCGCTCGATTTGAGGGATTCCCAGGCTTTGGACGCAAGCGCTCAAGCCTTGGCTGCAAGATTCCATGTTATTTTCTGTCATTTTATTCATTCGTCAACAGTAATTGGTTAGCGGTCTAAAGTCATCACCACAGCCCCCACTCCCTCCCGTCTCAACGGTAGGTTTTTTACAATTCAGAAATTGAGGGCAAACAAGAGGCAAGTTTTAAAGGCATAACAAGTCGAAATCCGGGATTTTTCGCTTCTGGCTCTCTCCCCCTCTCCCTCTCTCTCCCCCTCTCCAACTCATTGTCGGTTCGGGAACCCGTACTGACAACTAAGTTGCGATCGCCCCTTTCTAGAGCTAAATTAGCACTCAGGAGTCGAGAGTGCTAATATGTCAGTTGTAAGTAGTCCGCTGTTGCTTTCATCGTGACCCCTGACGACTGACTCACGACAATCTGTAATCTGGAGATTTATTTATGGCAGCAGTATCACTGAGTGTTTCTACCGTTAAACCGTTAGGCGAGCGCGTGTTCGTAAAAGTAAGCGCTAGCGAAGAAAAAACCGCCGGCGGCATCCTTCTGCCCGACACAGCTAAGGAAAAGCCCCAAGTAGGCGAAGTCGCGGCCGTGGGCCCCGGCAAGCGCAATGACGATGGCACCCGCATTGAAATGGAAGTCAAAGTCGGCGACAAAGTTCTCTACTCGAAGTACGCCGGCACCGACATCAAACTCGGCACAGACGAATACGTCTTGCTTGCAGAAAAAGACATTCTGGCGATCGTTAACTAATTAATCATTAGTCATCAGTCCTTAGTCATCAGTCATTAGTTTAAAGCGAACGCCGCCAAACAACTAATGACACGGGACAAATGACTAAAATCCATCATCCCCAATCCAAAATCTCAAACCCTCTCATCCCCAAAAACTATGGCTAAGCGTATCATCTACAACGAAAATGCACGTCGCGCCCTCGAACGCGGTATGGACATTTTGGCCGAAGCAGTGGCAGTAACCCTCGGCCCCAAAGGCCGCAACGTGGTTCTCGAAAAGAAATTCGGAGCTCCTCAAATCGTCAATGACGGTGTTACCATCGCCAAAGAAATCGAACTAGAAGACCACGTAGAAAATACAGGCGTTGCCCTGATCCGTCAAGCAGCTTCCAAAACCAACGACGCAGCAGGCGACGGTACCACAACTGCTACCGTTTTGGCTCACGCCATGGTCAAAGAAGGTCTGCGTAACGTAGCAGCCGGCGCAAATGCGATCGCCCTCAAGCGCGGTGTTGACAAAGCAACCACGTTTTTGGTAGAAAAAATTGCCGAACACGCCAAACAAGTAGAAGATTCCAAAGCCATCGCTCAAGTCGGCTCCATCTCTGCTGGTAACGACGATGAAGTCGGCCAAATGATTGCCAACGCAATGGACAAGGTGGGCAAAGAAGGCGTGATTTCCCTGGAAGAAGGGAAGTCTATGACCACCGAATTGGAAATCACCGAAGGGATGCGCTTCGACAAAGGCTACATCTCTCCCTACTTCGTCACCGACACTGAACGGATGGAAGCGATTCTCGAAGAACCGTTCATCTTGCTGACAGACAAGAAAATTGCTCTGGTACAAGATTTAGTACCCGTGCTCGAACAAGTAGCTCGTTCCGGCCGCCCGCTGTTGATCATTGCAGAAGACATTGAGAAAGAAGCTTTAGCTACCCTCGTTGTCAACAAACTGCGCGGTGTGTTGAACGTGACTGCTGTTAAAGCACCCGGTTTTGGCGATCGGCGCAAAGCCATGTTAGAAGATATCGCCGTATTGACCGGCGGTCAACTAATCACCGAAGATGCCGGTTTGAAACTGGAAAACACCAAGCTCGACATGATCGGCAAAGCTCGCCGCATCACCATCACCAAAGACAGCACCACAATTGTTGCCGAAGGTAACGAAGCCGCCGTTAAGTCCCGCTGCGAACAAATTCGCCGTCAAATGGACGAAACCGAGTCTTCCTACGACAAAGAAAAGCTGCAAGAACGTTTAGCCAAATTGGCTGGCGGCGTCGCAGTCATCAAAGTCGGCGCGGCTACCGAAACAGAAATGAAGGATCGCAAACTGCGTTTGGAAGATGCGATCAACGCAACCAAAGCTGCTGTAGAAGAAGGAATTGTTCCTGGTGGCGGTACAACTTTGGCTCACCTGACTCCTCAATTGGAAGAGTGGGCTAATAGCAATCTGAAGGGCGAAGAATTGACCGGTGCATTGATTGTGGCACGGGCTCTGGCTGCTCCTCTGAAGCGGATTGCTGAAAATGCTGGTTTGAATGGCGCTGTGATTGCTGAGCGCGTCAAAGAAAAGCCGTTCAACGTCGGTTTCAACGCAGCGACAAATGAGTTTGTCGATATGTTTGAAGCTGGAATTGTTGACCCTGCGAAGGTGACTCGTTCTGCTCTGCAAAATGCCGCATCTATTGCTGGTATGGTGCTGACAACCGAGTGCATCGTCGTTGACAAGCCTGAACCGAAGGATGGCGCTGCTGCAGGCGCTGGCGGCGGCATGGGCGGCGGCGACTTCGATTATTAATCGATAGTTTGATGGGGCGGGCTTTAGGGCCTGCCCTGTTATATTGGTAACGGTTTTTAGCATAGGCATAACAACTCTAAAGCGACATTAACTAAACGCACAATCTCTAAGGGCCCGTGCCTCTGTACTCAGCTAGGTTATACCCAAAAACCTAACCCCGCGTAACCGTTAATGAAAACTTTTGGAGTTAAAATGAACCTGCCAACTGCTGAACAAAGCATCAAGTGTGTCATACTATGTCAATCCTTAACCAATAAATTCACCATCCCTGTTTTCATCTGCCTAGACGAGCGAACAGGTAATCTATTTATACTGGCAGGAGATAATATAGAGATAGAAATCGATCGCGATGGTTCTTTGTTAGACAAAAATTAGAGCAACTGAAGACGAGTTAGCTCTAAAAAAGCGATCGCCCCTTGCCTGAAATGGTGAGGGATTTTTTTTTCTGCGATACAATCAAGACAGCACTTAAAAAGCGTGATTTAAACATGGTAACAAGCTTAAATGTATTGCAATCCCAACCATCTAGCCAATGGAAAGTGACACTCCTGTTAGAAACTCTCTCATCAGGACAGGTTTCTGCTTCTGTTTTCGAGTTTCCGCACTGTCGAGTTGAAGCAGCAACTCGGGAAGAAGCCATTACCCAACTTCAAACCACTTTGTTAGAAAGACTTAAGCATATTGAAGCTATTTCCTGGGAAGTACCGATTCAGGCTTCAGAACCCACCTGGATGCAATTTGCGGGTGTGTTTAAAGACGATCCAGATTTTCAGGAAATTATGGACGAGATTCGTGCCGAACGTACCTCTGACGATGACTCTGAAATCGAGCCCTCATACTACCTGTAGAGGTGATTTATAGGATAGTAAGCTAACATGAATCTATCATTTAAAGATTTAAGGTTTATTATAGAAGCCATTGAACATCAAATCAATGCCTATCAAGAACGTTTGCAAGTAATTGAAGATGTAGATGAGGATGAGGCTGCCGATCTAGGGAACGATCTTGAATTTTTAGAGCTTCTCCACGCAGACATGACGACAACTTTAGATCAGAATACCAAACCTTTAAGTTCTGATGATAGTTTTTCGCCCTATCGAAATGATAATTATTCGGAAAATCCACAAGATTTATCTTTTCAAGAATTAGTAAAATTAACGCTTAAATTGTCAGTTAGCGAGCGGTTATTTCTAGTAGAGGCTATTACCTCGTCTGTGCGTCAGGAAGTCACTATCAGCCAATAATCAGCCAATTATAGCATCTTTAGAAGTTTGTTATGATGATATTTTGATTATAGCAACCGCCATGAAACTTTACCACACTCCCATTTCCGCCAACTCACGCCGCGTCTGGGTCGCCCTCTTAGAAAAAAACCTCGACTTTGAATTAGTAGAAATCCACTTGGACGGCGATCACTTGCAGTCTGAATTTGTGGCAATGAATCCTTTTCACCGCATCCCTGTTTTGGTCGATGATGACTTCACTGTCGTCGAGTCTCTAGCAATTCTTGACTATCTAGAAGCGAAGTATCCAGAACCGGCAATGCTGCCGAAAGATCCGCAAGATTTGGCAGTTGTGAAAATGGTAGAATTGGTCACGGTTAACGAACTTGCGCCGGCACTTTACCCCCTCAGCAGTGAAAAAATGGGCTGGGGAACTCCTGAACCTCAAGTAATAGAAAAGGCTAAGGAAAAAGTCAATACTGTGCTGACATTTTTTGAAGGTTTGTTGGACGATCGCCCTTTTTTCGCTAGCAACACTGTTACCTTTGCCGAGTGCGTTGCCGGCACCGTCGTGCCCTTGCTATCTTGGGTTGGTGTGTCCCTAGACGGCTATCCTAAAATTCAAGCTTGGTGCGATCGACTGCTTGCCCGCCCCTCATGGCAGCAAACTCAATTCACCGAGGCAGATTTGGCGGCTTTCGCATCTCGGAGACAAAAGTTTCTCGCACAATCTCAAGCCTGATGAACCCATCAATTGTCAAGCGATCGCTCTTTTTCCTAGCTGTTATCGCCTGCATCCAAATTCCCATCGCAGCAATGGGGCAGCCCGCCGCCTGATCGAACTACGAATCAATTAACGTCAAACAGTTCCTGGGCGATCGCAAAATTACCGTCTCCAACCCCAAAGATATCGCAGCAAAACTCTGACTCGCGACAGAAATAAGTTATTCCTGGGTAAGTCATCGAAGCAATCTGGGTTCCGCGTTGTTCGCTTGCTGCGCGACAATCTTAAAACTATTTTCGGTGTCGATCGCTCTTTTAGTCAAAAAGAGCGATCGAACTCACAAGTTTACTTGCACATGATCAAATTTCCAGCAGAGATGAATCCCGCCGCAGGAGCTGAAATCTCAACCCAATTCCGGTTTTCTCCATTCTTATCTTTCACTAACTGGAAATTCGGTACAAGCGTTACTTGACCGTTAGCCGGTACACCACCTTTAACCGCAGCAGTCCTTGAAGGCTCAGTACGGATAGCTAGACCCCTCGGCGCTACGCGAGGTTCTACTTGGCGGCACAGACTTACGGGGCCCGTTGCAGGTGCTGGTGCAGGCGCAGGCGCAGGCGCAGGTGCTGGCGCAGGTGCTGGCGCTGGTGCTGGTGCGGGTGCGGGTGCTGGTGCGGGTGCTGGCGCTGGTGCTGGTGCTGGTGCTGGTGCTGGCGCTGGCGCTGGTGCTGGTGCGGGTGCGGGTGCGGGTGCTGGTGCGGGTGCGGGTGCTGGTGCGGGTGCGGGTGCTGGCGCGGGTGCTGGCGCGGGTGCTGGTGCGGGCGCTGGTGCAGGTGCGGGTGCTGGTGCGGGCGCTGGTGCAGGTGCGGGTGCGGGTGCGGGTGCAGGTGCAGGAGTTTGACTAATTGTGCACGAACCTAAATTACTTTCGTCGTTGGGATATCCGCTAGCTACATACCCTGTGACGGGAGCGGTAATTTGAATCCAGAGGCGACCGTCGGAGGCTTTAACAGAAGTAGCGCCTTGGGACAGCGTTACCTGAGTGTTAAGTCCTACCCCGCCCACTCTAGGGGATTTTGGGTCTGGGCTCTGGCGAACGGTCAAACCTTCTTTGGGAGTGACTTTGCGACAAAGGTTGCCAGCCTGGGCTATTTGAAAGGTGGCGCTATCTTCAAAGGAAATATTTTCAGCATCTTGACTGACAGTGGATGTTGATGGGGCGGCAACAACGATCGCATTTGCCTGCAAACTTCCGGTTGCGATCGCGATCGCGCCCAGCAATGCAGCGGGTTTATTCCAGCAATTCAAGTTTTTCATCCGTTCAAATCCTCACTTAACCACAATCATTATCTTAATTGCAGGTCAATATAGCAAAAAAATCGATTTGTCTTCCACAAAAAAGCTTTATGTAACTTTTTTTTACCGCAAGTCAAGTTTAATTTATATAATTTAATGTTTGGTGAGTTGAGCGAAGACACATAAAGCTGCTACGCCTATAAATTGCTCATTATGCCACAGTGGGGGAGGGGGAGAAGGTGGAAGTGTCCGAGTCTGGGAATGGCAGAGGGGAAAAGTAAACAGCGCCAATCGCTAGCATTGACCCGATGGCGGGCATCAACTTGATAAAATCTTCCAAAACGGAAACTTATCGGCTTGAGGCACAGTTGTGTTTTTGTGGCTAAAGCCGCCCCGCCATCAGCGACAGTTGCTGTAGCTGTTTCCAAACGGTTTTGTTCCTGTGGAGACAACCAGCACAAAACCTCCGAACAAAAGCAGCCCGCTCAAATCAGAAACCAAATTTTTGCGCCAATTCTGATTTAATTATATTGCTATAGCAACCGCGCTCGATGTTTATGATGTTTTCACTTGCTAAAACTAATGCGGTAGATTCCTTCGGAATGGGATCATATTAATGATAATAGGAAAAATCTTTTTTTCGCAGGGCGATCGGGATGATCGCACGCACCAGGAGAGGAAAATCCAAACTAATATCCTTCCTTCTTCCTTATTTCCCAAATAACTAAAGCCTTCTCTCTTCGAGAGTTAAAGCTTTCTTCCTTCTGCTATATAATGACCAAAGCGTTAAATATTTCTCCAGTGACAAAAACTACTAACAAAAAAGACGGAAAATCCTCTAACTATCCCTTTGACGGTCTATCTTTAGACGATCGCAATCCCGAATTCATTCAGCTTTTGTTGCCAGTTTGGGAATGGCTGTACCGCTACTATTTTCGCGTACAAAGCGACGGCTGGCACCACGTCCCGGCGAGCGGAAAAATGCTCGTTGTCGGTTCTCACAACGGGGGACTCGCTGCTCCAGATATGTTTATGTTCCTATACGAATGGTTCCGCAGATACGGCACGGAACGCTTGGCCTACGGATTGATGCACCCCACGGTTTGGCAAGTTTCTCCTGATGTTGCTAGCATGGCGGTTGAGTGTGGAGCCCTCAAGGCGCATCCGAAAATGGCGATCGCAGCTTTACGCAAAAATGCCGCCGTTCTCGTCTATCCGGGCGGCGCCCAAGATGTTTTTCGCCCCCACCATTTGCGCGATAAAATCTACTTTGCGGGACGCAAGGGATTTATCAAATTAGCATTGCGAGAAGAAGTGCCAATTTTACCAATTGTATCGCACGGTGCCCACGATACTTTGATAGTTTTGGCAGATTTGTACGAACAAGCAAAGCAATTGCATGAATTGGGAATGCCGTGGCTATTTGGCATCGATCCGGTGGTATTGCCGGTGTATTTGGGATTGCCTTGGGGATTGAGTATTGGGCCTTTGCCAAACCTGCCTTTACCTGTGCAAATTCGGACTCGCGTGTGCGAACCGATTGTATTTGAGAGGTATGGTTCGGAAGCGGCGCGCGATCGCGATTATGTTGATGCTTGTTTCGAGCGAGTTACCGCCCAAATGCAACAACAATTAGATTGTTTGGCTGGTAAGTGACAATTGCACGAATATCAAATTATCATAGGTTCGATCGCACTGATTGTCGATCGACCTTATATTTAACCCAGCCTTGGTTTCTGTATATTTCTATACCACATTTCGCTACAAAAAGCAACGACCGAGGTAATAATTATCCGGCGCGATCGCACTATTATCTAACTCGCCAGAGTGTAATCATAACCATCAGTTGACTGCCATCTATCGCAAGATAGATTTTGCGAAAAACTAGGCGGTAATTCCGTAAAGTTATCCAACATCCAGCTTCCAGCATCTGACACTGTAGCTGCTGGATGCAATGTTTTGTTTCCACCAATTATTTAAATGTCGATCGGGTGCTATATTGCAGCAACGAGCAACCGCAAAAGCGATCGCCTTCTTCTTTTCAGATGCAGACTACTTGTCAACCTTAAATATATTCCCACTGGATGCCCCAGAAAGCTCACTTTATATCCGGCTTACCCCGCTCAGGATCTACTTTACTAGCCGCCATCCTGCGACAAAACCCCCGGTTTCACGCCTCCATGACTAGCCCCGTGGGGGGTTTAGTAGAGCGAATGTTGGAAGCAATGAGCGAAGACAATGAGTTTTCCGTGTTTATTTCCCCCGAACAAAAACGGGCGCTGATTCTAAGCATCTTTTCGGCTTATTACCACCCGCAAGCTGACAAAGAAATCATCTTCGACACCAATCGCCTTTGGTGCAGCAAATTGCCATTAATTCGGGAACTATTTCCTGAAGCTAAAGTCATCTGCTGTGTCAGAAACATTGCTTGGATTATGGACAGCATCGAGCTACTGATTCGGCGCAACGCCTTTGATGTTTCGAGGCTATTTAATAATCCAGCGGAACGGGCTACAGTTTATAGTCGCACCGAGGCATTAAGTCAAGGTTCGCGTTTAGTGGGTTATGCTTATAACGCTCTTAAAGAAGCATTTTACAGCGACCAGAGTGCCTCTCTCCTCTTGGTTGATTACGAGCTATTAACCATAAACCCGGCTAAAACCATGTCGTTGATTTATCATTTTTTGGGCGAAGAACCTTTTGAACATGATTTCGAGAGTGTTGAATATCAAGAGCCAGAATTTGATAATAAATTGAAAACACAAGGTTTACATCAAGTGCGATCGCAAGTCGAGTTTAAACCTAGAAAAACCATTTTGCCCCCCAGGGTAAACGCATCTAAATTAAGTTGACAGAAAATCATATTTGTGCATGATTTGTTTTTTATAAAACAATTCTTA
>NZ_JAUBTG010000087.1:0-15003 GCF_036702395.1 Microcoleus sp. D3_18_C2 | reverse complement strand
GTCCCGCCCGTCATGAGTGGACGGGCGGGACGCCCATCCCACTTTCAAGAGTGGAAGTTATTTAATTCTCATTCCTTCAACTTCCAACCTGGTTTGACAACTTGCCGGGAACGAGCCATTACTAAACAATCATTCGGCACATCTTCTGTCACCACAGAACCCGCCGCTACAGTAACATCTTCCCCCAAAGTTATCGGTGCAACCAGCACGCTGTTAGAACCCGTTTTACTCCGATCGCCTATTTGAGTTTTGTGCTTGTTTTTTCCGTCATAATTCGCCGTAATTGTCCCCGCACCGATGTTGACTTTTTCTCCCAAAGTCGCGTCGCCTAAATAAGACAAGTGAGCGACATTAGTTCGATCGCCTATTTGAGTATTTTTCAATTCTACAAAATTGCCGACGCGACAGTTAGCCCCAATTTCTGCGTGTCCCCGCAAATGTGCGTAAGGGCCAATTCGCGAATTTTCAGCAACCATACTGTCAGAAACCACTGAATAAAGCACAGTCACATTTTCCCCAATCTGACTGTTTTCGATCAAACTGCCGGGGCCGATGCGACTCCCGGAGGCGATCGAAGTATTTCCCCGCAAGTGAGTTTGCGGTTCAATTACGACATCCGGCTGCAACTCTACGGTATCGTCGATCGTGATGCTGTTGGGATCGAGCAGCGTCACTCCCGCCGTCATCCACTTGTCCTTTATCCGCGTTTGCAAAATATCGCAAGCTGTGGCTAAATGTTTGCGATCGTTAATTCCCAATATTTCTTGATAATCTTCCACATCCACCGCCATCACCGGGCTGAGGAAATTTACCGTATCAGTTAGGTAATATTCTTTTTGGTCATTATCTGCCTTCAATTCTGGCAAAATTTTCTCTAAATCCGGCCAGTGAAAGCAGTAAACACCTGCATTAATTCGGTGATTTTGCTTTTGAGCTTGTGTGCAGTCGCGGTGTTCGACAATTTGCTGGACTAAGTTTTGACTGTCGGTAAATACTCGTCCGTACCCTTGGGGATTCGGTAAATTAGCTGTCAATAAAGTAGCAGAGTTTTTGTGCTGTTTGTGAATGGCCATCAATTGTTTGATAGTTTCTGCCCTCAGCAAAGGTACATCCCCATTTAAGACCAGCAAGTCTCCTTGAAATCCCTCTAAGTGAGGCAGCAATTGTTGGATGGCATGACCGGTTCCCAATTGTTCGGTTTGTTCGACAAATTCTAGGGGAGGAGATTGAGGATTTTTTCCTGATCTTTCTTGACCTCGAATCAGGGATTCTTTAACGAGTTCACCTCGATAACCGACGATGACAAGTCGCCTGGTAATTTGAATTTCTTGACAACTTTGGAGGACTCTCTCAACTAGCGATCGACCGCCTAATTCGTGTAGAACTTTAGGCAAGTCAGATTTCATGCGCGTGCCGCGTCCAGCCGCTAAAATTGCTATTGCTACCATTGTGCGATCGAGTTATTTGCTATAAAAAATTGAATATTGACTAAATGATGATATCACTCGCTGTCCGCCGATGGCACTGCGATCGCACAATTTTTTAATCTCAAATCTCGAATCCGCGCGATCGAGCATTTTTCCAGCCGGATGCTGGTTGTAGGGGCGACGCTGGCAATATCTGGACTGGCGCGCCCGGTATCAAAAACCTGGTTGCAGCAGCAGTATTTGGCGGCTGAGCAAGACGACTTGCATTCCTCACTACAAACCTGAGTTCGGCTTAAAGCCAAGCAATGCAAGTCATTCCCCAAGGGATGCCAGGGGGAGCGAGAGTGAGAATTTGCATCTTTGGGCTGGGATTTGCCGCGATATATTATACTATTCATTGAATTTCAGTTAGGGTGTTTTTAACTTAAAAAAACTATTTATGAATTTTTCATTCCTTCTGCATTATCAGGTGTCCAGCTATGACAGAGCTTAATTTTCAGGAACTTGCCAAGCAGGGAGATATTGCCACTGCGATCGCATCTTGGCTCAACAGCCAGTTGCAATCTGAAGGCATCACAGCCTCCGCTAATCTCGACGGCGACTGTTTGGATGTAATTCTTGAGGCCGAGCAGGTACCCATAGAAAATACATTAGTTGATTTTGTTCGCACCGAGCTGACGAATTTGCAGCCGGATTCGATTCGCAAAGTGAAGGTTGAGGGCCGAGAAAGCGGTCAGATTGCTGCTGCTTGGAGTCAAGAGTTTAGTTGGGAGAATAGCACTTTTGAACCACAGAGCTTTGGAGGAGAATCTGTACCAAATACTGCTGTGGTTAATATGGACGATCGCACAGAGATGGAGAACAATATTGAGGAGGAAAAACCGTCGGAACTTGCTGCATTTGAGAACCGACTGCGATCGACTTTCATTGTAGTCGGGCTAGTAACGGGTATGTTGGCGATCGCCGTGGTGGCGTTTGTCGGTAAAATTTTGAACCAGCCAGCAGCAACTGCGGGGAATAATCCGGGTGAAACAGCAGATTTAGCAACTGCACCGGATGCTGCACCAGATACTTTTCGAGAAGCCGTTAACAGCGCACTCAAAGCAGCAGAATTAGGGCGATCGGCAAAAACCAAGGAAGATTGGAGTACAGTTATCGATCGTTGGCAAGAAGCCGTCTCATTAATGAGAAGAGTACCAGTTTCTAGCCCCAACCATCAACTAGCTCAAGCAAAAGTAATCGAGTATCAGAAATATCTGCTTTACGCTCAAGAAGCAGCAGTAACTCCCCCTCAGCCAACTCCAACTCCCGCACCAGCCGAAAAATCACCTTCGGAAAAAGCAACTCCTAAAAAATCCAATTCTGAAAAAAGAGCTTCGGAGAAACAAACTTCTAAAAAATCTCGTACCGATAAAGCAGAACCAGAGAAAAAAGCTCCTTCCCGATAAATGTTAAAATATAGATTTGAATACTTATGACTGACAACACTTTAATCGTTTCTCCTGAATGGTTAGCCACCAATACCGACAATCCGCAAGTGGTAATCATTGACTGTCGTTTTTCCCTTGCCGACCCTGAATTGGGACAAAAACAATATCAAGAAAGTCACATTCCCGGAGCTTTCTATTTAGATTTAAACCGCGATCTCGCGAGTGCTGTGGGCAAACACGGCGGTAGACATCCGCTGCCAAACATTGAAGAATTAGCTGATAAATTGAGCGCGATCGGCATTAATTCACCAGAAACTTTAGTCGTCGCCTATGACGATTCGCGACTGGCTTTTGCAGCTCGCTTGTGGTGGCTGCTGCGATATATGGGACACAGCAAAGTCGCTTTGTTAGACGGCGGTTTCAGCGGCTGGAAAGCGGCGGGCTATCCGGTAACAAATATTTTGCCAGACGCCCGCGAGGGTAAATTTGTTGCTCAATTGCAGCCGGATTTGGCGGTAGATATTGAGGCGGTAAAAGCGCGTAAAGACTTGCCGGGAAAGATTTTGGTTGATTCGCGAGAAAGCGAGAGATATGAAGGTTTGCGGGAGCCGATCGACCCCATTGCAGGTCACATTCCGGGTGCGGTTAACTATCCGTGGCAAGGGGTGACGGATGAAACTGGAAAAGTGCGATCGGCATCCGAACAAAAACAGCGGTGGACAGAATTAGAAAAAGCTGAAGAAATTATTGTTTATTGCGGTTCCGGGGTGACGGCTTGCGTCAATTTACTGTCTTTAGAAATTGCCGGAATTCCCGATGCTAAACTTTATGTAGGTAGCTGGAGTGACTGGTGTTCTTATCAGTTGTAGGGTAGCGGGCATTGATGTCAACTTAACGTTAAACCCTCAGTCCGGCAGCGGTTGAAACAAGAGCCTCAAAGCGAAATTCCTCGCGATGAGGACTAATGAGTTCTTCAGTCCTCTTTGAGAGGACTTTAGCTATGAGACAGGGAATTCATTCCCTGGCGGACTATTGGGTGAGCGGGAGGACTGGCGAACAAAAAGCTTAAGTTGACACTAATAGGTAGCGGGGAATCACTTCGACTGACATCTTGCACCATTCTCAAGAACAGGCTTTCCGGCCTGTTCCACAAGAAAATCTACTCTTTGTGGAACAGACCGGAAAGCCTGTTCAGAAGGCGACTTAAATAATACCCTAAAAATCAAAATAAATATAAGGCAAACCGCCTTCGGGAGCCAACACCCAAACCGCATACAAACAAAGCGGCACTAACACCAATTTCATCGGCCAATTTAACTCTAATTTCAAACCCCGACTCAACGCATAATTCCCCAGCATCGCCACAGCCAAAGCAGCCAAAATCCAAGCTAAACTCACTCTATCTAAACCCAAAGCTTCTACATAAACTTTCTCAGCAAACTGCACGTCAGCAGTGTGTCCCCACAAATGCGAAATCGCCCATCCAGAATCCTTTAAATCGGGAAGTCGGAAAAATATCCAACTACCAAAAACCATCGCCTGAGTCAACAGCCAACCGATCGCAATCCCGATCGGATTTTCCCACAAAAACTCGATCCGCCACCGCTTAAACAGCACATCACTCAGCCTGTGAACCGCCAAAGCTAAACCGTGTAAAACCCCCCACACAATAAATCCCCAAGCCGCCCCGTGCCAAATTCCCGCAATTAACATGACAATAGACAAATTCAGACAAGTGCGCCACAAACCGACTCGCGAACCGCCCAAAGGAAAATACAAATAATTGCGTAGCCAATCGCCTAAAGTCATGTGCCAGCGTCGCCAAAAATCAGCTATGCTGGCACTAAAATAAGGAAAATCAAAATTTGGTGGCAAATACCAACCCAGCAGCAAAGCAGTACCGCGCGCCATGTCAACATAGCCACTAAAATCGAGATAAAGTTGCAGCCCGTAAGCCAAAATCGCCAGCCACAAATCCTCGCTACCCGCCCGCTGTAAATTGGTAAAGCTTAAATCGACATAAATTCCCAAGTTATCTGCGAAAAGACCTTTTTTTACTGCACCAAAGGCGATCGTCCAAAGTCCCTCAGAAATGCGATCGGGCGTTGGAAATTGTTGGGTTTTCAGTTGATATATCAAGTTGTGATACCGAGTAATCGGGCCGGAAATCAGTTTGGGAAAAAACAACTTGTAAGCAGCAAAGTGCAGCAGCGAAGTAGCAGCAGGCGCGCCTCGGTACACGTCAATCAAATAAGCAATGCACTCAAAGCAAAAGAAACTCAATCCCAGGGGTGCGATGACGTGACTTTTCACCCAGTCAGCCCCGTCGATAGCTACAGGCCAATTGAACAAAGTGCCGATCGAACTCAATAAAAAAGGCACATACTTAAAGCCCAGAAGCAGCAACACATTCAGGCAGATGCCTATCCACAGCAGCAACAAACGGCGGCGGTTCCAAGATTCATTAGCAATCCGCCAATCCAGAGGTTCCCCAATCGCCATCCCCAAGCAGTAATTAAACAAAGCAGCGACTAACAGCAAAGGAATGTACCAAATTTGCAGCGAAGCGTAAAAAATCAAACTACCCGCCAACATGATGAACAGTCGCCACCACTGCAGCGGAACCAACCAGTAAGCCCCGAACAAAACTAACAGAAACAGCGCATATTGAAGCGAGATGAAAGTCATACCATTTTAGATTTTAGATTTTAGATTTTAGAATTGGGAATGGCTTATTTTGTATGGGTTTGGATTCCGGGTCTACTGTTGCATTATTTTTATTAATCGAGACTTTGCTAAGAACAAGATTTATCCTGGATTTTAGCCGATCGCCCACACGAAAACAGGCCATCGGTAAGTCCCTACTATATAGTCGGCAACTGAGAACTGCTACATTTTACAGCACAAAGGTTAAATTCTGTTGCAAATTAAATAAATCTTGCCTGCTATAAATTAACTCTCTGAGGAATGAGAATTAAATAACTTCCACAAGTTTGTGGGATGGGCGTCCCGCCCGTCCGTTTTGGACGGGCGTCCCGCCCATCCCACAATAACAATTAAAATTGTAAGTTATTTAATTCGCGATCCTTACGAACCATATAAAATTCGGTGAAAAAATATAATTAGGTTTGCAGCATCGGACTTCAGTGCTCAAAAGCTACAATTCCTGATATCGTTTCCCTTCGCATCGGAATAATATTTTTTATCGTGAAATCCTAGCATCCCGCACAGCAAAAAAGTGATGTAACCCAAAATGTTTGGAATTCATCACGATAGCAGGTATTTGACAAGTAGTTCGATCGCCTTTCAACTCTTCCAAAACGTCAAATTCAGTCAATCGATTTTAGATTTTAGATTTTAGATTTTAGAATTGAAGCATTGACTTGCGCGAGATAAATACGTTCGGCCAGTTTCATCGGATACAGGTTTTTTATTTTTCCACGGATGAATCACGTGGCGGGTATCCTGGATGCTTTCAGTGAGTATCATAATGTCGATAAAAATTGCTTGCGGTTGCTCAAAGAGCAGCCGAACCCAACCTTCAGCGCCGTCGGCGACCTATATCGCAGTACAATGAATTTCTCCCAGCAAGTTTTTCAGCAAATACCGAAAAACTATCTTCATCCTCCTCAATCAAAACTTTGGCTGCTGAATCCGCCGCTGGCGATCGCCCGCAACCCCGCAAGCTACGAGAATTTGCGTTTGCCAGCGGTATTTCATCTCCCTTAGCAGGGGACATTTCCAAAGGGTTTTCTTCCTCCCCAGGATACAGAATTGGCAGTGTGACCAAAAAAGTCGAACCCACTCCGGGTGAACTTGTGATTTTAATGCTTCCCCCCAAAAATTCCGCCAGTTTTTTGCATAGAGACAATCCCAATCCCGTGCCTTTGACGCCCTTCTGCAAGGGGTTTTCGAGTTGGACAAATTCTTCAAAAATCCGCCTTTGATCGGCTGGGGCAATGCCGATGCCCGTATCTGCTACTGAAAAAGTAACTGTTCCCTCCTCTCCCATTTCCGCAGCAACTCGAACTTCACCTGCTTCGGTAAATTTGAGGGCATTAGAAATCAGATTTCGCAAAATCTGAGAAACTTTTCCCTCGTCGGTTGTGAGGATTGGAAGTTCGAGAGGATCTTCAAAAATTATAGAAACGGCAGAGTTTTGGGGAAGCAGGGGGCGCATCATTCCTCGCAGGGCGCTGAACAAATCTTCGACTTCAAAATCAGCCAAGCGAACAGTTAGTTTTCCGGCTTCCACTTTGGCTAAATCTAACGAGTCGTTGACAAGTTCTGCGAGAGACTCGGCGGATTTGTAAATGTAATTTACTTGCTTGTCCTGTTCGGCTGAAAGTTCTCCGTCGAGGCGATTTAACAATATTTCCGAAAGGCTCATAATTGCCGTTAGGGGAGTGCGAAACTCGTGGCTCATATTGGAGAGAAAGCTGGTTTTGAGTTCGCTGGCGCGCCGGAGAGATTCGGCTTTGTCGTTCAATTCAGCGTAAAGTGCTAGGACTCCGCGATTGGTATCTTCTAGCTGTTGATTTAATTGTACGAGTTCTTCTTGACGCTGGCGGAGTTCGTCTAAAGTACGTAGTAATTCTTGATTTTGCTGCTGAATTTCGGCATAGGGATCTTCGGGAATTTGGCGCGCTAGTTTGTCAACTAATTGATTTAGTTCGATCGCACTCAGCGCAGGCATATTTTTGGAAAACTGTTTAATTAATTGTACAGCCGTTCCGCGATCGGGCCGAGAGTCGATTTTCACTTCGTCCATCAACCGTTTCGCTGCTGCTAAACCGAGTCCCGCGCCGGTTTGCGATCGAAAATTGGGGCTTAACACAGCCGCTAAATCAGCAATTCCCGGCCCCGTGTCAGAAATCCGAGTCCGAAAAACTTGGGGCGATTCCCCTTCCACAATGAATTCTACTTTGCCACCGCCTGCATATTTGAAAGCATTGCGGGCAATTTCGGAAACTGCTGTGGCGATGCGGGTTTGTACTTGGGAATCGAATCCCAGCCCTTTAGCAATTTGGCGAGCTCTTTGGCGTACTTGTACGATGTCTTGTTCAAAGCGGACTTCCGTCGTCAGGATTGGATAACTCACGCTGCTTCTCTTACCTTGGCTACTATAACTGTCATGTCATCGCGAGTGCGTTTGAAGTCCCGGTAGAGCACGGCTGCGATTAAAGCAGGATGTCTGGAGGCTAAACCCGGGTAGCGGTTTAAATTCCACTGCGCCGCCAAACCGTCGGAGTGCATGATGAGTAGGGACTGCTGCGACCAAGGATAAACAAATTCTGCTACTTTTCGCATCATATGTCCAACTGTGCCATTGTAGGAAACCATGGTGCGGCTTTGGTTATCTGTGACCACTACACCGCTGATGTTGCCAATTCCGGCAAAACAAACTGTTTGTTGGGTACGATCGATTTGGGCGATCGCCGCAGCCGCTCCTCTGGTATTTTTTAAAGCAGCGTGCGCCTTCTCTAAAATTGCTTTCGGCCCGAGTTTGGCGTTTTCCTCAAATACCCGCACTGCTTCGCCAGACGCTTCCTGGGCCAAATCCCCGTAGCCGAGCCCGTCTGCAACTAAAATCAGGTTTTTCTCACCGTGATTTTCTGCCGCCCACGAATCCCCGCAAATTTGCTCTCCTACTTTCGGCAAGTGGATTACCCCAAATTCCAAGTAATTGCTGTTTTGGGATGCTTCCCGGCTATTTTGGGTCGGTTCCAGCCGCATTAATAAGGCTGTCCCCAGTTTTGGTACAGAATGAATATCAAAAAAAGTAGAGAGGCGTTTAATTGCCCCCAGTCCAGTTCCAGGGCTTCCCGCTGTAGAAAAACCGTCCCGCAGACACAGCGCGACATTTGCCATTCCCTGCCCCCGGTCTAGCGCTACTATTTCAATGCTATATCCTGCGGCTGTTTTTAATGTTCGCAGCAAAATTTCTCCTTCGCGGGCGTGCTTGACCACGTTTTTTGCTGCTTCGGTGGTAACAATTGCCACTTTACCGCGATCGGTCTCGTTAAATCCGACTTCGGCCGCGAGGGCGACTGCGATTCGGCGCGCTTCTCCCACTTGACTTTCTTCTGTTACGGGCAGGGCTACGGCATCTATCATTATTTTGTAGTTCTCATCTTAAGCTGGCGCGCATTTAAAAAGTCATTAGTCATTAGTCATTAGTCATTAGTTCTTAGTTTAGTTAGCCATCGCGCGATCGACCTCAGAAACCGGGTTTCTACTGAGATTTCTCGTTACCCAACCCAAAACTCATAGAAACCCGGTTTCTCATTAGTCATTTGTAGCGCGCGATCGACCTCAGAAACCGGGTTTCTACTGAGATTTCTCGTTACCCAACCCAAAACTCATAGAAACCCGGTTTCTCATTAGTCATTTGTAGCGCGCGCGACTCCACTCTCTCCCAATCTCCCACTCTCCTTACTCCTCACCGCCAGCGGACGATCGCAATTTTAGTCCCCTTACCCACTATCGATTTTAGATTTTAGATTTTAGATTTTAGATTTTAGAATTGAAGCATTAACTTGCGCGAGATTCATCCGGGGGCTTGTATCCTGGATACTTTCGGTCATTCCCAATGGTTTAATCAAAAATCTCAACTCTCAAATCCTATTACTGGTTCACCGCCAGCGGACGATCGCAATTTTAGTCCCCTTACCCACTTTAGAAACAATCTCAAATTCGTGCATCAACCGCTTGGAACCACTGAGCCCCAAACCCAAACCCTGATTAGAAGTATAACCGTCAGTCATTGCCAATTCGATGTCGGGAATTCCCGGCCCCTTGTCTTCAAATATCAGCTTCAGTCCTTTGCGGGTTCCTAATTGCAGCGTTTCGAGAGTTACAGTTCCCCCTTTGCCGTACTCTACAGTATTGCGGGCAAGTTCGCTGGCTGCGGTAACGATTTTCGTTTGGTCTAGTAAACCGAATCCCATTGCTACAGCCCAAGTTCGCACTTGCTGTCGGACGTGGACTATATCGGATGACGATCGGATTTCTAGTGTCTCACGTTTTGACATAGCGGCTACTGTACCAAAATAGAACTTCTCCACAAAATATAGGACTTACGCTGGTCAACTTAGTTTCTCCTAATAGGACTTACGCACTTACTACGATTTTCTCTCAATAGAGAACCTAGTGAAGCAATCTCAAACCCTTGATTTAACCCCCTTGAGTGCGTAAGCCCTGTCCTCAGAAATCTTCTTCAGTTTGTCAACAAGGTATCTACAAACAAACTAGGTTCTTGACTGCCTGTGCCTCAGTTATGGGACAATTGATCAACTGCTCGCGCATTCTCGTGAGGATAAAAACCCAAGGATTTTCGCAACAAAATCATGCCCTTTTCAACGCTTAAAGCTGTGCGAACTCCTGTCAGGGAAAGCCCCAACTCAACGAGCGTAATAGCAACCGCTGGCTGCATTCCGACCACAACTGTTTCCGCATCTAAAATTCGAGACATACTAGCGATATTGTTGATAATACGACCGATAAAAGAATCAACTATTTCTAGAGAAGAAATTTCTATCAACACACCTTTAACACCTGTTTTGACGATGCGGTTCGTCAGGTCATCTTGCAGCGTCATTGCTAAGCGATCGTGCATATCTACTTGAATTGTTACTAGCAAAAATTCTCCCATTTGAAGAATCGGTATTCGTTCCACAAATTCACCTCTTTGTTAAGTTGTACTAGATTTCTTTTGTCAGAATGCAATATGTTTATCTGTCCTCGTTAAGATTTTTTATAGTTAAACCTTGGCGCTGCAACGCGACTTTAAAAGCATCGGCTAAAGTCGCTTTTGTGAGAATATCCTGCAAGTCAACTCCCAAGTGAACTATGGTTTGAGCTATTTGCGGGCGAATGCCACTGATGATGCACTCAGTACCCATTAAACGGGCGGCGGCTACAGTTTTTAATAAATGTTGAGCAACTAAAGTGTCAACAGTCGGCACGCCTGTAATGTCTAAAATCGCAAATTCTGAGCCAGTTTCCATGATTTCTTGCAACAGAGTTTCCATTACTATTTGAGTGCGGGCACTGTCGAGAGTCCCGATCATGGGTAAAGCGAGAATGCCTTGCCAAAGTTTGACTACGGGTGTTGACAATTCGAGCATTTCTTGCTGCTGGCGTTCGATTACTTCTTCGCGAGCTTTGAGAAAGATTTCTGTCACCCACAGGCCTAGCTGGTCTAATAAACTGGTGGAAAGCCAAAGTTGTTCGACAAGTGCGTCGCGGTTTTGTGTCAGTTCATGACAAAGCCGATCGAACAATGGCTTTTTGAAGCATAAAATGAAACTCGCTATCTCTGAGGGAGTAAAGCCTCTCTGAACACGAGATCGCGAAACTTCTGCTAGCAACACCCGCATATTTTCCCATTCGGGTGTCTGGATGTCGCTAAAATTACCGTGCCCGACTGCAATGTGGAGTAATTGCAGGAACTCTTGACACTCCGAGCGCAATTCTTTGGCTCTCATCAAGTCGTCCCGCCGCAGCCCGGTATTTTGCAGTTCTTTGAGCCAGTCTGCTAGTAACTCTGCTTTGTGTCTTTGTAGGATTTCCGCGATCGTGTTATTGCTTGTGAGTTCCATTAAAATTATCTCCTGCTTAGCAATTGGAATGAAATTGTACGAGCGATTCCCTACGGGATAGCTTCGCACGCGCGTACTTTAGCATTTTTTGATGGGGCAACTTCTGAGTTTAGCTCACTGTTTGCTGTTTGCGATCGAGGGTTAAGTACCTAATTGTAAAATGCGTTTGACGATCGCACTGGTAGAACTCGGAACTTCTATTTCGATCAAGGAAATCTTGCCACCTCCGGCGATAACCGCCGGTGCTTCCGGCAGAGTTTCGACTTGATAGTCGCCTCCTTTAACGTATATATCAGGCTTCAGGATATTTATCAGTTTAGTTGCTGTAATCTCGGAAAAAATTACTACGGCGTCTACTGGTTTGAGAGCGGCTAACACTTCGGCTCGCTGATTTTCCGGTACGATCGGGCGGGGTGGCAATCCCGGCTGCTGCGGTTTGATAGCTTGCACGCTGGCGTCGCTATTCAATCCCACCACCAGCGATCGCCCCAAATTTTTTGCCGCCTGCAAATAGCGGACGTGACCGCAGTGCAGGATATCGAAGCACCCGTTAGTAAACACGAGCGGACGCCACTTGTCCGGATCGGATGCGATCGATCTTTCAAGTTCTCTCAACGTATAAACATCAGAAATCATTGCAGTCCTTACCACCCAATTTGAACAGCGATCAAAATTATCCTACCAAAAAATGTGATTCCTTGCACTTTCGTTATTTAAAAATATATCCTTCAATTTTTCCACTAATTAATAGTTGCCTTTGAGCAAACATTAATTAGCAACTGGTAACTTTTTAGCCAGAAAAGATAACTAAAGATCACCGAGGCTCAAGCAGATTTTCAAAATATAATTTCTAGGTAAAAAACAGCTAATATTTTATAGGTAACTGCCATATCCTGCTGTTGGTAATTGGAGGTAAAAAAGGTTGGTAAACAATTATTTATTCCCGCCCTCTCTTATATCAATTACTATAAGACAAGGGATGAGAGTTCCACCGCATCGGGCAGGCGATCGGGGAGTGAGAGCCCTAGGGGGTGAAACCCAACGAAACGCGCTCCTCCTGTGTCTATAATTTCTGACACCGCCGCGCGAGCGAAAGCTAGTTAAAAGCACCGAACCCAAGCGTGCAGAGCTCATCTTTACGCTGGATTCGTCAGACTATAGAAGAAGCCAGCAGTTGCTTGCTGCCGTTTCTGGGCGCAATCTTGACCAAGCTTTACAGCCAACCCAGAAGCGCACAGCCTCCTGTGTCCAACTGTATATAGCTGTGCAGAAACTCGACCTTTGGGTCGCAACCGCAGCCTGTGAAAACCCAGAGGAAAGTCGAGTTCGGTACCCGAAGCAGCTATTTTGGTGGAAAATAGCTAAACTCGTTCAACAAAATCCACTCAACTACCCCCTTGAATCTAACGGTGTAGAATTATCTAACACGAATTATGAAAGCAAGTAATAGCCGTCAATTTTCTTCAGTAGCTGCTCGAACTCTCAAAGTAGTCGGGATTATCTTAATTCTGTCTGCTTTGCTTGACTGCATTGTTCTGTCGCTGCCGGGAGAAACTTCAGACCTTCTCAATCGAGGCTGGCAGTTGACTGCTGCAACTCAGATAGTTGACAAGGGCATTATTCCTTTGATCGGTATCGCCCTCCTGATGACTGGCTTTTGGGTGGACAGCAGCAGTGGAGTCTCTATTGAGCGACGCAACGTTTGGCTGGACTTGCGATTCTGGGCGCTGTTGATTTCCAGCTTGTTAGGTCTAGTTTACCTATCTCTGGTTCCCGTTCACCTCAACAATACTCGTTTGGAACTCAAGGATGCTCTGGCTCAAGTCGATCAAGAAGCGGGACAAGCGGAAGGTCAACTTGAGGCACAACTTAAAAGCCCTCAATTTAAAGCTCAGGTAGAACAGCTCAAAAGCCAGCGTCGCAGCCAGATAGGAGCGCTGCTGGAAGACGACGGGAAGCTGCAAGAAGCACTCAAGAGTCCAGAGGTTCCCAAGGAATTGAAAGCTGTGCTTGAGCAGTCGAAAAATGACCCGAAAGCCCTCGACAAGTTCCTGGAACAGCAAGCTCAATCACTTCCCACTCAAGCTCGCAACGAGATTCGCACCCGCAAGCAACAAAAAGAGAAAGAGTTAAGAACTCGATCGAGAAATTCGAGTTTGCAGACGGGAATCAACAGTTTGTTGTTAGCGATCGGCTACATTACTGTTGGTTGGACGGGATTGAGAAGCATGGGAATTCTGCGGTTCGGCCGCCGCAAAAATTGACCAGCGCTGGCAGGGATCGCGCTGGTCGAGACATCCCTGAGAAATAGTTTGTTTACCCAATAGTTTGCCCTTACTGAAAGCTGGGAATGTTCTCAATTTATATTCTGACTTACAACGAAGAGATTGATATCGCCGCTTGCATTGAATCGGCACTGCTTTGTGACGATATCATTGTAGTTGATTCTTTCAGCACCGATCGCACCCTTGAGATTGTTCAGAACTATGCCGTGCAAACAGTACAGCACCGCTTTGAAACTCACGGACGCCAGCGGACTTGGATGCTCCAAGAAGTCCCGTGCAAATACGAATGGGTTTACATCCTCGAAGCTGACGAGCGGATGACGCCTGCACTGTTTGCTGAATGCTTAAAGGCGATCGAAACTCAAGAATATATCGGCTATTACGTAGCTGAAAAAGTAATATTTATGGAGCGCTGGATTCGCCGCAGCACTCAATATCCCCGTTATCAAATGCGTCTCTTTCGCAAAGACCGAGTGTGGTTTACGGATTACGGTCACACTGAACGGGAAGTCTGCAACGGGCCTACTCACTTTTTGAAGGAAACTTACCCTCACTATACTTGCAGCAAAGGTCTTTCCCGCTGGATTGAAAAGCACAACCGCTACTCGACTGACGAGGCGGCTGAAACTCTCCGCCAATTAGAAGCGGGTCAAGTAAATTGGTGGGGTTTATTGTTTGGCGCGTCGGAGGTGGAAAGGCGCCGCGCTTTGAAAGATTTTTCTTTGCGCTTGCCTTTGCGGCCTGTGGTGCGCTTTTTCTATATGTATATTTTACTCGGCGGATTTCTTGACGGCCAAGCGGGATTGGCTTGGTGCACGCTGCAAGCTTTTTATGAATATCTAATTTTGCTGAAAGTTTGGGAAATGAAGCATCTACCACTGCCAGCTTTAGAGGTAGCGACAGAACAATCTCTTTCAGAAGTAGTAACAGTTGAGCAGTCAAAAGTTTCTTATAATCTTGGCGCTTCCGATACTCGAAATTAAAAATTGGTAAGAGGTACGCTCGCCTAGCGGTAGTATTTGGAACTTATACCCTCGCCGTTCCCCGCCGATCGGACTCGATGGGTAGCCTAAGTATTTAGAAGAGTTATTATATCCTTTCCCTGTGCATCGAAATTATTCATCTCTCTCTTCTCTTCCTCTGCGATCTCTGCGTACTCTGCGGTTAAATCATTCCGATGCAGTTAGAGAGTCGATGGCAGAGTGTCCCCTACCATCTCTCCTACAAAACCGTGCTTGCGACTTTCACCGCACACGGC
>NZ_JAUBTG010000086.1:0-15143 GCF_036702395.1 Microcoleus sp. D3_18_C2 | reverse complement strand
TGTTGATTTTGTAAATCAAATCTTGAGTGTTTACTTATCTTAACATGATTTGGTTTTTTTACGCCTACCTACTTATTGCCCAGCAAAGTTATTTAAACGCCCCCTTTCCCCTTCTCCCCTTTTGCACCTTGCAAAGCAAAAATCGGAGTTTGAGCAGATTTCCCCTTCAGAGCAACAGATCCCAAAGCCTCGCAAATAAAGTTTAGCTCGATCGACTCACACACCCTTTCACCAATCAAAATTTGGTTTTCCCCCGCCTTGCTCATCAACCGAGCCGCCGTATTCACCGTATCGCCGAGAATATTAAACTCCCTGCGCCCTCGCGGTTCCCCAACCTCAGCAGCAAACACCGGCCCCAGGGATAGCCCAATTTGACAGCTTACTTTTACTTCTTCACCCGCGATAATTACCAGAGGCAAACCTGCAATCATATCTCGGATCGCAATCGCCGCACTAGCCGCGCGGCTGGCGTCATCCCTGTTAGCGTCGGGCACGCCAAAATAAATCAGCATATCCGAACCGTCTAAGTGCGCCGTTACTTTTTGCAACACGCCCCCTTTAGCTGAGACTACAGCATCGATCGACGCAAACACCCTAGAAAAAGCAACTATCAGATTGACTTCTTCCTCCAGCGAAGCTTTGTCTACAGACTCTGGTAAACCAATCAAGTTGACAAACATCACCGTCGGTTCAGGAAAATCCGGCGGAATTTTCCGCCTGTCTGCATTTTCCACCAGCAGTCTCAGGATAGTTTTGGGAATATAACTAGCAAGGGGTTCAAGCCGATTCACAGCTTCCCCGATTTCTTTTACCAAGCCCGCCACGCTGCGATCGAGCAATACCGAACTCGGCATCCGCCGCCCAGTCAAAGTGATATCATACTCTCCGAGTCGATCGTCCGTGAAATCGTCCGCCACCAAAAAATAACCCTGCTTCCCAGGTTCAAAACGAAATTGCTCTCCCAAAGACTCTCTAGCAGTTTCAGTCACACACACCCGCCCCACAGTCCCAGAACCCTCAGCTTGCTTAGCTTGCTGGACTGAATGCCCCAGCAGTACGTGAGCCATCCGCAGCGGCGTACCGATGTCAGCACTAATATAGCGCCCGCAGTGGATGCCCACCCGCATCCTCAAAGACAAAACACCCCGCGCCGTTTCAATATTGGCAAATTCAGCCATCGCCCGCTGCATCCGCAAACCCGCCCGCACCGCCCTCGCTGTATCCTCTTGGTAAACCCCTGACGGAAACTGCACCAGCATCGCATCTCCGGTAAACTCCAGCAAATCCCCGCCCGATTTGCTGACAATTTCAATCATTGAGGCAAAATAGTCGTTAATCACGCCCAGCAGGGTTTCAGCTCCCTTGCGCCCCTGGGTAGCGTTCGCTTCCAACAGCGAGGTAAACCCTGCCAAATCGGTAAACAGCAAGGTGCCTGTTTGCCACTGGTAGCGCACCTCCCCTGGGTTGGGCGGAGATTCGGACACGGGCCGGGGCACGTAGTCATGGAGGATGTAGCGCAGAGTTCGCAGGTGATCGAAAACCCCCATTAGCGTTGCGGGGGACGGATCTACCCACGCAGCAGCGTACAGTTGAGCGGAAAGGAGCGATCGCAGCCGCAGTTCGATCGCAGCCAAGGGAGGATTGTAGGTTAATCTATTAATAATTTCCACCTAAGTTTATTCTTAAAAAATAGGGTAAGTTCTATCAATGTAGAGGCAACACCAATAGCTCGACTTTATACCATTATGATAAGTTTCCAGTGACTCCATACCAGCCAAACCCACAACCCACTAGAGAAACTTCCGAACGTCACAGCTTGCTAGCTCCCGATTTGATCCGAGCTGCTCGATCGGCCTATGGTATGTATCTGAAAGTGCATTCCGAGCAGATGCAGCGTCCGGCGGGTGTAGTTGTCAGTCAAGGAAGCGATCGAGGTCAGGTAATTTTTGCTTCGCAGCCGATTTTATTGCCCGGTGAACGTTTTGTTACTTTTGAGGAAATTGAATCTCAAATGTATTAATTGCTAATTGGTCATTGGTGGTAATTGGTAATTGATAATTAAGCATAGGGCATGGGGAATTGGTAATTAGTCACTAATATTATGTCCCCTCGAACGCTCGCACTAAAATAGGTTTCTAGTGAAGAGCCATGTTTTCAGGATTTTATGAAAACTTGCATTCTTGACTATTAATACCTTTTATGATGGGTAATTGACCGTACAAGCTCTAACAACTGAGAACTAACTATTGAGAAGTAACAAGTGATACATAACCCCAGTCAACAGTGAACAGTCAACAGTCAACTTAATGGAAATAATCTTTAATTGCCTTGTCATGGCGATCGTCTTTATTGTCGGATCGGCTATTGGCAGCTTTCTAAATGTGGTAGTCTATCGGTTGCCTGCGGGTTTGTCGGTGATCAACCCTCCTTCTCGCTGTCCCAAATGTTTAAATCAACTCAGAACTTACGAAAATATACCCGTTTTCGGTTGGCTGTGGCTCCGAGGCCGCTGCAATCACTGCCGCAGTCGGATTTCTGTCCGCTATCCACTGGTGGAAGCAGCTACGGGTTTGCTGTTTTTGCTAATCTTTTGGCGGTTTGGCGTAACAGTGCAAACTCTTGGTTTTTGGGCTTTGTTTAGCTGGCTGTTGGCTTTGTCTTTGATTGATTGCGATACAATGACTTTGCCTAATTCATTAACTCGATCGGGTTTGGTGCTCGGATTGGTTTTCCAGGTGGCGAAAGGTTGGTGGCCGACATTTAGTTCGATCGACTCGGTAAACTATCTGGTACTCGATGGGATCGCGGGAGCAGTTGTCGGGTTGTGGCTGTTTGACGCGATCGGACTCGCCGGGACGATCGGGCTGGGGCAGAATGCTATGGGCGCCGGAGATACCAAATTGGCAGCCTTGATGGGAGCTTGGCTGGGGTGGAAATACTTGCTGCTAGCGGGATTTATTGCCTGTGTCGCCGGGGCTTTTGTCGGTGGCGGGGCGATCGCCCTCGGCTGGCTCGATCGGCGTCAACCCATGCCTTTCGGCCCGTTTCTGGCTCTCGGTGCAGCAATTACTGCTCTGTGGGGCGAAGCGATCTTATCTACTTACTTGCAGTTGTTTTTTCCGAATTTTAGTTTCTGATCGGCAGGCAGTCAGGCGCGATCGAACATAACATTGTCTCAAAAATTGGTAAAATTGTTCCGTGTCTTGGATTACACTTACAACAACTAGCTTTCGTTGGGAAGCGGAATTAATGCAGCAGCTCCTAGCTGCCCATGAAATCCCGGCCCGGATTGTAGACTTGGGCATAGCATCTTATTTGGGGGCTGGAAGTGCTACAGCCCTGCAAGTTCTTCCAGAACACCAGCGAACAGCATCGCTCCTCATCAGTCCCGTTGAAGATGAGCCAGAAGCGGGTGATTAGTCATTAGTCATTAGTCATTAGTCACTGAACAACTAGCAATTGACAACTAGCAACTAACAACTAACAATTACTAATTACCAATTACCAATTCCCAATTACCAATTACCAATTACCAATTACCAAGTTTTAATGTCTCTATTTGATTGGTTTGCAAATCGACGAAAATCAGTACCGAACTCCCAAGAACGGCCGGAACGAGAAATTGCGGACGGACTTTGGAATAAATGCGAAGCTTGCGGTGCCCTCAGTTATACCAAAGACCTGCGAGCAAATCAAATGGTTTGCTTGGAATGCGGGCATCATATCAGAGTTTACAGTGACGATCGCATCGAGCAGTTGATCGATCCCAACACCTGGGTGCCCCTTAACGAAGGACTGCACGCCACAGATCCTCTGAAATTTCGCGATCGCAAAAAATATAGCGATCGACTCCGAGAATTTCAAGAAAAAACAGGCCACCTAGACGCCGTAGAAACAGGCATCGGCAAACTGGAAAATTTGCCAGTCGCCCTCGGAGTCATGGAATTTCAGTTCATCGGCGGCAGCATGGGCTCAGTAGTCGGAGAAAAGCTGACTCGCCTCATCGAACACGCCACGCGGGAACGCTTGTCCGTAATCATTGTCTGCGCTTCCGGTGGTGCAAGAATGCAAGAAGGAATGCTCAGCTTGATGCAAATGGCTAAAATCTCCGGGGCTCTGGAACGCCACCGGGAAGCGAGACTGCTTTACATCCCGATTTTGACCCACCCGACCACCGGCGGCGTCACCGCCAGTTTTGCCATGCTGGGAGACATTATAATTGCAGAGCCAAAAGCTACTGTGGCCTTTACGGGCGGCCGGGTAATCGAACAAACTCTGCGGGAAAAGCTACCGGAAAATTATCAAACTTCCGAATACTCCTTCGCCCACGGTTTTGTAGACTTGATTGTACCCCGGACTCAATTAAAGAAAACTCTTGCTCAGCTCATCAGCCTCCACCAGCCCCAGCCTTTCTTGGCAGACTCGGAATTTCCCGCCCTCAATGGCAGCGATAGCCACGCTTTGCCCCCGCAGACTCACGCTTTCAAACTTTCTCCCTAAGCTGTCGCGCCGGAGGATTGTCTGTTGGTGAGTCCGGGGCACCGAGGGAAATTTCTGAGGAATTCCTCAAAACCGGGCTTCTACCAAAAATATTGAGTTTGTTAACGAGACGTTCACGCAGACACCGGGTTTTGATCCCCGCCCGCCCAACTCCTATTGGTAATAACGACCCAGCAGTGGGATGATATTGATCGGAAGTTGATTGGCCCTGAAGTTAGGCTGGGCAAAAATGCCTAGTCGCAGTTAGCGGTGAGTTAGCTTGCGATAGATCGAACAAAATCTCAGAACAAACTAACAGAACAAGCTCACAGCGCTTTCTAAAATTGTCCGGCTTTCAGTTAATAGCCGTCAACTCAATTTTTACCTGTCAGCGACCTAAAAATTATGGGTTTTGCAGACCTGTCCATCGCAGAAATAGCAGAGGACTTCAACGTCCCTGTTGAAGAGGTGATCCGCTTGTGCGATGAGTTGGAAATTGCCTACAAGCACCCTCAAACCCGTTTGGCTTTGGAGGATGTTAAGGCAATTATGTCCACTCTCGAAAAAAGGCGCGACTCAAAACTTCTTGCAGATTAGATCGCAAAATTCCTCTACCTTTAAAGGTATAGCTGCACAAACTTTCGCCAGTTGTTGCAGAAAGAGGGAATTTTGAACACAAATCTGTTTGCCAGCTATACTCTCTTAGCGTTCAATAATTTGCCGGATTTTTTTAAGGAGAACCATGCTTAAAAGATATTTCATTGCTCTGACCGCTGTATTCTTGAGCTTTCAGTTATTTGTCAGCAGTGCGATGGCTATCGAACTGAGTCCTGAACTTCGCACTCTGCCTTTGAATGACAAGGGTACTCCAGTGGTGCTGAGCCTCAAACAAGTTGAGCAAGGCAAACGCCTGTTCAATTCGGCTTGCGCTCAATGTCACGCTGCGGGCATGACCAAAACTGACCCGAACGTGAATTTGAGCCCGGAAACTCTGGCTTTGGCCAACCCGCCCCGGAATAATATTGAGTCGCTGGTGGACTTTATGAAAAATCCCACCACTTACGACGGGTTTGAGGAAATTTCGGAACTGCATCCGAGTATGAAGAGTGCGGATATTTTCGCTGAGATGAGAAATCTCTCGGATGAAGATTTGTACGCGATTGCCGGTCACATTCTGTTGCAGCCGAAAATTGTCTCCAAGCAGTGGGCTGGTGGCAAAGGCGCTCGCTAATCGATTTTAGATTTTAGATTTTGGATTTTGGATTTTGGATTGGGAGATGGCTGAAGTTCGGCAAGGATTGCTGGCTGGTCGTTTTTCGCTCTAAAATCTGAAATCTAAAATTTACCTCCTGCTCATTGATTATCGCAAAAGGTTGTAGTCCCTCATGCTGCGTCGTGGTGCTTTTGTCTGCTTTCTGTTGGGGATGTTAATTATTTTGCCACTCGTGCTGTTGGCTCCTCAACCTGTTTTGGCTGCTGCCGATTCTTACGTGAATAGGTATTTACAAGCCAGCGAACCTGTGGCTCTGGAGTTGGACTCTGAGGGACATACTCGCTTGTTTTCGGCGTTTGATTTGTCTGCGGGCAAGGTATTGTTCGAGCAAAATTGCCTGAATTGTCACGTCGGAGGAGCTAATTTGCCCGATCCGACGATATCTCTGTCTTTGGCTGACCTCAAGGGGGCAACGCCTCCCCGCAACAACATCAATAGTCTGGTGGCGTATCTGAGAGAACCGATGACTTATGACGGTACTGAGGAGACTTTTTGGTGCCGCCAAGTGCCGGAAAGCTGGATGCCACAGGCTGAGATTGAAAATTTAGCGGCTTTTGTGATCCGGGCGGCTCAGAAAGCTCCGGGCTGGGGCGTGGAGAATTTTGAGAGTTGAATTGCTACTGCCAAAAAGTGGTAAATTACTCGGAAGAAGGCGATACGACTGCGCGATCGCGCCTGTTAAAACAGGTAAAATATCTAAAGAATCACCCTTTGCGTGTCCATTAGAGGAGAACTGCGTTGAAAAGACTCTTATCGATCGCCCTATTAGCGTTCGCAATTTTTACCGTCGGCTTTGGTCGCCCTGCTTTGGCAGGTGATGCTGTTAAAGGAGCTAAAATCTTTAGCTCCAACTGTGCTGCTTGTCACATCGGTGGCGGCAACGTGGTTATGGCCCAGAAAACCTTGAAAAAGGAAGCTCTTGAGAAGTACGGCATGAATTCTCTGGAAGCTATTACCACTCAGGTAACTAAGGGCAAAAATGCTATGCCTGCTTTCGCCGGCCGCTTGAAGCCAGAACAAATCGACGATGTAGCAACCTACGTGCTCGAGCAATCTGAGAAAGACTGGAAAGGCTAAACTGCCTCTTGGAAGTCGGGCAACCTGGGCGGGTTTGATTTAATTTAAAACTTGTCCTCCCGATCGCACCCTCTCTCACCCTTTGGCGAATAAACATCGGTTTGCAGCGATCTTAACCTATTTGGGAAAGCGCGCCAGAAATCCAATTTTTATTAGCTCAATGGCGAGGGAGGGACATTTTATTTTAGATTTTAGATTTTAGATTTTGGATTGAAGAATTGAAGAATTGAAGATTTGAAGATTTGAAGATTTAAAGATTTGAGATTGCTAAATGCTGACTTTGTATAAACTGTCAAGCACCTTATACAGCACTTTCCAGGTAAGTGAAGTACAGAGAAACCGGGTTTCTTGAATAAAACCGGTTTCTGGCGAGAAATCCAGAAGAAACCCGGTTTCTGGGGTGTACTTTATAAACCTGGAATCCGCTGTATTAAGATTCATGTATTGAAGCCCGTCATAAATTGGGGTGGTGTGCTAGGATGTAAACCCTTTACTAGCAAAGCCTTGAAATCCAAATTAAAGTCGATCGGGGATCTGGAATCTACACCTGCCATGAACGTAAAAACATCAGCAAAAGTTAAAACTCCAGTTAAAACTCTCGGAGACGCTGCATCTGGGGCGATTGAGAAATATTTCCGCAAAAGTGTAGCGCACGAGGCTGAAGTTATCAAAGACAAAGACGCGGAAGAACTTCATCAAATGCGCGTGGGATTGAGACGTTTGCGATCGGCTGTGACTGGTTTTGCTCCGGTTTTAGATTGGCCAAAAGAGGCTTCTGAACGTAAAATTGGTAAGGTGGGGCGGATTCTGGGAACTCTCAGGGATTTGGATGTGATGCTCGAAAGTCTCCAAAATCGCTATTACCCGAATTTGCCGACTGAGGAACAGGAAGTTTTGGATAAGGCTTTGTCGAATTTGCTCAAACAGCGCCACCGGGCTTTGAAAGGGGTGAGGGCGATTTTAGAGCACAAAACCTACGAATCGCTGAAGCAGTCGATCGAGGATTGGCTGGAAAAACCGCAGTTTCAGGCGATCGAACATTTGCCAATTGCTGAGGTTTTGCCAGATTTACTGTTACCTCAAGTCAGCGAGTTTTTTCTCCATCCGGCTTGGCTGTTGGGTACAGAATATGAAGATGGCAAAGTTAAAATTGCTAAGGATTTAAATGCTGAGGCTGTCGAAGAGAAGTTAGCAGCCGAGGGAACTATTCTGCACGATTTGCGGAAGCAAGCTAAGCGGGTTCGCTATTTGATGAATCTGTTTGGCGATTTTTACAGCGAGACTTACGAAGTTTATGTCGAAGATGTGAAAGCTATTCAGGAATGTTTGGGCGATATTCAAGACAGTGAAGTTTTAGGCGAGTTTCTGACAGATTTTGTCGATCGCGATCTGGAAAAAGAGTTGCCGAAATTGGCTGGTTTGTTGGTCGAAAATCGCTATGCAGCTTGGCAAAAATGGCAGGTTTTGCAACGCAGGTATTTGAGTTCGGAAATGCGGCAAGGTTTTCGATCTGCTTTAATTCATCCTGTGGTTAAAGATGCTGCTAATGGAAAGTTGCCCCAGGAAAGTTAGGGTTTTTGGGCCCTGAGAATGCGATCGACTGCCGGGAGGGACTAAAAGAAGGATATTTGTAGGGACACGGCATTGCAGAGTCCTTCATTGTATAACTCAATCAAGGGCGATCGCACTTGGGGATAGGTTAAAGAAAAAACCTTAACAATTATTCTTTCCAGTAATATCGTTTCCGGTTGCATCGGAATCATAAAATCGAGTCAACAGTTAACACTCAAATATTCAGTTTTTCGACCCGCCCGTCAACAGTCAACAGTCAACAGTCAACAGTCAACAATCATTCCGGTGTAACCGGAATTGATATAACGAGTTAAAATCAGAATTACTTCAGCAGCGTGAAGTAAAAGAAAGGGCGATCGCGTTTTTTACCATAGCAACTCACGACTGCAACCACTTCATAAACTTATTCGTCGCAGTACCAATAGACTCTCCGACTTGTTTCTTCAACCGCCACCGCTGAAACGCTTTTTCGTAATCTTCCCCTTCAGTTTGATAAACATTCCAAGCATTCAGCGACAATCCTAATCCCCACGTTAGTAAAATGAACAGTGACCAAGAAAGCTCGTGCGAACCTGCTAGATTAAACAAAACTAGAAAAGTATTGATAATTGCGTACTTGGTCACATTTTTCTGCAATTTGCGACGACGGTAAGAGTTAAAAACCAGCTTTTCTTGAAATTCTCCTCTAGTTGCTAACCATTGCTGTTCCGCTGCTACAATATCCTGTTCGGAAATGCCCAATTCCGCTGCAATCTCGAAAAGCTGCACTCTGGATAATTCGCCTTCATCCTGTCGGCGCGCGATCGCAAGCTGTAAAATACCCTGAGCATCCTCTGAACCGTAAACTTGACTTATTTGACTTTCATTGGTTGCCATAACAGGTTTCCGATAATTCCTGACATCATTTCTATCATAGATATAGACGCAGTTAAACGATAGGTAGTGACATTGGCGGATTTCAACACCCGGACATTTGAGTGAGCAAGACTCCTGACTATGGGAGGGGAAATCGAAGAACCGATATATTTCCCCAAATGGCAACTAATTAATTTCCCGAACTGTGACTAAGTTGGCTATCTCGTTTCAACATAAATTGATAAAATATCCCAAACAAAATCACCGCAATCATTCCCACCACTAAAGAACCTTCACCCTCATGCCAATATTTAAACAAATCTAGGCGATAAGATGCAACTAACAATGCCATTCCCGCCACTCGCAAAACATTAATAATAAAACCCAAAATGACAGCGACACATATTACCAAAGCCTTATTTTGTTTAGTAGGAAACATCACCAAACAAATTACAGCTAAACCTAATAAGTAATTCATTGCCTCTATACCCGAACAACCCCCATTTACCAACACCCTTCCTGTCGGCAAAGCAACATAATTACCATCGCGTGTTACATCAAAACCGACATACCACAAAGAATAATAAGCAAATTTAGCAGTAAGCGAGGTAACAAAATCCACTAAAGGTAACGTAATGACACTGGGGGTGCCATGAAAAAATAGTATTACCAATTCACGCCAATATAGTTTTAAGTTCTGAAAACCTACCGCAAGTAGGCTCACACCTAAACCAGACAAAAAAGGTGCCAGTCTTAAAAAAGGCTCGGATTTACTGGAAACCACAGCACTTTGAAATAAAATAAAAGCTATTAATAGCGTCCCTGCTATTGTCGATAATAGGTCACTTTTTATCTCACGCTGTTTGAGAATATCCTGGTTGTCCCAAAGCAGGGAACCCACAGCGAACCAAAAAACTATACTCATCCAAAAATGAGCAACATCGTCCAGCTTCCACAGGAGTGTCATATTCAGAGTTACTAAGGCTGTGGCGATAATGATGAGCCAAAAAATTTTTCTCTTGAACATTTTAGATATTAGTTATTAGTTGATCGATGAGAGCCATACTGCGGACTGTTTTTGATTGCCAACCCTAGAATAAGGGTTTCCAGCCGATTCGGCAATCGAAGTACCAACGGAAAATCGATGGTTTTAGACTCCGAACTAAAAAACAGTCCAGACTATTCTTAGATGATATCATAAAAATAGTAGGGGATGTGGACAACTCAGTAGCTTGAACCCCTTCTACGGAAAGGACGTGGAGGATTTTAATCGCCGTTAATCTTTGAGATGAGGTTAGTAGACACTCTGGAATTTGATGAATGGTGAAACTCAGATGCAACGCATAGCTCAGCATTAGGACACCTAGTGAAAAGACTGTTACTCGAAATGATTGCTTGGATGCCTAGCACTTGTTTACTGGGCCCCTGTAAGCAAAGACTAAAAAGCGAGTAAATCAATCAAAATTAAAAATACAGCCTCTTCCATGTTCATGAAGTACACTATAAAGCTATATTGTTTGGTGTTAATCCTCCGGGTGCGGATCTGCGAAATATTGGTCGATAAAACTTACAGATTGACGGGTGTATCCGCACCTTACACGGGCTAGAAGATTGTGTGTACCACATCTACATGGAATATGCTGTAACTCTTAATAACAGCGGTAACGCTACAACTGCGTTTCATATCGCCTTAAAAGTCCGGGGTTTTCAGAGTGCCGCGCTATCAGATACTAAGAAACCTGGTTTCACCAAGAAACCAGGTTTTTAGCTCGAACATAAAGTAATCAGTTTGGCATCAAGCCAGAATCGAAAACGAGTTCAAACGATCGCCTATTCAGCTTTTTGAGCCTGAGCACGTTGCTTTTTGAACATAGCACCAAACCCAACAGCGGCTCCAGCAGCAAGCATTGTTAAAGGTTCAGGAGTAGCTTCAGTGTTGCTAGTGCCGGTGCTGACAAAAACATCGCTATCGCCCTTGCTACCAATACCCCGGACGTGCATCCCTAGTCTCAAAGTACCATTATTCAACGCGGAAACTACGTTATTATAATTTCCAGTAAAGCTCAATCCCAAAACCTCACCAGTTTGGACACCGTTCCGCGTACCAGTTATCCCAGCTGCAAAATCCGTAGACCAAGGAGTAGCAAGGTTATTAGTTTGTGGCAGAGGAGTAGCTCCCTCTGTAAAGTTAACACCACGACCATTTATAATGCCAAAGTTGCTCAATAAATTGGTATTAGAACCTGTGTCCAAGTGAACAGCAGCAATAAAGATATCGGCGGCGGATTCGTCTTTATTGTCATTGAAAATGTTGAATAAAACGTTATTGGAGCCATTATCTAGGACATCAAACCTAAAGCTATTTACATAGGCATCTCCCGATGTATTATCGCTAGCAATATTACTAAAGCTGAAGGCAGAGGCAGGTGCTGCGGATACTGCACTAAGAGTAGCGACACCGGCAACAGCTAAAATAGATTTGACTAAGTTTAATTGGATTTTCATGGCTGACACCTTTATTTTTATGTTGACTGGAAGCAGGTTTTTTTCCTTCACATATTCAATCTAAAGCAAAGCACAAGTTAATGCAAGTAGGTTTGATAAAGATTCGATGAAGATTGGGAATAAGCTGATTGGATTTAGGCAAAATGCCTAAATTGATGGCTTCTAGCTAGCTATTTCCTATGGCGTGCCTCAAAAAATAGGGGTGCTGCCATCCGGATTTTAGTCCTGACTTCTCTCTCTTTTAAAAAGCTATAACTCACCTTCCTAAACAGCGGTGTTACACAGCATAATTACTGATAAAAAAGTTTTTAATCTCTAAAGTATGCCCTTAAAAAGTTTTTTATCCGTGAATGTACGGTAGAAAAGTTTAAGTGATAGGTTGATTGGTGGGTAAAAACAGGTAAAAACCGATGATGACAGTGGAATCTGCGGAATGTGGGCTATAACTCAGGACAAAATCTTGGATCGTATTCGGTGCGTGGATTCTCGCTTTCGGATTCAGCAACCAGCGCCATTTAGACTTAGATATTGCACCATTACCAAGAACCGGCTTTGGGGCCCGTTCCACAAAGAATGAGTTTTCTTGTGGGGAGTAGGGGGTGGGCAGGAGAGGCCGCCCAAAACAGGCTTATCGATCATCGTGCAACATCTCAATTTAGAGACCAATGGTTTCGGTGCTCGTTATTATCTGTGAGGCTGGAACTTTGGCCGACTAAAGGGACGACTGGACTTTCTGGGACATAGTTTTGGGAACACCTTTACCGTCGGGGCTGTTTCGGGGCAACCACGGGGAGTAGGGGTCGGATTGCCCCTAGGGAAAACCAGCTTTTTGTAGGGTTCGTGCCAAGAATGCCTACCCATCCAGGATTTGTTAGGCCTTTGGTGGGATTGGGGCAACCACGGGATTGGGGCAACCACGGGATTGGGGCAACCACGGGGGGATTGCCCCTACAAGAGAATGAAACTGCCCTGCGTCTACCGTCTGACTCTTTTAAGATACAAGGGGCGGGTTTTTGGGATTGTCAATTATTGGCCGGTATTGTTGGTGAGGGGATCCCCTACCATATTAGGGGTTATCGATCGGACATAATATGACAAGCTTAGCCAGCAAAAGCGAAAACACGCCGAAAATTCGATCGACTTTTCGGCCTGGTGCGACGAAGCCTGAGAAAGGGCCCGGAGGGAAAATCAACCGATTTCTTCTGTCAATTCGCTACTCTAGCTGCCACTGGTTTAGGGTGATGGAATGTGAAGGATTTTGCGATCGGGCGATCGTCCAATACCTGAATTCGCACTTGATACCGATAAAAAGCGCTTTTCACTGTCCCGCCTGTTTCTTCTACCGCCACAGTTGAAACGTTTTTTCGTACTCTTTCCCTTCAGTTCGATCGACATTCCCAGCATTCAGCGACAATCCCAAGCCCCACCTTAGTAAAATCAACAGCGACCAATCAAGCCCGTGTACTGCTGCTAGATTAATCCTAAATAAGTCGTAAATTTTTTACCCCACCCCAACCCTCCCCTTAGTAAGGGGAGGGAGTAAGAAATTCACAAATGATGCGAGGATTGCTATAACAGGTTTCGGATAATTCCTGACATCCTTTATATGAAAGATATAAGCGAAGTTAAACGGCAGGTAGTGGCATTGGCGGATTTCAACACCCTTTTAAGAACAGGCCAGAAAGCCTGTTCCCGATAGAGGTACAAAACACCCATAACTAACCCAAAGTATACATCCAGCCATCCCTCGCGCAAATCCTCACAATTCCGTCCCAAACTACAGGCGTCGCCTCAAAAGACAAACCCGGCTTAAATCTCCCCGATTCTATTACTTTCAAACGGTAAAACTCCCCTTTAGCATTTCTCAAAGCATTCTGATCCCCCGACTTCGCTCGTTCCCAATTCAAATTGAACAAATAAACACCGTTGTATCCCGCACTGATCAGTTTATTGCCATCGGTAAAAATCGGAGTTGAAATTGAAGAACCAATCGCTTTTTTAAATACTATTACCGGAGTATCGTAAGACTGGTTTCGCCAAGGCACAAAAGTTTTTTTACCTGTAATCATATCTTGGGAACCGATGTACAAATTGCCGTCGAGCGCATTTGTGGCAAACAGCGCCGGAAACTCCCCTGGATTGTACTCATCATTCAAAGCCACCGAGCCAATTATCCCGCCTTCCCAGCTAGAAACTCGGCGATTCCCCGTCGGCAAAAACCATTCGACGCTGGCATTCGGTTCTTTATTTGGATTCAGCTTCAGCACTCCGCCGTTGCCCTGAATGTATTGTTTTTCAATGGCACAAAATAGTTTCCCTGATTTAGAAATTACAGCACTTCCATCCAAATCTGAACCAGTATAAAAATCCCAAACAATCTTTTTAGTTGCAATGCTAATACCGTAAATGTGACCGGAACCAGCAGCTATAAATATTCTATCTTTGAGCCTTGATGGCGATGATTCCGCTACCAAGTTGCCGCCGTGCTTTCTGATATCTCCTGCTGCATAAAGCTGTACCTCCGACAAGATATTTGGCTGCTTGATGCCTTCTTTGATTTTTGCACTGCTTGTGGAACTATCGAGAAAATAGCCGATCGCATTTTCCCCCGCATTGAACAAAACGCCACCGCCGATGTACAAAGCGCTGCTGTCATTATCCCGGCTGTAGCTGGGCGTTTTCCTGATGTCTAATTTCCAAAGTTCCTTGCCAGTTCTAAAAGATATTGCCCTAAAACTCGGCACTACTTTTTTGCCACCACCGCCACTGCGGCTTCCCTGCAAAATTACAATTCTGTTTTCGGCGCTAGCTTTTTGATCGATATAAATCGTTGATGAACCTTTGATTACATCATCAAATTTATAGCGCCAAACTTCTTTATTGGTAGCAATATCTATTTTTCGCAAATTGTGGTCATAAGCACCTATAATTAAATAAGTTTTTCCCCCGTCTCTGGTAATTGTCGGCTGTCCTGTCCAACCGGCACCGCTCCAAACTACAGACCGCCTTCCCAGAAAAGTCCGGCCGCCGCCTAGTTGGAATTTGTCGATTAACTTCAAACTTTTCGGAACACCTCTGCCGTAGAACCGACGCTTGTCGTTACCTAAAAAGGTCGGGACTAATAATTCTATTTCTGGGTCTGCTTTCGCCAGGAAATTGTTAAGATTAGTTTCTAATAAAGCTGGCTCCGAATCTTCAGTTTGGTACAGTTTGATAACAGCAGGAGGAACAGCAGCACTCAGCAAAAATTGTCCTAGCTGTTGATTGAATGTTCTCCGAGATGATAAGCTCATATTATATCGAGATAGTTAGAGAGTCGATGGCAGAGTGTCCCCTACCATCTCTCCTACAAAACCGTGCTTGCGACTTTCACCGCACACGG
>NZ_JAUBTG010000085.1:0-15514 GCF_036702395.1 Microcoleus sp. D3_18_C2 | reverse complement strand
TTACTACGGATCGCCTAGAATTGTTAAAACTTTTATCTGCCCAAATTGCTATTTCCATTGAAAATGCTCAGCTTTACAAAAATTTACAGGAGTTTAATCAAAACTTAGAGCAATTAGTGAGCGATCGTACTCAACAATTATCGAACACCCTAGAGGCTTTAAAAGCCACCCAAACACAGCTAGTCGAATCTGAAAAAATGGCATCTCTGGGAGGATTAGTTGCTGGTGTTGCCCACGAAATTAATACTCCCATCGGAGTTGGTGTCACGGTTGCTTCAGCTTTGGCAGAAAATACCACAGAATTTGCATCTATTTATAAAAGTGGCAAAATGAAGCGATCGGATTTAGAAGAATTTGTCGATATTGCTACCCAAAGCAGTAAGGCACTTCTAATTAACCTAGAGCGGGCAGCAGCCTTGATTCAAAGCTTTAAGCAAGTAGCAGTCGATCGCTCTAGCGAAGAACGACGTACTTTCCAGATCAGACCTTATCTTGATGAAATTTTATTACAATTAAAACCAAAGTTGAAAAATAGCCAACATTCGCTTAAAATTAAGGGAGATAGCAAAATTGCTATAGATTCTTATCCAGGAGCCTTGTCCCAAGTTGTGACAAACTTGCTAATCAATTCTCTGATTCATGCCTACGAACCAGGGATTTCTGGGGAACTAATCTTTGATTGGGAGCAAGAAGGTAATCGGCTAAGGTTTGAATACGCCGATGAAGGTAAAGGTATTCCCCCAGAAAACTTAAGTAAAATTTTTGAGCCATTTTTTACCACTAAGCGTGGTCAAGGTGGCAGTGGTTTAGGGTTACATATTGTCTACAATTTAGTCACCCAAAAACTAAAAGGTGAAATTGAATGTCTAAGTGAGGTGGGAAGAGGCACCAAGTTTATTATTAAATTACCGATGCAAATTGATTCACCAATGTAGAGTTCTAATTCCGATTTCCTGGCCAAGATAACTAAGTAAGTCCACCTAATTAGAAGTAAAATAAGGATGACTGAAAAGGTTGCTGTGTAAATCTTCTCCCTTCTGCCTTTTGCTTAGCTTAACAGGTTTTCTAACTTCAAACCTACACATTAGTAAAAAATAAAGGTGTACAGCAATGAAAAGTGATTTTGACGATTTCTTAACTCAACCATCTCCAGAAACAGTATACTTTGCCGAAGCGATCGACTCGGATGACGAGATATTGTTTGCAGATGAAACAACAGAAGAAAAACTGAGTGAAAGCTGGAAAATTTTAGTTGTAGATGATGAGGCTCAAGTTCACACCGCTACCGAAATATCACTCAGGAAGTTTGTCTTTGAAAATAAATCTTTAACCTTCATTAATGCTTACTCAGCTCGTGAAGCTAGACAGCTAATCCAAGAAAATCCTGATGTTGCCATCATCTTACTAGATGTAATTATGGAAACAGATGATGCTGGCTTAAACTTTGTTAAATATGTCCGAGAAGTTTTAGGCAATCAGTTAGTGCGAATTATTTTACGCACGGGTCAACCCGGACAAGTACCGGAAAAAAGCATTATTATCAATTACGATATTAATGACTATAAAACTAAAACTGAATTAACGACATCAAAGCTATACACTACGATCCTAACAGCTTTGAGAAGTTTTTCTCTGAGTCAGAGTTTGCAGGCTGAAATAGAGCGACGCGAACAAGTAGAGAAAGCACTCCGTCTCAGTGAAGAAAAAGAACACCAAAAATCTGTTGCTTTAGATCATTTTGTCAAACAACTCCAAGAAACACAACTCCAGCTAGTTCAAAGTGAAAAAATGTCTAGTCTCGGTCAATTAGTTGCAGGTGTCGCTCATGAAATCAACAATCCGGTTAACTTTATTTACGGCAATCTGTCCCACGCCAACGACTATATTAAAGAACTCATTAATATGTTGAATCTTTACCAAAGGTATTACCCGCAACCTGAAGCAGAAATTGTCCATGAAATAGAAGATGCAGAGTTGCCATTTATCATAGATGATTTACCAAAATTGCTTTCTTCCATGCAGTTAGGGATCGAACGCATTCGCAATATTGTTCACTCTCTACGCAATTTTTCTCGGTTGGATGAAACTGAAATTAAATCAGTAGATATCCACGAAGGCATTAATAGCACTTTGATGATCTTACAGCACCGACTAAAGGCTAAGTCCGATCGCCCTGCTATCAATGTGATAAAAGACTATGGCGTATTGCCGCTTGTGAACTGTTATGCCGGTCAGCTCAATCAGGTGTTTATGAACCTTTTAGCGAATGCTATAGATGCTTTAGAAGAGCGGCTAAGTAGAGAAGATGGTGCAGTTTTTCACCCCCAGATTTTGATTCGGACTGAAGTTGTACCCGGCAATTCGCCTGACAACATTAGCTCGGCTTCCCACATCCTGGTAACAATTTCTGATAATGGTGTGGGCATGACCGAAACAGTTCGTGCTAAACTTTTCACTCCCTTTTTTACTACTAAGCCCATAGGAAAAGGTACAGGCATGGGATTGTCCATCAGCAGAAAAATTCTGATAGAAAAACACTGCGGTCAATTGGAGTGTATTTCTACGCCAGAGCAGGGAACGCAGTTTATTATTGATCTGCCGACTATCTGTAGATCCACTAAGATCGCCACCGTAGCGGATGCCTAGAAAACTCATCGGGCTGAATTGATTGTATACCGTTTTTCAGTTGCCTGAGAATAGGGTAATTGCTCATTAATCGGAATTATGACAGGATTTTTCCCCGCAGCAAGTTCCCCCCTTCTGGGTTCGGGATAGGCGCTGCGGCTTTAGCCACATTCTTCTAATACTAATTCTAAAAAATCATGCAACAGTAGCGCTCCGGGTGCGTCGCCCTAGAAAAGTTATCAAAAAAAGCGACTATCTCACAGATCCGCACCGGTGCATAAGCTGTTGCGCGTTAAAATTGCATATTCGGGACGGGCTCGCCTGCCCATCCCACAAGAATTTGAGTGATTTTTGACACACAATTTAAATGGAGAACAGCTTACAGTGTTTCAGGAAACAAACCACAAACTTATAACTGTTGCAAGATTGTGGAGAATTGGTATAACTTAGAGCAGATTACAGGTTTATGAAGTAAACCCCCGATGGCTCAATCCCCGTAAGGGAATGGCATTGCGGTGTCTAAAGCTGCACCCCAGAAACCGGGTTTCTTTATATCTCTCGCATCATTACTTATTTTGTTGCTCGAAACCCGGTCGATCGCGATATACATCTACATGAAATATGCTGTATATATAGGACAAGAGTTGAGCGCGAAAATACAAGATTAATACATCCTGATAGCTCGTTTGAAACGAAAAACTTTTTGTTATTCTAAATCAGACGACAAGTTTAGCAGATATTATCTTCGATTATTAATTTACTATCTAAAATTTGCTAATTTTCCCATGCCATATCAAAATTAAAGAAATTATTTGGCTTTTATGCGATCGCCGGCGTTGCTTAGGATCGCGAATTAAATAACTGACAATTTTAATTTTTATTGTGGTATGGGCTCTTATAGCCCGTCCTTTTTGGACGGGCTATAAGAGCCCATCCCACTTTCAAGAGTGGAAGTTATTTAATTCTCATTCCTTAGTGATACCCTAATTCAGCAACGGCTTTTTTTGTAATATCATGGAGGAGATCAACGCTTTTCGCTTTGCTGGAAATGCCGCCAAACTTCATGATGACAGACGTACCAAAAATACAGGGCTAAATTCAGAAGAGCTAATAATTTAGTGCCATCTTCTAACATCGCGTGTAATCCTTGATTTCGCAAGTGTAAAGGATCCGCAAACCGCGAGATAGCCAACAATAGGAATGCTGCGACTAATGGCAGGTAAGGAGTGGTTTTGATGTATCGCCAAAACTTAACTCCGTAAAGGAAAACTGCACTACCATAACACAAATAAATTAATTTCTTAGATATTCCCAACCGAGAAATAATCAAAGTCATCCGAAACCTGTCATCTAGGAAAAAGACTCCCAGCAGTAAAGCACTAAAAAATAAGAATATCCCCGATCGACTCCGCGGCTCTTTTTGGCGCAGCACTCCGAAAGTAAATGCACAAATTGCGACTGGGGTGCACCATAGGACTTCGGAAACTCCGGTGAGAATGCCTTCGTAAGGGAACCAGAAATTAAAAGGATCGCTAAACAGGCGTTCAACTCCGTCTCCCTGGTTGTTGAGTTTGGCGTATATGCTCAGCGCGCACAAAATCAGAAGAGTCAGAATGTTAAAAGCAGCTAAAAACCGTACACGAAAAAAGTGTTTTTTGAAAACTTCTAAAGAAGTTGAAAAATTGGGAATTTTATCGAATAAAGGTAGATGCTTCATAAAAAATGTCTCTAAGCAATAGAGTTCGTTACTTATTCACTGGCAGCCAAACCACAAATGTAGTGCCGAGAGCGGTTGGATATAAATGAGTTTCCGCCGATGGCAGCCATTCAGGATTGACTGGGGAAAATACTTCTATTTCTCCTTGCATTTGGCGGACTAAATCGCGGGCGATCGCCAAACCTAATCCTGTACCCGGAATTTCTGTCTGCGCTTTTTCTCCCCGGTAGTGCCGCTCAAATAAATGCTCTAAATCCTGGGGAGGAATGCCGGAACCTGTGTCGCTGACGGCAACTGCTATGGCAGGCAATTGGCTGTATCCTGCCCGATCGCCATCTGCTGCTTTGTACCTGACTTTAATATAAATTTGGCGGCCGGCAGGGGTATATTTCAAAGCATTGTCAATTAAATTGCTCAAAACTTCGCGCAAAGCTCGATCGTTCGCCCAGACTGGTGGCAAATCCGCCTCCATGTCGGCTACCAATTTCAGATTCCTTTCAGATGCGATCGCCTCGGCGGAAATTAACAGCGGTTTTAAGACTTCTGTAACAAAACAGGATTCCTGCAAATTGGCTGCAGGTGACAGCGACAGAGGAGAATGCCGGATTGATTCGACATTGGACATTGCTTTTTCTGAAGTGCCCGATCGCAGTTTTAGATGTGCTTCGCCGGTGTCAACAGTTCGATCGAACTGGCCGAGCAACTCTTGCAGCCGATCGCTCTCTCGGACAATACTAAAAGCCACATTGCGGTTTTTGTCTTCCGGTACCAGCCGCCGCGCTAACAGCTTGCCAAAAGTTCGCAACGCTGTCAACGGACTTTTGAACTGGTGCAGCAAATTGTGCATCGTGTCGTAAACCTGAGCCTGGATTTGCCGACTCGTACCCAATTCCTGCTGCATCCACTGCGATCGCTGGTCTAAAATGCAGGCTAGGGCTAAGGTGCGAGCAATTTGTTGTATCTGAGCCTCCTCTCGCTCGTTCCAAGGCCTGTCTTGCCGACCGCTGACTAGAAGTCCCATTACAGCTCCCTCGTGTATCAGAGGCGTCACAATTTGCATCCGCTGCTGCCACACATTCTCCGGGCCTTGGCACTGATGGGAACTGCGCTCCTTACCCGGAAGTCGATCAGGTGCGATCGCGCCTACGGTTGATTCTTCCACAGGCACAACAGGCGGCGCCAGCAGTCGCGGTACTGGTTTTACTGTCGAGCTTTCGGAAGATTGTAACCTCAACCCCTGATTTTCTTCCGATTCGGCTGAGGTTTCTGGGTAAACTGCGATCGGCACCAACTTTGCTTCGCTGCCTTCTACGAGCTCTTGTGTCAGGTATACCGCGCTGAATTTCGCTCCCAAACTGACGGCGATCGCCACCTGCGAGCGGCAAAGTTTGACAAATTCTGAACTGGCTGGCATTAACATGAGCGCCACATTAAGATATCTAACGGAATTCTAAGTAAATTACAAATGATCGACCGCCGATTACTGATGAGAGACTTCTAGATTTCAGGTTTCTTGGCTTTGATAGAAGGCAGCTATGTTGAAGGCATGGGGCTTTCATGAACCCTAATTGCCCCGCCTCCCCGTCCGCGCAGCTTCCACCGATCCCCAAGCTGGGCTTTTGGCGGAACTTGCGGCCAGCCCTACCACAACCGTTACACTTTTGTCGATCGGCACGAATGTGAAGATTATGTCGATATATTAAAAACAGTTGATTTTTTGAGCTAGAACGGATATACTGGCCTCGGATTTGGTAGCTATCATTACAACCTGTCTGCTCATACTGTCTGCTCACAGAGGAGGTAAAGAAATTGGCCAGGAGACGCAAACGCAAGAGTCGCCGCCGACAAGAAGGACGCAGAATTTTAGAGTGTGTGCCTCAATATAGCATCGAGAGCGGCGAAGATAAACCCGTAACAGCGGCTCGCAAGTTCATCCATGCAGAAGGCATTGCTCCCCCAGCTTTGCTGTTAGTCAAGCGTAACGAGCATACCACTGACAGATACTTCTGGGCTGAAAAAGGTTTATTTGGAGCCCAATACGTAGAAGAGAACCATTTCTTGTTTCCCAGCTTAAAGGTGATGTTGGAAGCTACCACAGAAAAAATTCCTGTGGTGTCAGCCAGTCGCGCATAGCTCAAAATGTTTAGCTCAAAACATTGACGGCAATGTTTTTCTAAGTCTTTTAACAAAAGCGCGAGAGTTCTCATTGTCTGGAGAGTGCCAACTGAATTTTCTGCGAAAAGTCCTTACAAATTAGGGTATAAGGAGCCATCGCAACAGGCTAGATCGCAGCCCAAGGGCGATCGCCACAATTGGCACTTTCACGATAATGGTTTTTTTTTGACTGTTTTGTCGATCAATTTGTCGATCGAACAAGTGGATCAAAAAAACAGCCACGGGTTTATCAACGAGAGAGCCGCACTTGAGTTATCGGTTTGTCAGCTAGAAGTCTAACTACGGCATCTAGCATATCAAAAAACGTTCCGCGTCAAACTTTTAATCGATCGGCTTCAAATCTAAAGCTTTTTGCATGGCTGCTAGTTCATCCCGGTGAGCTCTGACAGTAACAAAGCTCTTGGTTTGGCTTCCCGACTCAGCAACTGATTCGAGTTTGAGGGAGACTTGCTCCGAACGTCCAGCTTTTTTCCAGTAAAATACCCCCGCCAGCGGGGACAGCATTACCAAAGCTAGGAAAATTTGACCCTGCTGAGGAACTAGCATTCCCAAAACCAGTCCCAAGCACAGAGTGCCACCTGCACTCAGCAGTGTTAGAAAAATAGCTAGAAACCAACTCGGCCGCACAAAACCCTCAAACGTGACTTTATAGTTGGGGGCATCGACGGCTGCAACTCGGTAAGCTCTCTGGGCAAAATACTGTTGTAAGTCGGTTAACAGTGACTCTTGGGCGCTCTCGGAAGCCAGCTTGACTTGTTCGATTCGATCTTTGACTGAAGCCTTGATGAAGAAAAACAAGCCAACAGCCAACAGTAGCGTCAGCACAAAGGTAGAAGGAAGAACAGCAGTATCCATCGGTAGAAGTTTGTGTAATTGAAATTATCTACTATTACTTTACAGAACTTTACATAAAAAAGCGATCGAGGACTTACGCAGACACTTTGTTATCAAAATTCGCAGAAAGCTTCTTCTGCAAGGCGTTTTGCTCTCCATCACCCAATTCCCCTATCTCCCCATCGTCGCTAATTCTCAAGTGACAATGCGTAAGTCCTGACGTAGTTTAGCTGCTTTAATCGCTGTGCGGCGGGCGATCAAGCAAAGCGAAGGCAATCAGGCAAATCGCTTTGCAAGTAGCGCCAGCATCTCCAGGGTTGAGGCATCCGATTCAAACTCGGCTAACCCGTCTGACCAGTTTCTAAGGCGCGGGAACGACGCTCTGACGCGCCGTTTCCCTGACCAATGTACTCATGCCAGAGACGAGCGAGGTCTTGAGCTTGGTGCCGCCACTCAGGGAGGATTTGATACATCCGGCGGGGGCGGCCTCGTCCTTCTACTTTTTTCCAGTAACCGGTGATTACGGCTTCATCTTCGAGGAATTTCAGAGCGCTGTAGAGAACGGTATCAGAAAGTCGGTAGATGGGGAATTCCCTCTCTAGTTGGCCAATCAGTTCTGTACCGTAGGAATCTCCGCGCAATAACACGGAGAGAATGTAACACACCGCTAGTTCCTTGTTTAGATAAACAGGAGGGGGGTCTTGAAAAAATTGATAGATATGTTCAAACTTCATCTGTCTTGTCCGCTGGAAACTCTCGTGATACCGTCAGGTTAACGGGAGAGGAAAGCGGGGCGGGGTGTGCCGCTTCCTAATGATTAAGTGGGACACCGGGGAAACAGAGGTGCAGTATTTCCCCAGTGAATGTTGATAGCCCCAAACGCTTGTCCTGCACTTCGGTAATGTTTGCCTGCGCCTTGGTTGAGCAGCGCGGGCGTAACTAGCGCAATTTTTTTCCTCTTCCAATGTATCGCAGCGACTATTGTCAAGTGTGCGATCGCCTGCAAGAGTTGGCAGTTACTTGGGGAATTAGTGTTTTAACTGAATTTGCCCTTGATGTTTGCGTTCAAGCGCAGGCTTTAAACCGAACTCAGGCCTAACATAGCCCGCAGTGTAAAAGTTAGAAAGACAAAAGTCGCTACAATCGAACTAATCAGGGCGATCGCAGTTGCCGGTCGATCGAGCAGGGGTTTGAGTCGCTCGAACAGGAAAAAGAAAATTCCCAGACATATCGTAATGAAAAAGCGCGGGTAGCGAGAGACGTTATTAATAAAATCTTGCATGAGCTTGGTGGGGTAAAGTGTCACAGCACAATCTTTGACTGGTAACACTTGTGAGCGAGTTAGACAATTTTGGCACAGCCGGAGCTAAATCTGCCGATCAGGCGATCGGGCATTTTTGCCGGCGAGGCTGACATATATAATTCTAACGAAAACTTTTTGCCGATCGCTCCGGCACTCTCTGTTTAATGCCACGCGACCTCCGGTAAGAACTTCAGAAGTATTTCTATTGAGTTCTAGTTGTGATAAATATTAGAGGGCCGTTATTTCTAGATAAATGTCTGCTGCCGCACCTTCTTTCGTCTTGCCACGTCCGTTTCTGAAATGGGCAGGAGGCAAAACTCGGTTGATTGGACAATATCAACCTTATTTTCCTGAAAAGTTCACCACTTACTACGAGCCTTTTTTGGGCGGCGGAGCTGTATTTTTTTACTTAGCACAGCAGCACCCTGGTTTGCAAGCTGTTTTAACAGATATTAATCCTGAGTTGATTAATGCTTATCGCTGTGTCAGGGATAAAGTTGAGGAGCTGATTCTACTTTTAGAGGAGCATCAGTTAGAACATACCAAGAACAATAAAGATTATTATTACTCGGTGCGATCGCGCTCCTACAAAACAGATATAGAAAAAGCAGCACGCCTGATTTACCTAAATAAAACTTGTTACAACGGCCTCTACAGAGAAAACTCAAAAGGTGAATTTAATGTTCCCATAGGTCGATACAAAAATCCTAACATTTGTCAAGCAGATTTACTGCGATCGGTCTCATCTTTACTCGCGCCCGCTCAAATTGAAGTCAGAAAATTCGATGAAATTTTGGATTTTGCTACCAGCAGCGAAGACTTTGTTTATTTTGACCCGCCTTATTATCCAATCAGTGCCACCAGTAACTTCACCACTTACAGCCGGGATAATTTCAAAGAATCGGAACAGCTTAAACTGAGAGATATTTTTGCCCAACTTGCAGAACGGGGCGTGAAAGTTATGCTGTCTAATTCCAACTGCGATTTTATCGAAAAAATCTACCGCGACACTCAAGTTTTCCCAAATAAATCTCTGCCAAAGCTCATTGAAATCTCAGCATCTAGAGGAATTAATTCTAATAGTTTCAAACGCGGAAAAATCAAGGAATTATTAATACGTTTATTTTAAATCTTATTTAAGCCAAGTCTCTAATTAAGGAATGAGAATTAAATAACTTACAATGCGTGATGGTTCTTGTGGGATGGGCGTCCCGCCCGTCCAGAAAGGGCGGGCTAAGAGTGCCCAACCCATACTCCCCACAAACTTGTGTAAATTATTTAATTCGCGATCCTAAGCATATTTTGTAGGAGCAATACCTAGTTTCGCCAGACGCGGCCAAGTTCCGTAATTTCTGTTACAGATATTTGTTAGCCCAGGTAATAAAACCTTCGAGCTTGTGAACTGCCAACAGATTTTGATTGTCAGGAATTTGTTTTTTAAACCAGTCGATCGAACCTTGTCTCATACCGTCACCACCCACTATAACAATAGTTGGCACCCGATAACAATTTTTAATATTTAAATTGAGGTAAGGATACTTCTCGTCTACTGAACCTTTGTCTTCTTGCCACTTGCACTCAACAATTAGACCCAGAGGAAATAAACCGCAACCAACAATATAAAAATCGACATTTATTTCAGTTTCATAGATACTAGACCCGATATAAACCTGTTTAGCATATCGCTTGGGATTTTCAGTAGAGATTAAGAGCCAATCTCGCTTGCGCTTTTTCGGCAACTGGGGGCATATTTCGAGATATCCGTGGCCTCTCAACGTACCTTCTACAGTTGTTTCTAAAACAAAACCAGTTTTATTGGCTCTAAAACCCCTATTCATTTTGTTGCCTCCTGAATATAATTTGAATTAAGCCGATCGCACTTCGATCACTCCCCTGTCAAAAACCCGTTTGTCAGTACCGATAGAACTGACAAACATCCGGTCTTCATAGACATCAAACGTCGCAAAACTCAGGCGGCTAGCAGAATACTCCGTCCACTCAGAACGACTCACCGGACGAGTGCCCCCACCAGCACCACAAATTAAATAAGTCGTACCGTTAATCGAGCGAGTGCGTTCGTAACTGTGCTCGTGTCCGTTGATATAAAGCTGCACGCCGTACTTTTGAAACAAAGGCGTCAAAGTCTTAATAAAAGATTGATTCAATCCGTACAGGCCAGAGGAATAAATCTGGTGATGGCCGAACACAACTTTCCAAGGTGCGGTGCTCTGACTCAACTCTTTTTCCAGCCAAACAAGCTGATTTTTCCAATCCGCATTGTGATTGGTATCTAAAGCAAAAAACTGTACGGGATCGCGGCGAAAAGTATAGTAGCGACCTTGCATATTAAAACCCGCATATTTAACTTGCGGATCGCCGTTAGCAGTGCGGATATCGTGATTTCCCAGACAAGCATAAAATTTTACACCTTGCTGTAATAATGGCTGATAAGGACGCTCGAAAACAGCATTAATTTTTTCAATTTCGCCGTTATTGTAGATATTGTCGCCGGCGAGAACAGCAACATTAAAAGGGTTTTCCCGGTGATATTGCGCCATCGCCTCAGCGACAGCATACTGACCTTCTGCGCCGGTACCGGTGTCGGCTACCGAAATAAAGCGTAAAATAGGCGGTGAGGCCGGCAAAGGGACGATCGCCCTTTCTGCCTCAACGTTAGAAGGGACAGCAGCGTTGGCGTCTGTACCCCAGGCAGTCCGAAGCTGAAACATTTTCCAGACTCCGGCAAAACCAAAGCTGCTGAGACTGCCTAAAATTAGAAAGTGACGGCGTTTGATGCTCATTTTGATTCAGTTACAACTAATGAAATGATAAATTAAGGTTGAGATGGCTCAATTAAAATTTATCTCGTTTACATATATTTGCAACGCCCCAAGGCAGAGAAAATGTCAGAAGAACAACTAAACCAGTCAATTCCAGAACCCTCTCAATCTCCGACACCGGAGGTTGATTCGGCCGCAAAGTCTGCCCCCACTGGCAGCAAAACTCAAAATGCCAGCAGCGCGGTTCCCAAAAATCAGAGAATCAAAACTTTGATGGCATCGATTGCGAATTTGGGAAAAAAAGGCCAAAAATTACCAGCCGAACCCCCCTTGCAGGCCCAAAAGCCGATCGCGCCCACCGCTTCAGACTCAGCAACAGTAACTCCTCCCGCTGTGGCTGTGGAAGTTAACAGCGTGCCACCAAAAGTTGCTGTAAAAGTTGATAAAAAGCCTGTATCTCAACGCAGCGAAGGGAGCTTTTTACAGAACGTCAGTGTACTTTGGCAAAGTATTGTGCGGCTAGTGCGATCGCTACTGCCACCATCTACGAACCAGAAGCTGTCCGATCCAATTTTAAACGCGGCCATAGCAGCAATTCTGATCGTTGTAGTCGGTTTAACTCTCAACAGTTTCTCAGCAAAACCGCCGGAGAAAGTAGCAAAAGTGCCTCTCCCAGCAGCGCAGCAGTCGCCGCCAACCTTTGATGATTTTATGGCATCGGGAACGCCGAAATCGCCAGAGGCGATCGTACCGCCAGCGCCAATCTCTCCTAAATTCAAAAGCAAGTTGCCCGATTTAGTGGCGCCGGAAAAACCGCAACCAGTAGAAATTATCCCACCGCCACCGCTGACGCCCGAACAGTCTCTGATTGCTGCGATTCAAAATCAAGTTACTGACATTAAGAATCGACTGGGCGGCGGTTTAGTTGAGTCTGTTAAAGCTAATTTTGCCAGCAGCATTTTGACAGTAAAAGTCGCTGCTGATTGGTACAAACTCAGCGAAGTTGAGCAAAATCAACTAGCAACGAAGATGTGGAAAGAAGCTAACTCACTCGATTTCAGCAAGTTAGAAATTGCGAATATGGAAGGCAAGTTAATAGCTAGAAGTCCGGTTGTTGGTTCGGAAATGATTATTTTAGAGAGAGGGATTAATTAGAATTTAAATAGTCTGTATCTGTACACCATCTTACCAGCCTTAAAGTCCAGGACGCAGCACCTAATCATGTAGGTGTGCACTGCACACCTTACCGCTGTTTATTTTGTTGAGGATATTGAAACTTTCTCAAACCCGACAGAATGCTACCATTAAATTAATTAACTTTGAGGAAAATTGAAAAATGACAATTTTAACTCAAGTCGAACAAGTAGAAATTGAATATGCCAGCAGCGACGGAGAGCCGATGGCTGAAAGCGACATCACGCGCGATTACATGACTTACAGCGTAGAAGCTGTCAAACTTTACTTTCAAGAACGTTCGGATGTTTACGTGTCAGCCAATTCTTTCATTTATTATGAACAAGGGAACAACAGGGAGCATTTCATTTTTGCAAAAAGCATTTTTTTTACAGTGCGAACTATTGAATATCTCGCACTATAAAAGCCAAACAGAGATGCTCCCGTTGTTCCGTAATTTCCAGTCAGTAAATTTAAGTAGGCTTGAAATGCCAGCCTACAAAAATCTAAGTATTTTGGCTGAGTAACGTACATTACTTTGATAAATAATCTGTAAAATTTTAACAATTCAATCACAATTTATCAGTCAAACAAACTAACTAGCGCAGCAACCTTCACATATGCTCTGCTATTAAGTTGTTGCGGACACTGCCAGTTTTCCAGTAGCCGACGGAAAATATCAGTAATTTCCGTGATTGACTTGCTGCCGAAAATACGGGAACATTATTCTTAATAAAAGCTTGGCAGCTCACTAAAAATCACGCACTAAAAACTTGATTAAGTCCGAATCCACACATTCTTCTTGAATGAAGGGTGAAGCGCATCAATTAGTTAGTTTGAAACTATCACAAGCAAACAGCTCACTCGCATCTACGGAAATTAAACATGAAACTTGTTAAAGATTCACCTTTTAACTCTCAAGATCCGTTTCAGAATTTCCTCGCCCCAGAATTCGAGATTGATACCAAAAACTTACTCAATAGTCAAGCTTACGCCAGCAACATCTCAGAACAAACACTCGCTCCACTTCGGGCCGCTGACAACAATAGCGCTGAAGACATCGCCAGCTTTTCCAACTCCCTCAGTTTGAGTCAGAGCTTTCCCAACACAGATTTTACCCCCCCCCGCAAAAAATAGCGAACTGGATGCTCTGACTGGGGAAATTATAGGTGAAAGGGATCTCGACTATTACGACAAAGATGCTTTAATCGGCGAAAGACGCGCATCCCAACTCGCACCAACAGCTTCTAATCCCAAAGCACCTCCCATCATCCAAAGTGCCGAACTTAAGTTTACAGACAGCAACAATCAATCTTTTCCCAACAATCAACCCGTTCTCTTCATCACGGGTACTAATGTATTAGTAGATAACTTGAGCGACCCGTTAGGCAGCCGATTCAGCGACTTAACCGTTAAATTTTTCGTAGGCAGACAAGCTTACGAAGGAACAGTTTTGACAGACAAAAGTCGCAAATTGGCAAACAATCAATTTGAAATCGCCGTTCAAGTTCCCAACACCGTACCGTTAGGTGAATCGCGCATCGTCATCAGCCGCAAGCAAAACGAAAAAGTTAGCCCAAATCCCTCAGAACCAGCCAAAGAAGTTAAATACGATAGCAGTCCTTACCGAATAGAAAACAATACAGAATACATCTTTGGCGCGCAGTGGACAACAGATAAAATCGCAATTATTAACGGTGCAAATCCCGAATCAGTCGTCACAGCTACTAATAGCAGCGACTTGTCGATTGCCAGCGTTTCTGTAGGCACGGATGACATACTCGATCGCCCGCGAGAACTAACACTCACCAGTGACGGCAGCCGTGCTTATGTAGCGATGGATCGTTCTGGGCGCATTGCTTTAGTCGATCCGATGACCAGGCAACAGGTAGACACTCAGCCGAATACCGCTGGTATTAACCCGATAAATTTGCCCAGCGGTGCAGAACCTCGATCCATAGTCATAGACCCCCGCGACCAATACGCTTACATCGCAGACGGAAAAATCGGCAGCAACTCCATCTACGTTCTCGATATCAACCCGTTTTCCTCAACCTATCACCAAGTCACCCAAACCATCCCAGTCGGTACAGCCCCGAACGGTTTGCGACAAATAGCCATTAGCAGCGACAGCAAAAAGCTGTTTGTTACTGCACCAAACGGCTCGAATAGCAAAATTTATGTTGTTAACATCGACCCCAAAGACCGACCCAGCGACCCCAGTCAGAACCCCAAAAAGTGGCATCAATTAATCGGAAGTATCACAGCCGATGAAGGAGTAGAAGGAATAGCAAGCACCGTCAATCCCTTAGCCATGACCTTCACGAACAGCGGCAAAGATAGCAACGGATTTGGGGTATTGGATATTACTAATAATGACCCGGTAAGTTTTGCTGCTACTACTCGCTATGCAAGTTTAGGGCTGGGTTCTGCTAACGATTATTTTGATGTAAATGAGGGAGTCGCGGTAACGGTACTGCCGGATGCCAGTTATGCCTTTGTTGTGGGTCGCAATGCGGACACGAAATTTTTCGGTCAAGAACTACCCAGCGTAGATGGAGACCCGCGAGCCGGCAGCAACATCGGCATTATTAAAGACCCGCTAACAAATCCGCAATTAATGGCGGGAACTAGACCAATTCCAGATGGATTCGCTACCGACTTAGCGCTTTCAAGTGATAGCAAATTCCTTTACGCTTCCTATCCGAATTTAAGCGGTGCTGGCGGCAAAGTTTATGTTTTTGATGTGGAGGAATTTGTCAAAACAGTGACAAACCCCGCTCAATTTCAAATTGATGCTAAAGGTCGGGGTGTCGGGCTGCCTTTGTTCGACAGCACTACGGCACGAAATGCTACGGTTGCTGACCTTTCCACAGTGCCCATTGATAATATTAACCCAGCGGTTAG
>NZ_JAUBTG010000084.1:0-16097 GCF_036702395.1 Microcoleus sp. D3_18_C2 | reverse complement strand
GTCCCGCCCGTCCTTTTTGGACGGGCGGGACGCCCATCCCACAATAACAATTAAAATTGTAAGTTATTTAATTCCCGATCCTTACGTCTAAATACAATCAAGAAATAATATCGATTTTTTACTCATATTGCCAAGGATTGTAAAGGAGTAATTATTACTATTCAATAATTAGTAAAAGCTGTCGTGTAAAAAAATAAAAATGGAATATCTGCTGTAGAGGTAAATATTTTTAATAAATTAGATCAAAATGGTCGAAAGGCGGCTGATGATTTGTCAAATACAATGCAAATTATTTTCGAGTAATATTGGTCAAAATGGAATTATCGAGCCGTTCCCCAACAGGAGTAATTCATTAAGTTATTTATTTTTCATGCCCGATCGGCAGAGTATTGATCGAGACCTTTACCAAAGGAATTTTGGAAAAGCATGGGCTCAGTCAAAACATCACTATTTTTTTCTACTGCGATACTCATCGTTTCAGATACAGCATATTCTGTGGTTCATAAAGTACATTGCCAGCTATATTGTGTGGTGTTAATCCTCCGGGTGCGGATCTGCTTCATATTTGATAAAACTTGCATATTGACGGGTATCCGCACCTTAATTGCTACAAAATTGTGTGTACTACATATACATAGAATATGCTGTAAATAAGGTGGACGATATGCCCAACTAGAAAATGCAACTATGTCCTCAGAACCTTTGGCTGGACGCAAACAGATGCCAAACGGACACGCACCATTATTCCGATTTGTCGATCGCTCCCAAAGACGAGTCTGATGAATTGGCTCAGACTTCGCCTCTTCTGGATCGTGAATCCATAACAATTCCAACATTGCGTTATGGAAAAAGAAACAGCGATTGGCTGTACCTTGTCCGCGATGAATGCGAGATGCACCCTCAACTAAACCGAAGGATGATAAACGATTAGCTTCCGAAGCACCAATATCAGTAAGGATGAAAAGATGGTCGAATTCAAATGTCATAAAAGTTATCTGTTAAATTGCATCCAACTACTTTAGTTGTAGGGTGTGTCGCCATGCAAAATCCGTAAAAAAGATCGACAATATCTCTACAAGAATTGTTTGGGATTCCACATAAATTGAGAACGATATCCAATAATTACATTATCGATAAGATTAGAGTTCGTATTTTCTTCGGATACATGGAATCTGCTGTATCCTCGCTGATACCAGCAGACATTCTCTGCTAACAAAGGCTCTGCCGGCTTGCCTCTAACTGCCTCGGGAAAAATTCTATCGACCCATTCCCGAGCAGTCGGTAGGCTCAATTTCCCATCGGTTCCTTTTGGATAAATGACCGCTGCATAGGGAGATTCAAGTTCATTTTTCTGAGGAAACAGCAAGAACAAGTCAATCGTTGATAATTCACCAACCAACTCAACATATCCCAGTTCCGCACCCCGTACATGCAGGCAGTGGTAATAGTATGCAAGATGCCAGGATGCAACTCGAATCATTTCAGGGTCATCATAGTTACCCAATTCAATTAACAGCGGTTCAAGGGCTGCAACTTTGCAGGATTCATCTGTCGCAGCAGCAAGAGCAAGCCCTACACGCCCCATATCAATCAGGCGGCGAACCGCATCAGCATCCCGGCTAAACCGTTCATGGGCATCAAACGCTAAGTTGCAAGGAAAGTAGCAAATATAAGGTTCTGGTTCTGGTGAATTCTCTAAAATATCCAACAACCATTCTTTGGCATCAAAACCTTGTTTCGGAATAGCGCCCCAGAACGCGCCTGCTATCCCTGGGCGATCGAGTTCCTTGTGGTAAATTAACTGCATCATCTCGTCAAGTGGTGGTATTCCAATAATCGCTTGTTGGTTGCGCTCATAATTTTCATCAATATACCATTCCCAATATTCATGTTTTTTGACACTCTTACCATAAAAAATACCAATCTGATAAGCAGTACAAGCCCTAATTAGCAGGTCAGCATCATCTAGCATTTCTAACAATTTTTCTCCTACTTCTTGCCAAGTCGAATCATAAGCACCCAAGAAAAGTTGTGCTGCTAATATCGCCTTTTTTGTAGGAATCTCTCGCTCTTCTGAAGCAGCCAATTGGTATAACCATTCGAGAAGTAAGCGGTTATAAGGTGGTTCTTTTGCCAAGAACTGGAAGCCACAACAAAAATTTTCAAAGATGTTAGGCTTATTTAGAGTTTGGGCTGCGATCGCCTCACAGATAGATTTCATGCGCCTGTCAATCGGTCTTGGCTGGTAATCGTCGCAATTAGATCGTTGCGACTGTTCTATTTCTAGAGCATAGATTAGCTTGTTAATTGCCCTGTCCCAAATCTGCCATTCTTTATGTTCAAGCAAACCAATAAATGTTTCAAAGATTGTATCCCACTCATTTGAGCTGTAGGGAAAATTGAGTGAAATGTCTAACAGTTTAATTGGGTCGCTGTGACTTTGGGGTGAGAAAGTTTCTGGGGTGAATATTTGTTCTCGAATCGATTTAATACTTGGCTGAGAACCCTCTTCTTGAATCATAGCACTCAAAAGTGTTTTTCAGATACTGGCTATGGCTAAGCTAACACAGCCTGACACTGTTGTTACTACTGTCGAGCGCTCCCAAAGCAAGACAAGATACAAATGTTGGGTTTGTGTCGTCAAATATTGTCGCTTAGTGCGTCGCTCGCTCGATTGTCGCTCTTTGTTTGAGGATGGTAGATGGCGACAAACCCTACGAATACGATCGAAGATTTACGCCATCTTGCCTAGTGTTTATAATAACCCCCTCCCAAAATGGTATCAAGAATTAGTCCCACAATATCTGATGTTAGCTTGTGAGCGCGATCGACCCTTTCTGTAAATGCGCTCGACTATTTGACCAATTCTCGATCCCATTTCAAGTCTTTTTTGCAGGGAAACCATCAAATCTTGCCCAATCTTAAATCTAAAACCTAAAATCTACAATTGAGGAACCATCAGCCCGCATCCAGCAGTCTCAACATCCAGTTAGCGACAATTCTGCTAGAGTCAGGTCATCATCCCGTGCATCTTGTAGAGACGCGATTCGCAGCCTCTGCCCCCAAAGCAGTAAAATCCCATCACATTGTCACCTGCCACCCGATCGGCAGTAAGTTAAAAATTAAGGTAGTTTGAAAATAATCGCCCAAAGTTGAAAGAAACCTTGACATCTGACCTAAACTCTCTAACTTAGACCCTCTAGCTGCGCTGCCATCCATATTTAAAAGATGCCATGTCAACCTTAGTCATCGTCGAATCTCCTACCAAAGCCCGCACCATCCGCAACTTCCTGCCCTCCACCTACCGTGTAGAGGCATCGATGGGCCATGTCCGCGACCTACCATCCTCCGCCGAAGAAATACCAGAAGCCGTTAAAGGAGAAAAATGGGCGCAACTGGGCGTAAACGTGGAAGCAGACTTTGAACCCCTCTACGTCATCCCGAAAGATAAAAAGAAAATTGTTAAAGAACTCAAAGACGCCCTCAAAGACGCCACAGAACTGATTCTAGCCACTGACGAAGACCGGGAAGGCGAAAGCATTTCCTGGCATTTGCTGCAAATCCTCAAACCCAAAGTGCCGATCAAGCGGATGGTGTTTCACGAAATCACCCGCGAAGCTATCCGCGATGCTTTGACTCACTGCCGCGATATCGACAATCGAGTTGTACAAGCCCAAGAAACTCGCCGAATTCTCGACAGACTCGTCGGTTACACACTATCTCCGCTACTGTGGAAAAAAATCGCTTGGGGTTTGTCCGCCGGTAGAGTGCAGTCAGTCGCTGTACGCCTGTTGGTGCGCCGGGAACGGGAACGCCGCGCTTTCCGCCAAGGTAGTTACTGGGATTTAAAAGCAACTTTGACCCCCCCCAACCCCCCCCTTGGTAAGGGGGGGGCTTCGGACAACCCCCCCCTTGGTAAGGGGGGACAGGGGGGTGCCTTTGATGCCAAACTCGTGACTGTCGGCAATGTAAAAGTTGCAAACGGCAGCGATTTTGATGAAAATACCGGGCAAATTATCGCAGGCCGCCGTGTACTTTTGCTGAACGAAGAACAGGCGCGGGCTTTACTCTCACGCATTCAAAACAAACCTTGGACTGTCAGCAATCTCGAAGAACGGCCAGTCACCCGCAAACCCTCGCCACCGTTTACGACCTCGACTTTGCAGCAGGAAGCTAACCGCAAACTGAGGCTGGGTGCGCGGGAAACCATGCGAATTGCCCAAAGCCTCTACGAACGCGGTTTTATCACCTATATGCGGACGGATTCGGTGCATTTGTCCGAACAGGCTTTAGAAGCGGCGCGCAGTTGCGTCCAAGAACTTTACGGCAGCGAATACCTCAGCCCCCAACCGCGCAAATACACCACGAAAAGCAAAGGCGCCCAGGAAGCCCACGAAGCTATCCGTCCCGCCGGCAGCACTTTTCGGACTCCGCAGCAAACGGGATTGGATGGGATTGATTTCCGCCTCTATGATTTGATTTGGAAGCGGACTGTGGCTTCTCAAATGGCTGATTCTCGCCAAACTCACGTCACTGTATTAACTCAGGTAGAAGATGCCGGTTTCCGTTCCAGCGGCAAACGCATTGATTTTCCAGGCTTTTTGCGCGCCTACGTGGAAGGTTCCGACGATCCGAATGCGGCGTTGGAAGACCAGGAGGTGATTTTGCCGGCGCTGAAGGTGGGGGATAAACCTAATTGTAAGGATTTAGAGGCAGTTGGCCACGAAACTCAACCTCCCGCCCGCTACACGGAAGCTTCTCTGGTGAAAATGCTGGAAAGCGAAGGTGTGGGCCGTCCGAGTACCTATGCGAGTATTATCGGTACGATTGTCGATCGGGGATATGCGAAATTAATAGCTAACGCCCTAATTCCGACATTCACCGCTTTCGCCGTCACGACTTTATTGGAAACACATTTTCCCGATTTAGTAGACACTGGTTTTACTTCCCGAATGGAACAAACCCTCGATGAAATTGCTACAGGCGAGGCGAAATGGTTGCCGTATTTGCAAAAGTTTTATACAGGGGAAACCGGACTCGCAACCCAAGTTAAAGAACAGGAAAGTCAGATTGATGCGAAAGTTGCCCGAACTGTGGTATTGGAGAATATTTCTGCTAAAGTCTGCATCGGCAAATTCGGCGCATACCTGGAATCTGAAAGCGAAGAAGGCCTGGTAAAAGCATCGATTCCGCAAGATTTGACGCCGGCAGATTTAGACCCGGAACAGGTGGAGTTTCTGTTAAAGCAAAAAATGGAAGGCCCGGAAAAATTGGGTCTTCACCCGGAAACCGGGGAACCGATTTATGTGCTGATTGGCAGTTATGGGCCATACGTTCAGTTAGGGGATGTTTCGGAAACGAACAAGAAACCGAAGCGGGCTTCTTTACCGAAGGGGACGGATAAGGATAGCGTGACGGTGGATATGGCGGTGAGTTTGTTGACTTTACCTCGGTTGTTGGGAACTCACCCGGAGACGGGGGCGAAGGTGCAAGCTAATTTGGGGATGTACGGGCCTTATGTGGTGCATGACCAGGGTAAGGTGGGGAAAGATTATCGATCGATCAAACCGCCGGATGATGTTTTGACGATCGAGCTCGATCGGGCATTAGAGTTATTATCGCAGCCGAAAGCCGCCCGCGGCCGCAGCAAAACAGCTACACCTTTGAAGGAATTGGGCGCCCATCCAGAGTCGGGAGAATTGATCAATGTTTACGATGGCCGGTACGGCCCCTACGTGAAACACGGCGATATCAATGCTTCTTTGTCGAAGGATGAATCTGTGGAGAATTTCACCTTACAAAAAGCACTGGATTTGTTAGCAGCGAAGGAAGCAGCGGGCGGCGGAAAATCTAGCAGCAAGTCGAAGAAGTCAACTAAGACTGCGGCGGAGAAATCGGAGACTGCAACGAAGAAGACTGCGGCGAAGAAAACTACTGCTAAGAAGACGGCGACTGGGGCGAAGAAAACCACGACTAAGAAGGCTGCGACGGCGACTGCGACTAAGAAGAAGACAACGTGATTTTAGTTTAGTTTTCACTGATCGAGAAACCCGGACGGTGTAGGGGCGGTGCGACCCCTACTCCCCGTGCCGCCCGGTTTTTTTGTTGGTAAAATACTGCACAAATTTAGGTTTGTAGTAAGGACTTCAGTCCTTAAAATTCGGCTTGAGTATAGTAGGGCATAAGGTCTCTTGAATTCAATTAAGATATGGACGGCGGCCCTGAGCGATAGACACGAATCACTTTTTTCGTCAATGTCTCAGCAGTAGATATTGCATCATTAATATTAGCAGTCAGTCTAGCAATATCGTCATCTCGCGTGCAGGCAATAATACCACAGTGGTCAGGTTGCAGCTTGTGCAGTTGAAAGAAATCCCGTCGGTTGACGGTCAAAACAGCCCGATTTTCAATGATGGCAAATGCTAATACATCCTCATCCGGTAGTCCAGCATTTCCTGCTTCTTGAACAGTCAGGACATCATGCCCCAAAGACCGCAGGTTTTGCACGACTTGCCGAGGAAATTGTTCGTCTGCGTAGAGACGCGCCATAGGTTTATTTGATATTTTCAGGTGTATCTAATATTTCGTCAGCCTCATCTTGCAGTCTAATTGCTTCCTCAATTTCGTCAGGATAAGCTTCAGCATAAGCCCAAACATTTACCAAATCAGCAGCACTGAGATGGGGATAGCAGTCTAGGATAAAAGCATCGGTAGCGCCGTCATTGCGATAGCTTGCGAGCAACCAAACGGGAATGCGAGTATTGTCAATACAAGCATCGCCGCCCATCACGCCGGGAGTTTTTGTAATAGAGCGTCCCCTGTTTTTGAGACTCTGGGTTAAGATGCTGATTGCCTCAGCTTTCTCCCTTAGCGTTAAGGCCTTGAGTTGCGCTTCTAATTCTGGGATTGTCATAGAGCTTATTTGATTTATGAATTATGTATGTATTTTATATTGTAGGGCGATCGCCATATTAGTTAGGTTTCTTGCAAAACGTTGTGGATTAATTCTGCTGCTAGCTCTAGCTTATCGCGGTGAGTGAGGGCTTCCATGTCAACGGTGACTGCTGAGCGGCGCTTGGATGTGGGTGCGGCTGGGGGTGCCGCGGGCAATTGCAGAGTTTCGTAGAAATAATCGATTCATCATTCTAGGTGTTGGTGGAGGTAAGGAGGTAACAAAATTGATGGGCGATCGCCATTTTTCCCAATCCCGGACAAAAGAGCGATCGCACTTTTTTCAACATCTCGATGAAAGTGCGATCGCTCTTTTTTACATAATTTGCACTTACTCAGTATTAATTTCAGTTAAATTAGTCAGTTTGATATCATTTGCGCGATCGACCATTTGTGACTCTCAAACCTTTTAAGGAGAAATGTCTGTGGGCGGATGCCATCCAGCACTAACCCACTGACGCCTGACAGTAACAGCAATATGATTGTTTAGTTGTAGTGCTGTGACTGTGGCGCGACCGCAATCTGTAAGTCCAATAATTTCTGTAGCGTCTTCACTCCAAGCAAAATTTTGTGACCATTGTTGAGTGCGCGGATTAAACAACTTAACGTGCTTTTGCGTGACCCGATCTAATGCGTCAGTTTGGGTTCCTTTGTAATTATTGCACAGACTACAAGCCAGCCAGAGATTTTCTTCCTCGTCAGTACCGCCAATCGCTTTAGGAATAATATGGTCAATTTCCAATATTCCCAGGACACACATTTGTAAACTGCGACAATAACCGCACCGATTTTGAGCTTGTGCGCGAACTCTGGCTCTAACTTGTTCAGAAATTGCCATTTTGCTTATCCTTTTAATGGTTCGATCAAGCCGCGCCGCACAGCTTCATTTAAGGCTTGAGCTTGTCGCAATAGTCGAGTTTCATATATGTGGATTAATGCCTGCAATTCATCCAGTTCTACAGATGCGATCGTACCGGATTGTTGGCGGTCTAGCAATTCACTCAATCGTTGTTCTTGGAGTGGTTGCAGCCGGAGTTGAGTCTGAGTGATTACTTCTGAATCAGACAGTGCTGATACTGGTTTAGCGGTTGGTAAGAGAAAATTTTCCAGAGTTTCTACTAGAATCTCACTCACGGTGCGGTGGCGTTGCAGCGCTAGCAATTCTGCTTGGTGATAGACTTCATCTGGCAGATTTAGGGTGATTTGGGCGGTCATAGGTGCAAAGCTATGAAACTAATATTTATATTATGCCATATTTTACTTTGAGTATTAGACATCTGCCAAAAAGAAATGAAGCAGGATCTCGCTTGCTAAAAATACGGCGACTGCGACAAAGTAGAAAACCAAGTGAAATTAGTTTAGTTTTCACTCATCCCAGAAACCCGGTTTCTTTATTTGTAAAACACTAGACAAGAGGGCAAAAATAGGTTTGTACTTCAATCCTTAAAATTCTCTTCTCTTCCTTTGTGTCATAAACGTCTGCGCGGTTCCATCGCCCCTATTTTTTTTTAGACATCTCAACTCCAACTCTTGTCAAGCCTACCTTTTGGGCTTACTTGTCACCCGTCAGCAAAATCATCCTATTTACTTATTGACAATTGCTCCTCTCTGTTAAATTGTCATGAATCGAACATATAAGGTTAAAAATTGTATCGTAAGCAACAGAAAGTACCCAATCTTTTATGTAGGGCTCTACAATGGACAAAAGAAACAAGATTAAGAGGCGCGATCGCTATGGGTATCAATGAAAATCTAGACTGGGAAGAAGCATTTGAGTACCGAGCGGGCTTAACAGTGGAGTTGAAGTCCCAGCCAGGTGTTTTCGATACGATCGCTTACTATGAAGTGATGATGGTACCGCCCATCTGGTTAGAAAATGACCCCCGTCCCCGCTATCCTCACGAACTGCGAGTGGTTTCCCACCAGCCAACTGTGTCCAATGTTTGCCGGATTTCAGAGTGCCCTGTTTTAGTCGCTTCCTAGATTTTTTCAGCGGAAAATATTGGCGATGGCATCTAGCCAGCAATCAAACCGATGCAGTGATTTTCGGATTGAGATTGCTTTAGTCTACTTTGTGGCGATCGGCTAAGTAGTCGTAGGGTGCGCCGCCATGAACAACCCCTAACGCAGCATATCGACAATCTCACAGATCCGCACTTGTGCGATCGAGAGCCGATGTAAACAAACCCAACACTTATTTTTTAGCCAAACTTTGTAAAAATGGTATTATTTTAGGGTTTCGGTAATTCCTTCCCCTATCAATAACTGGACGTTGGTCTAACATCTCCTCAGCGACCAGAAAGGCGATATGGGCGATCGACTTTCACGAAAAAACTGCGGTAATCCAAAAGTATATTGGTACAAATGGTAGAAATCCATCTTGATATTAATGAGAGTTGTTTGAGGTTTTTCCTAGGGTGACTAATTCGGTTTATTAACACAAAAGTGACAACTTTAACCATAAAAATTAAATTGGTATGTTAAGATGACACAAGCCCTTACCATACTTGATTTCAATTATGGCTGAAAAATTAATAGTTAGAAACTTTGCTGGCATCAAGGATTTAGAGATTGAAATCAAGCGAATAAATATACTTATTGGCCCTCAAGCCAGCGGTAAAAGTGTTTGCGCTAAACTCCTTTTTTATTTTAAGAACTTCGTATGGGAAATTTTATCGGTTGTAAATAATGAGCAGACAAAACGCAATCTAGATTCAAACTATTCCAAGACGTTTGAGGAATATTTTCCTCCTGATAGTTGGGGAAAACAAGATTTTTTCATCAGGTATGAAATTTCCAATTTTTTTATAGAAGTTAGTAGAAAACAGGATACCAAAGGTAGAATTTCCCTCAGCTATTCAGATTTTTTCAAGAAACAATTGGCAGACCTACGCAATTTACTCAAAAAAGCAAGAGAGGAAAGCTCTGAAATAACTTTGAGTAATAATATTATTAATAGTTCATTGTTTGGCCATAAAATTTTAAAAGATCACTTAGTAGAAAGTTTAGGCAGATCCATTGGTCGAGAGGCCGCCTTCAATCAGCTTTTTATTCCTGCTGGTCGCTCATTTTTCGCTAATCTTCAGAGCAATATTTTTTCTTTTCTTTCAAGCAATAATACCTTAGATCCATTTCTAAGATCCTTTGGCTCAACATACGAAACGATAAAAAAATTGCGTATAAAATATAATATTTACCTGGAACATAAATATACAAAAGATATACTAGAGGAAATAAACAGGCTAATAGAGCAGTCTTTATGTGGTAAGCATATACAGGAAAAAGGCAAAGATTTTCTGGAGGTGGCAGATGGAAGACGTATTAGTATTGCGAACTCATCTTCCGGTCAACAGGAAACATTACCTCTGACAATTATCCTAGCTGCACTACCTTTTATAGCTTCCCCTCCAGTGGGTCAGACAGTGTATATTGAGGAGCCGGAAGCGCATTTATTTCCAAGCGCACAGCGTAATATTGTCGAGTTGATCGCTACAGTCTTTAATTCTCGCAAAGAGCAACTTCAATTCTTCATAACTACCCATAGTCCTTATGTCCTGACAGCACTTAATAATCTGCTCCAGGCTGGGCTTCTTTATGAAGAATCCAGCGAAGATATACAACATCAACTAGAAAAGATTGTATCTAGATACAAATCATTAGATGTTGACGATCTCTCAGCCTATGTTTTGAGCAATGGAAAATGCCAGAGTATTGTGTGTCCTGATACTGGGTTGATTGATGCGCGAGTAATTGATTCTGTTTCTGATGAACTAGCTATTGAATTCGATCAACTTCTCAACTTAGTTTGAATTATATGAAAAGTATTCCAGAGTGTGAGGAACATAGATCCGACACCAAGATTGTCTTGCAGGAAAACAAAAGTAAAATAACGTTCCTCAACCCGAATAAAGACGAAATATTAATAATTAAGGTTGATGGCTGCGTTATTAGTGACAATGAGACTTTGCGTTGCGACTATGCACTCATTCCTTCTGATGCAGTAGAAATATATGTAGAGTTGAAAGGAAGCGATATTGCACAGGCGGTTAAACAAATAGAATCAACTATTAATTTACTTTCGGCAAATCCGCAAAAGATTAAGAAGCTATGTTTTGTCGTGTCTACACGTGTGCCAAAACAAACACCAAGTATACAACAGCTACAAAGTCAGTTTAAGAAAAAATTTAATGCTAGTTTCAGAATCAAGAATATTCAAGATGAGTATGATTTAAGTACGTCCACAAGCTAAACTAACGAGAACTTTGATATGACAAACATACAGAACTCTACCTGAAAAGGAGTCAGCAGACAATTCGCCTGCATAAATAAAATTTAATTCACATATAAATCATTACGAGTTCTACCTTGAAAAGTATCTTTTTGGGGACTTGCACAACTTCTCCCACCCGCTGCAGCACATACGCATCAGGTGCCCAGTGAACACTCTCCGCAAGCTCTTGTGTAAATCCTATTTTATATTACTGAATTCCTTGATCCCCGCAAATCTCTATCTTTATTACCTCGATATTGTGCGATGTTTAGCCATAAATTAACATTGATTTAAACTTTTATGGAGACATAAAGGAGCTAGAATTCAATAGTTGGTGTGGAAGACATGGAGTTTAAATACAAAATGTCACAGATAACCAATTAATATCGATCGCACTTCACGATCGCACTTGACAAAACAACCACAACTCAGGAGTCAATCGCTGATGATGCTAGGAACAACCGAGATCCCGCAATTAAAGCCGCTTTCCGACTCAGAACTACACAAAATGAACGCCTACTGGCGGGCGGCAAACTACCTATCCGTCGGACAAATCTATCTCCTCGACAACCCCCTACTCAAAGAACCCCTCAAAATCGAACACGTCAAACCGAGACTCCTCGGACATTGGGGCACTACTCCAGGGCTAAACTTCATCTACGTTCACCTCAACCGCATCATCAAAGCCCAAGACATCAACGCCATCTACATCGCAGGCCCCGGACACGGCGGGCCGGGCTTGGTGGCCAACACCTATCTCGAAGGCACTTACAGCGAATATTACTCGAACATTTCCGAAGATGAAGAGGGTATTAAACGGCTATTCAAACAGTTCTCCTTTCCCGGCGGTATCCCCAGCCACGTCGCCCCGGAAACCCCCGGTTCGATTCACGAAGGCGGCGAACTCGGCTACGCCCTCGTCCACGCTTACGGTGCCGTCTTCGACAATCCCGATTTGATTGTGGCGGCTGTTGTCGGTGACGGGGAAGCCGAAAGCGGCCCCTTGGCTGCTAGCTGGCATTCTAACAAGTTTCTCAACCCGGTTCGCGACGGGGCTGTGTTGCCGATTTTGCACTTGAATGGCTACAAAATTGCCAATCCAACTCTGTTGGCCCGTATTCCGCAGGAGGAATTGGAAAGTTTGATGGTCGGTTATGGCTACAAACCTTATTGGGTGGAAGGTTCAGACCCGGAAACCATGCACCAGTTGATGGCTGCAACTCTCGATACCGCGATCGGCGAAATTAAGGCGATTCAGGAAAAAGCCCGGACAGAGGGCTATTCGGGCCGTCCCCAGTGGCCGATGATTGTGATGAAAACTCCCAAAGGCTGGACGGGGCCCAAGGAAGTTGACGGTAAGAAAACTGAGGATTATTGGCGATCGCACCAAGTCCCACTTTCGGAAATGGCTTCTAAGCCCGGACACGTCCAACTCCTGGAAGATTGGATGAAAAGCTACAAGCCGGAAGAACTCTTCGACGAAAACGGCAAGTTAATTCCCGAATTAGCAGAACTCGCGCCCAAGGGATCTCGGCGTATGGGGGCAAATCCCCACGCTAACGGCGGCCTGCTGCTGCGAGACTTGAAAATGCCGAAATTTGAAGACTACGCCGTTGACGTGCAAAAACCGGGCACTGTAATGGCAGAAGCAACCCGCGTTTCCGGCCGCTTCCTGCGAGACGTGATGACACTGAATCAGGAAAACGCGAATTTCCGTATTGTCGGGCCTGACGAGACGGCCTCAAATCGCCTCGATCCGGTGTTTGAAGTGACGAACCGGGTGTGGGCGGGGGAAATTTTGCCCGAAGACGATCACATCTCCCCCGATGGCCGGGTGATGGAAGTCCTCAGCGAACATCTATGTCAGGGATGGCTGGAAGGCTATTTGCTGACGGGACGCCACGGATTTTTCTCCTGCTACGAGGCGTTTATTCACATCATCGATTCGATGTTCAACCAACACGCCAAGTGGTTGAAAACTACTCGTCACATTCCTTGGCGCCGACCGATCGCATCTCTGAATTACTTACTAACTTCTCACGTTTGGCGACAAGACCACAACGGTTTTTCTCACCAAGATCCGGGTTTTATCGACCACGTAATTAACAAGAAAGCGGAAGTGGTGCGGATTTATTTGCCGCCCGATGCGAATACTTTGCTGTCAGTAACGGATCACTGTCTCCGCAGTCGCCACTATGTCAACGTGATTATTGCAGGGAAGCAGCCGGCATTGCAGTATTTGGATATGGATTCTGCGATTAAACACTGTACCGCCGGCATCGGCATTTGGGAGTGGGCCAGCAACGATAAAGGTGGCGAACCAGATGTGGTGATGGCTTGCGCGGGTGATGTTCCGACGCTGGAAACTTTGGCTGCGGTTGACATTCTCCGCCGAGATTATCCCGATTTAAAAGTGCGGGTGGTGAATGTGGTGGATTTGATGACGCTGCAACCTGCTAGCGAACATCCCCACGGTTTGTCTGACAAGGATTTTGATACTTTGTTCACGAAGGATAAGCCGGTGATTTTTGCTTTTCACGGCTATCCTTGGCTGATTCACCGCTTGACTTATCGCCGGACAAATCACCCGAATATTCACGTTCGGGGTTACAAGGAAGAGGGAACGACTACGACGCCGTTTGATATGGTGGTGATTAATGACCTCGATCGATTCCATTTAGTTGGAGATGTACTCGATCGCGTTCCGAAACTGAGTTCTGTTGCAGCTTACGGCAAACAAGCTATCCGTGACAAGCTGATCGAACACAGGCACTATATCAACGAACACGGCGATGATATGCCGGAAATCCGCGACTGGAAGTGGCCGCACGCGGGCCCGGTTTCGCCGGAACCGCCGAAGGAAACGAAAGATCCGACAACGACAGGAGATCAAACTGTGCGATCGGGTGCTCCTGGGTAGGTGCGATCTCTGTCTGAAAAGAAAGTCCTCAGAAATTGAGGGCTTTTTTTAGTTGTTATGAGAAATCTGTCGTTAGTCCGCGAGTCCGCCAGGGGTTGAAAACCCCTGTCTCATAGCAAAAGTCGGTTGAAACCGACTATCGATTTTAGATTTGAGATGTTAGATTGGGAATTATTGATTTGAGATTGGAGATTTGAGATTTGAAATTAGGAATTAAGTGGTTTATTTAATTGGCGTTTCAGTCCTCTTTTAGAGGACTTTCGCTATGAGACGGGGGTTTTCAACCCCCGGCGGACTTGCGGGTTAATCGATATCTTCATGCTTGTGCCATCTGCGTTAACGAGGCTAGCGCGCGATCGAGTAATACCTCAACTTGGGCGCGAGTTACTCCCGGAAACCATTCGAGAAACTGGTCAATAGAGGCCCCATCTTTAAGGTTCTCGAAAAAGGCGGCAACAGGTACGCGCGTTTCCCGAAATACCCATGCACCACTCACCTTGGTTGGATCGCGTTCAATGACTTCAAAGAGGTCTATATTCTGCATGACGTTCGTTGCTTGTTGCGACTCAAGTAAAACAACTAAGATAGAATTAATGGTAGCATAAATCAATGGTGATTTAGGATTTGTACATTCAAAAGAGGCGGTCATGCTTAAAGAAATAGAAATCCAAAATTTTAGGTGCTTTGAGCAAATCAAAATTTCTGGATTTGAAAGAGTAAATTTAATCGGCGGTAAAAACAATGCTGGCAAGACAGCCTTGCTAGAAGCAATTTTTCTCAATTTTGCTCCCGATGTTAGTAGTATAGTAATGCTAAGAGAGCTGAGAACAGAGTCATCAGCAGCCCTAGATGCTATGCCAGATAGAGCTTGGAATAACTTATTTTATGCCTTAAAGAAAGAAGATAAAACAATAGTTATTCAGGGAAAGAATGATAATAGCAATGATAATATCGAGCGAGTAGAAATTCAAATAGAAATCAATTTACGTGATTCTGATTTAATTATTAAAACAATAAAAGGTGAAAAAAAAATTAACGAGTTAGTAGAAAGCGTTACTTATAGAAGCTCAATAAGTAATACAAATTTCCTTGTGTACGAAATACCGATCGTTCCTCCTTTTATCAGAATTCCCGGAAGAAAACTCATAGAGTCATTCGATCACGCGCGCTTGGATGATAAAGATAGCGAAGTTTTGAAAGCTTTTCAAATTATTGACCCTACGATCGAATCTGTAGAAAGTTTTTCAATTGGCGAACCCACACTTTACTTAAGAAGAAAGGGCGAAAAGCGTTTGCCTTTATCATTGTTTGGAGATGCAATGAATAGAGTTGCATATATTATTCTTAAATTAGTAAACAATAAACACAAAATACTGCTAATTGATGAAATAGAGAATGGCATTCACTATACAAACCAGCGTAATTTTTGGAGAATTTTGTTTAGGTTGGCGGTGGAACTGGATACCCAGATTTTTGCGACAACTCACAGTTTAGAGATGCTGCAAGCATTTGCTGATGTTGGTTTAGAACCCAATCAGGAATGCAGCAGCGCATATTTTGAACTAGCCAAGAAACCGAAAACCGCTCAAATAATCGGCATCCGGCGCGATTTGGAAACCTTGAATTACGCACTAGAGCATCAAAAAGGAGTGAGAGGTGAGTAATATTGTCATAGTAGAAAGTAAAAACGATGCAATTTTTATGAAGGCTATGGTTGAGAAACTTAACTGCGATATCCAGGTAGAAAAACCTATTTATATAGAGGATTATGAACGTTTGGAAGGCTTGAGCGAAACAAAACTAATTACTACTTTAAAAGCTTTAGAAGCCGACCTTCAAAAAAGAGATATAGAAAAGATTGGGATTATTATTGATATTGATAAGTAGGTAGGCGTAAAAAAACCAAATCATGTTAAGATAAGTAAACACTCAAGATTTGATTTACAAAATCAACAA
>NZ_JAUBTG010000083.1:0-16703 GCF_036702395.1 Microcoleus sp. D3_18_C2 | reverse complement strand
GCTTTAAATTCAGTTCCAATTCTAGTTGTTAACATTTCTTTACTTACCTTTGTTTTTTTATACCGACCTACTTAACTCAACTCCACGATTCGACAAAATAGGATTGAGTTGCTTGTAAAATTCACTGTACGCCCAACTCGACAACATTCGAGAATATTTTCTACCTTTCTCTCCTAAAGATTCCTTTTTTGTGGAGAAATCAAGTTCTTCACAAACTACGGGACATTCAAATTCCGCAGCCTTTGCTGCTAGTTGCAGGCAAACTTTAACAATTTGAGCCTGTTGCTTGCCGTTCGGCAATCCCATCTGCAATGGAATCTGCCCTTTGGCTTTGAGGTTTCCTTGAAGATCAACATAAGCCCACCCAATAGAACCGGGATTCATATCGATACCGATACAACCGTACATCCTACTTCTAGAAACTTGATTAACAGGATTTGGGGTAAACTGCACAGCAATAACCCACTTTCCGTTTTTGCGGTAGAAGTGCCAGGTCTTAGCCCCGCATTCTGGCTGCCTATTTATCTTGCGATTGAAATCACCGACCTCGGAAGATACAGTTTTCCCGAATCGCGACTCCAAGCATTTGGGGACTCTAAAAGTTATTTTATTTCCATTCCACTGAGAGACTTGATTGCCGAAAGATTCATCCTTGGAACCGACAACAAAGATATCGCCGTAAGGGACGAAGACTTTGAATGGCTTAGTTTTCAAGTATTCGAGTCTATTCGTTAGTAGGGTTAGTCTACGTTTCTTGTTGTGTATTTGAAATCGTACATTCTGCCAATTAGTGGATTTGTTATCGAGCGAACAGGCGATAGGGAAATTGCAGCCCGTCTTTGAGTTATGCCATTTTTTCTTGGCATAAAATTTACGAGCCAATACTAATTTGCGCTCCGCTTTCTTGAGCCATACGCTAAGAGACTTAATCTTTCCTTCAAGAGTTTTTATGTGTAAAATTCTATGCTCTTTGCCCGCGTCTACACGACCTTTGGCAGAACTAATTACACCGTTTGCGTGACGTTTATTGATGCCGTAGGTTTGCTGTAAGTGCGTGTTCCACTCGGACTTCTTGAATTCCGCATTCAAGAGTAAGTGGTTGACTGTTTCAATGCTTGCAGCCCTGAAGATTGGGGCGTAAGCTTCCAAGAACATCTCAAAATCTGTAAATCCAATCTCGTTAAGTTCATCTGCCGGTGTGGGCAAGCCTTTGCAGTACGTTATGGTAGCCATTGATTCGACCTCTCAATGCGGTTGTATCTTAGTATATTAATCGCTTTGCAGAGATTTTGCAAGTTTTTCGATAAGTTTTTTATTTGGGCTCGACCTAGAGCCGTACAGTCGAGCAGAAAATACGGTAATAATTTCTAAAACGTCGCTGGCAAGGTCTTCTTCAAAGGTTGTGTCTTCTTTTTTGTTCAAAATTACCACTTCTACTTCGTGATATTCGCAGAGGGAAAAAATAAGTTCAGATCCAAACCTTAGTAGCCTATCTTTGTGGGTAATTACAAGTCGAACCACTTCGCCGTCTAAGATGGTAGAGATTAGCTTTGTTAGTCCTTTTTTGCGGTAATTCATTCCACTACCTAAATCTCTAATGACTTCATATTCCCAGCCAAAAGACTGACAGTAGCCAGACAAGACAGCATCCTGTCTGTCAAGATCGGCTTTTTGATCGTGACTGGAGACTCTGGCATAAGCAAGTGTCTTTCCTGTTTTTTGTTCAACAAAGTCGGAAAGACGATATCGCCTGTGTCCGCCATCTGTCCGCACGGACTCTAGTTTTCCCTCTTTTTCCCAGCGTCGTATTGTGTCAACGCTGACCGCCTTGAGTTCTGCCAATTCACCAATGCTAATCAGTCTGTTCATTAATTTACCGAGAATCTGGTTCCTAAATCCTAGGTAAATCTAGGTAAATTGTCAACTGCCGTTAACCCCAGATTCCCGCAGATTTCTTAATTGAAACCTTTGTTAAAATCAGAATGTCAACAAAGTCAATCAAAAAAGGAGAAACTTAGGATGTTAGAAACAAATTTCGGAGAAATTAGAGCATTAGCTGAAAATTTAGACCCAATTATTGCCGATCCCCCAAACATCAAATTACTCACAGGGCCATTGCCAAATCCAGCCAGCGACCCCAACTTTTTTGACTTAACTCCCAATGACGACGTAGTTCAATTAGCAAATGGAATTCTCCAGAATACTCCCGGAGGTTTGCGGGCCTTAGCTGGTAACGATTTTGTCAGAGGTTCCGGTGGTGCGGAACTGATGAACGGTAACAGCGGCACAGATACTTTAATCGGAGGTTGCGGCAGCGATACTATTCGCGGCGGCCAAGATTTTGACATTCTTTATGGAGAATGTGGCAGCGATTTTGTCAGCGGAGATCAAGATAATGACCACGTTTATGGAGGCACGGCAAATGACTTTATTCGCGGCGGTAAAGGGAATGATGCTTTAGTAGGAGATAGTGGAAATGATACTATAATCGGTGATGCTGGAATTGATAGACTTTGGGGAAGTGAAGGCGCAGATTTGTTTGTTCTCCGCACAGAAATGGGAGCAACTTCGGGGGAAATTGGTTCGCTGCAACCGCCTCCTAGTGGCAATTTTGATGTAGATGAAGTGACTGCAGATTTTATTCTCGATTACGATCCGGCTGAAGGTGATGTAATTGGATTGACGGGAGGATTGACGCGAAATGATATTGTTTTGAGCGAAAGGTTTTTAACCATTGGTGATGCCAGAGATTATGACAGCAGTGGCCCTTTTCCTCCGGGAATTCCTCGCACTGCTGATTTTAGAATTTTAAATACTAAGGCGACGGTGATTCGGGAAGCTAGCAGCGGCAATATCTTGGGTTTGGTGAAGGATGTTTCGCCGAGTCAACTTCAGTTTACCTCTGTGTCTGACGGGACGATCGCCCTTGGATAATCCGCACCCTACAATAGACATCTCCAAAATATAAACTCAAGGGCGGGCGAGACGCCCACCCCACAAAACAAACTTTCTTGTGGGGTGGGCGTCTCGCCCGCCAACCCGATGTGCATAAGCCGGGTAATTTGTTTGTTGGAGGTGTCTAATCTTTAAGATTGCCAGAAATCGGCCACATCATATCCCATTTCGGTGAGCATTTGCCGCAGCAGAGGTAAGCTCAAACCAATCACATTCGTGTGGCATCCTTCGATTTGTTCCACAAAAAAGCCACCTTTACCTTCCAGTGCAAAACAGCCTGCACATTGCAAGGGCTCTCCGGTAGCGACGTAAGCCGCAATTTGGCGCGAGGTAACTTCCGCAAAATGAACTTTTGTAACTTGACAGCGAATGCTCGATCGAGACATTGCCTCATCCAAGTCATCGAATCTAGTATCAATTAAAGCATGACCCGTATACAGTTCGCCCACCTTACCGCGCATTTTCTGCCAGCGCGAGATTGCTTCCTCCGCATCCTTGGGTTTGCCGTGAATTTCGCCATCTATGAGCAAAATTGAATCGCATCCCAACACCAAACACGCTTTGGGATTGGGGATTTGGGGGTGAGAATTAGCCAGTAAAAACTTAGCTACAGCCTCAGCTTTTCCCTCTGCTAACACCTGCACTAAATTAGTGGCATCTTTCATTTGTATTTGCCCTTCATCAAAGTCGCTGGGGCAAATCACAGCTTGAATGCCAGCATTTTCTAGCAGGCGGCGGCGGGCTGGAGAAGCTGAAGCTAATACAAAATTTGGAATTTTCATAAGTTAAGAAGGAAGAAGGAAGAGATGAGAAGGAAGAAGGAAGAAGGAAGAAGGAAGAAGAAAGAAAAATCAACTAAAATATTCCTCATCTCCAATGACCTGCGCCCTATTCCCCATTCCCAACTACTTTTTAACCTACTAATAAACAGAGAAAGATTTAACAACTTTCTCAAAAGCTTCTTTTACCTTTGGCCAGCGTTCTTCGGTAGTGGAAACGTTAAGGGTAAAAAGTTTGCCGCGGCTGACTGCTACACTCGCTAAGTTGTGGCGTTCTTGGTTTGGCAACTTAACGGCGTATTCTAAAATGTAATAGTTTTTCGATCGCGATTCACGAGCTTCTGCATTGACTAATTCAGCTTCGCGGCCCGAATCAGCCGGGGCGATCGCACTTTTGCTGAGCTTGTATCCCACATCCGTCGGCGATCCCAAATCCGCCAGAGTTTTGTCCTTCGCGACTGGACTGATTACCACGCTAACGTTCTCGGTTTGCTGAATCAAATCGCGGAACACCACATCGGGCCCGTTAGAAACCGCGATCGGCAGCCAGCCGTTAGGATAGAGAAATTGATAGCCATCGCCAGTATCAACGTAGCTTTTGAGTCCGGTGACTTTAGACACACAACCTGTCAAGGTGAGGCTTAGAACCACCAGAAGTATTGCCGCAATTCGTTTGAGCATTCTTTTTACGGGTAGGGTAACAGTAAAATATTTAATTTTAATTGTCTCACCAAACCTTGCCCCTAAAAATAGTTAAGCTATGGATCGCTGTTTGTGTAACGCCAGCGATCCATAGCCAGATAGTTTAATTGTTAACAAAATCATTACAGGTGAGTCAGCCAGCTAATCAGCCCGTGCTTGGTCGAAACTTCTAAAGCCAAGAGAGAAACAAAGCCAATCATGGCAAGGCGGCCGTTTAAGCGTTCTGCGTAGGGGGTAAAGCCGGTGCGGGGTTCGTCATCGACGTATACTTGCGGCTCGATCGCAAAATTGTTCATTTTGCCTTGGTCGTCCAGCATTAAGCCTCTGTTACTCATGTTTTTTTTCCTAAATGGTTTTTAGTGTACTGTAACTAAATGTAACAGACTTGTGAAGATATGTAAAGGATTGTGAGAATTTTTTTTTAAATACCCCGATCTGACACCAGTTTATAAAAAAACTGCAACTGTAGGCAAGCTCTAAACCCTTATCTAGTCAGTCTTTCCCAATTCTCAAATCTAAAATCTAAAATCTAACAATGGTATGACTGTGGGTAGACTCTGGGCCCCAGAGGGGGGAGGATAGAGTGGAGAGGCACAAAAGTCGATGGTGTATGGCAAATCCAGTCTGGGTTTGACGAAAATTGTGGAACGGAGGAAAAATTTATGCGGGCCAGTCTGGAAATGCGGTGGTTTTATAGCGGTGCACTGCCAAAATCAATCAATCAATGGTTTGGAAGCGAGAGTCTCGGCACGTATCTTTCGCCTCCCGAAGAGCGGGAAGACATATATTTGCTAGTACCAAGCTGCGACTACTTAGGAGTGAAGCTACGTGGGAAAACCTTGGAGGTAAAGTGGCGTCAGGGAGAGTTGGGGACAATGCCCTTCGGCAACCGCTGGGAAGGCAAAGCCGAAAAGTGGCTGAAGTGGGTTTGTGCGGACACGATGGCGCCGATACCGGCGGATATTTTGGCGACAGGAAAGTGGGTGGGAGTCAAGAAAAAGCGAGCGCAGCGTCTTTACCACGTTTCGGAGTCGGGTGCGGTAATGTCAGTGCCAGTAGAAGCCCCCATTCCTCAAGGTTGCACCGTGGAACTTACTCAGTTGAACATTAACGGCAGCGCGTGGTGGACTTTGGGATTTGAAGCATTTGGCAGCGAAAGTTCTTTGACAGAAAACCTGCAAACAGTAGCTAGTTGGACTAGCAAGAGTTATCAGGCGCAAAAGTTAAAAGCTGAGGATTCATCTGCTTATCCGGTTTGGCTGGCTAGCAAGTAATATTAAACCCGGCTTTAATAATACCTCCTGTATTTTTTAGTCGCCCTCTGCTGGGACGAGAGTTTGTGTAGATGCGGTTTCAAGAGTCTGATGGAAGGGGTTTCTAACTATAGCGCGAGCGGTCTTCGCGAGGGGGGCGCTCGCACTGCACTCGAAAAATTACAGCAGATTTCAGGTAAATGAAGAACAAAGAAACCTGTTTGGAGTAGGGGCAATGCCAAGAGAACCCTCCCTGATTCAGGATTTCAGTTCAAAACTCAAAACTATTCCCCCTCTCTCCGATTCTCCTCCTCTTTCATTTTCCCCACTCGGCCAGCACTTCTGAGAATTTGACAAGCTAAAATTGCCGCCCCAAACCCGTTATCAATATTCACCACACCCACACCAGCCGCACAAGAATTGAGCATAGTTAAAAGAGGAGCAATCCCGCCAAAACTCGCGCCGTAACCCACACTCGTCGGCACAGCAATCACCGGACAATCTGCCAAACCCGCAACCACACTCGCCAAAGCACCTTCCATACCCGCAACAGCAATCAACACATCAGCATCAGCAATCACGTGCCGGTTGCTCAGCAAGCGGTGAATGCCGGCAACTCCGACATCCCACAAACGTCGCACCTGAAAACCGCAAAGTTCCGCAGTAATTGCCGCTTCTTCCGCTACAGGCAAATCCGCCGTTCCCGCACTGATAATAGTCACAGTACCCGGATGCTGCGGAGTTGGGGAATTAGGAGAAATTGCACAAATTCGAGCCTTTTGGTAGTAGCACAAATCGGGTATTTTTTGTTGCAATTGCTCGAAAACTTCCGGTTCGATTCGTGTCGCCATCACCGCCGAATTTCGCCCGCGCATCGCCTCGATAATCTCAACAATTTGGTCGGGCGTTTTCCCTGGGCCCCAGATTACTTCAGGAAAACCGGTTCTTAAAGTGCGGTGGTGGTCAATTTTGGCAAAATCGCCGACTTGTTCAAAGTCAAAATGCTTTAATTTATCTAAAGCGGCGATCGGACTAATATCGCCAGTGGCAACTGATTCGAGTAACTGCTGTAAAATTTTAGGTTCCATAAACTAATAACAAATGACTGCTAACTAATGACCTGCCCAAAAACGGATACAAGCCCCCAACTTAAATCGCGATGGCACAATTTTAGACTCTTGTTCAAGTTCCCAGATTCATCTTTAGACTAAATGAAATCTAAAATCTAAAATCTAAAATCTAAAATCGACTGACTATTCTGTTATTTTCAACTCGTACAAATTCCAGAAAGCACCGCCGAGGGCACTGTAGCGAATTCCCGAAACGCGATCGCGCACCGCCTCAAAAGTCAGCGGATTTACCATATAAACAAAAGGCACTTGTTCCGCTATAATCCGCTGCGCCTCCCCATAAATTTCCTTGCGCTTCGCCTCATCAAGCTCCTGAGAAGCTTTCACGTAAAGGTCATCGATTTTCTGCTCCCAGTCGTAAACTTGCCAACCCTGAATCGGCGGTTCTCCGGCTTGCGGGCCTTGGTTGAAACTGTGCAGTGTGCCGTTAACAGACCAAATATTGTAGCCGCTGTGCGGTTCAGTACCTCCCGTAAAACCGCCGAGGTAAGTATCCCAATTCCGCGTCAATCGCAGCTTTTCCACATAAGTGTTAAAACTCAGGAACTGCGTATCAATTTGCATCCCCAGTTTGCCCAAGTCTTGCTTAATTTGCGTTGCCATTTGTTCCCGAACTTTTTTACCTGCCGCCATCAACAAAGTAAATCGCACCTTGTTGCCTTCAGCATCCAACAATTCTTCGTTACTATTATACTTGAATCCAGCACTTAACAGTAACTCTTTGGCTTTTTGTCGATCGTAACTGTAAGTTTTCAATCCCTGTTCTGGGGACAGGTAGAACGGGCTTTGCGCCGGAATTGGGGAATGCAGCGGCGCGCCCAGTCCGCGATAGATATTGTTAGTCATGGCGGATCGGTTGATGCCGTAGGCGATCGCCTGCCTAAATTCCTTACTCGCAAACCAGCGAGACTTAACCGGGTCTACAAACGGCTGATTTTGAGCATTGCGCCCCTTATTCAGATTGAAACACATAAACACGCTGCCAGTATCTGGGCCGCCGTTAAAGACCGTATATTGGCCGCGTTTTTCCTCCCGTTTCAGCAGGGGAAACACTTCCGGCTCCACATTCAGAGTATCCAAATCGCCCGATCGAAAATTCAGCAGTTGATTATCTGTATTTTCGATAATTTGCCAAACAATTTGCTGGATGTAAGGTTGAGAATTTCCCTCTGCATCTTGGCGCCAAAAATAGGGATTTCGTTCCAAAACCACGCGCTGATTGGGAGTGTAGCTCAGCATTCGATATTGACCATTTCCGACAATTTTTTTAGGATCAGTATCCGTGCCCCAAGTAGTCAGGAATTTAGGATTACCATCTGCATCTGTATTTTCGACAGCTTCCTGTAAAATATGAGCTGGTAAAATTGGGATTCCCCCAGCATATCTAATAAATGGAGCAAAGGGTTCTGCAACGGAAAATTCAACGCGGCGGCTGTCAAGTTTTTTAACTTTTGGGAATTCGCGACTCATGCCAACTCTCAGAGTATCTTTCAAACCGCTAGGAATTTTGTCATTGAAATAAATCTTTTCATAGCTGAAGATAATGTCATCAGTAGTCATCGGTTGGCCGTCCGACCATTTCAAGCCCTCTCGCAGGGTAAAGACAATCTTTTTGCCATCTTTAGACACTTCCCAGGACTCGGCTAAACCGGGTTCTAGCTGCGATGTCAAGCCGTTTTCGTTGATCAATCCCTCGTACATATAGCCAAAGACGCTGTATGCAGATTGATTTAGCGGGTAGTTAAAGGTAGCTGGGCCGCTGGGGGTGGGAACGATGAGTCTGTTTACTAAGTTCGATCGCACCGGAGTGCACGCAGACATAGTTATAGTGGCAATTGCGGCCAGTAAAATCACGAGCCAGCGCAGTCTTGAATGTACCATCATAGAAATTTTCATAACTTTTAACTATACCATTTCAGTGCAACTACGACTGAGACTGTAGCCAACCGAGAAAATCTTCCGTGACCGAGAAATACTTCATTATTCCTACTTCCCGCAAAGCATCTCGAACTTTCGGCAGACCAAATTCTTTTGTATTATTGCTCAAAAATACCTTAACTTCATTAGGATGTAAGTGTGCGTGATTCAAGATGCAGTGCAGAATCAAATTGTCTGTCGGGTCTTCTTCAATAAAAATTGAATTCAAACTTTCTCGAAGTATGCCTGCTGTTAATGGGAGCATTTCTATCTTTATAGCCAACAAATCAAGAGCAGCAAAAAGACGTGCATTAATATCATTGAGCAACACCTCATTCTCATTGAGAGATTCCTCTAAGTGGAAGACAAGAGACTGGGCAGAGGGTGAAGTTTTATCTCGCTTTAGCTGACTGATTTGTTTTTCCATTTCACCTAAAAAACGGTTTCGTCGCTTGATTTCGTCTTCTAAAGCCGAAAGTGATTCCATGCAGCAAATACTTGGTATTGCTATGTTGACTGATGTCGGTACACTCACCAACAAGTTGTTAGCGTCTGGATCGCGTCCCGTAGCAATGCTCATCAGAAAGTTAGTCTCGATATATAAAATTGCCACCAATTTCTACCCCTGATTTTGTCGTCCCACCTGCTAGCAGCGGCAGCAAGCCGATTTTTGCTATCTGTTCTGACGCGGTGGGAATCTCAGACTTCCAATTATAAGCTAAGTCGCGCAGCCATGCTTCAACCAGTCTAGTTAGGTATCGCTTAAAGATCCGTTTGCTGCCAAATTCCGGCTCATAATGGCGAAGTATTTCACCAGTGTTTAGAGAACAAACAGGTTCAGATAAGTTTACTCCGTCCCATTTGAAAATCAGAATTTGTTCGGTGTCAACAAACATCGCATAGGGAATGAGTGTGCGCTGCTCGGATATCTTCGCTAACGCAGCTTTCATCCAAGATATCATGTAGTCAGCAATCCTTTGCTTTGCTGCTGGTTCTTGAGCTTCAATAATTTTAACTTCGATTAGCACGACTACCCGATCGTCCTTATCCAATGCGATAATATCCGCGTCAATGGGTAACTCTAAATCCAAGGTTTCAGTTTGCATGGTTTTGGTCTTCCTAAAACGTAGATTAAAGTTCTATTTTAGCACTAACAAAACTACAGCGTAAGCTGCGATTCCTTCTTCTCTCCCAACGGGGCCTAGCTTTTCGTTGGTAGTAGCTTTGATGCCGATTTGGTCTGGTTTCAATTGTAGGACAGCAGAAAGCCGATCGCGCATTTGCTCAATATGCGGTTTCAGCTTTGGACGTTCTGCCACCACCACCGAATCAATATTGCCGATTTCCCAGCCTTTATCTAATATTAACTGATTGACTTGTGCCAGCAATACGAGACTATCAGCACCCTTCCATTTCGGGTCAGTCGGCGGGAAATACAGCCCGATATCTCCTAAACTGAGAGCTCCGAGCATCGCGTCCATGATAGCGTGGGTAAGTACGTCTGCGTCGCTGTGGCCGAGTAAGCCTAATTCGTGGGGAATATTGACACCGCCTAGGATGAGAGGACGATCGGGAACTAAGCAGTGAATGTCGTAGCCATTGCCGATGCGGATGTTCATGTAAAAGGAAGGTTGGGTAAGTATAGTAGAAGACAATTATTTCATATTTTCAGGGAGATAAGTGAATTTATTTTTTAAGGCAGAGCCGAGTGTTAAATATTTTTTTTTGCTGATTTCCTTAGCAGCTATGGCAATCCTAAAGCTTGTGGAGGGGAGAGAAGGGTTAATGCTGGAAACGCTAGAAAATTATGGGGACTTCTCGATGAGTGCTCTCCTGAACTCAAAGACTTACAAACGCGAATCCAAAATTTATTAGGCTCTTAAATATACGAGATTTACGCATCAAGACCAAAGAAACCGGGTTTTTTACCGAATCTGTGGACTACCACGAAGTATTACCGCAAAAAACCCGGTTTCTGACCATGAATTTCAAAGGTGGTATCCGCCACGTGATTTATCCGTGGAATCAATCCCAAATCGAAAATCAAAAATCCTTGCGTCCCCCGCATTTATCTCGCGCAAGTCAATCGAAAATCGAAAATCTAAAATCGATTGACCACTCGTGCGATCGCCCTTTCTCCTATTCTTCCCTCTCCTGCAACCACCGATCGTACAAATCCAGCCTGCGCGATCGAGTTCTTTCAATTTGCTGTTCCCTGCGCCAGCGAGCAATTTCTGCGTGATTACCAGACAGCAACACGTCGGGCACCTTCAATCCCCGAAAATCCGCCGGTCGAGTGTACTGCGGATAATCCAAAAGTCCGTCCTCAAAACTCTCAAACTTTAGCGAATCTTCCTTGGCCACAGTTCCCCGCAGCAATCGCAAAACCCCATTAATCAAAGCTAAAGCTGGAATTTCGCCTCCCGTGAGAACAAAGTCGCCCAACGATACCTCGCGAGTGACTAAATGCAGGACTCGATCGTCCACACCTTCATAATGACCGCAAATCAATACCAACTGATCGCGATCGGCAGCCAACTCCCGAAACATCGCCTGCTGCATCGGTTCCCCCTGGGGAGTCAGCAAAATCACCTCCCGCCGTGGCAAAACCGGCAGCGACTCCACCGCAGCAAAAATCGGTTCCGGTTTCATCAGCATCCCCACTCCGCCCCCGTAAGGCTCATCATCGACTCGCTGGTGCTTGTCTGTGGTAAAATCGCGGGGATTGACAAAATTCACCTCAGCAATCTTTTTAGCTAAGGCTTTGCCCATCAGTCCCGACTCTAGGGGAGCCCGGAAAAATTCTGGAAATAGGGTAACAACGTCAAATCGCACAATTATTGGAATTTCATTGATACATCACCTCTAGTTTGACCTTTAGGGGGAGTTCAGTTTTCAGTAATTGCTTTATTCTTTATAATTTCTTATAATTTCTGAAAATTTTGGCAAGTTAAATTCTCTTCCTTTGTCGGCGGGCCGGTTTTGTACAAAAATAATCTGTTTTTCATGACAGCGACTGCAAGTAAACTCGCCCCCAAACAACTGCGGGATCGCGCGATCGCCGATCGCACCTCGCTGGCACCAAAAAATATTTATTCTTAAAAAGCCCCATTCTACCCACAGCCACGGCAAAATTGAATTTCACATCCAACAGAGGAAGACACACCATGCAGCAGTTGACATCTCAAGCCCTTGAACACAATATTCCCCCGCGCACAAAAACCTCGATTATGGTCATCGGGGGAGCCGAAGACAAAGTTCACGGGCGAGAGATTCTGAACACCTTTTTTTGCCGTGCTGGGGGTGCAAACGCTCGGCTGGCGATCGTTCCCTGCGCTTCGCGAGATCCCGAAGGAATTAGCAACCGCTACCGCACAATATTTGACGAAATGGGCGTTAGCGCCGTCAAAGTAGTGGACATCCGCGAACGCGAACAAGGGGAAAACCCCGTCTGGAAGGATTACTTAGAAGACTGTACGGGCGTATTCATCACAGGTGGCGACCAACTGCGGCTCTGTGGGCTGCTGGCGGACACCCCGCTGATGGAGAAAATTCGCAAAGAAACTCTCGAAGGCAAGATTACCCTCGCTGGCACCAGCGCGGGTGCGGCGGTGATGGGATATCACATGATTGCAGGCGGTGGGAGTGGCGCCCCGCCGAACCGCTCTTTAGTAGACATGGCAAACGGACTTAACATTATTCCTGAGATCATCGTAGACCAGCATTTTCACAACCGCAATCGCATGGCTCGCTTGCTGTCGGCTGTGGCTTGTCATCCCGATCGCATCGCTATTGGTATTGACGAAGACACCTGCGCCTTGTTTGAGGGAGACGATACTATGAAAATTCTCGGTAAAGGCACTGTGACTATTGTTGATTCTAGGGAAAATTTTTATACCAATGAATCTATGGTAGGAGCGACAGAACCCTTAAGTCTGTTCAATATGCGCTTGCACGTTCTGTGTCACGGAGATTGCTACAATATGCCCCAAGGCAAACCCATGCCATCGGGAGCGTGTTCCGAGTCTGGCTGGCCCCCCGAATGCCGCACAGCCAACTAAGGTAGAACATCTCTTGTCATTGATTCGGCAGAAATTAGGCGGCATTCCGGCCGAATCATGGATACAACAATAGAATAGATGCCGAAGCAGCCACGGTCTGACCCCAGGAGACCGAACCACAGAAAATTCTAGCTTCAGGCTTTGAGTTTTTGCTAGCCATGTACCTGTAGTTTTTAGCCGATCGCAGGGGCATGAATTTTAAATTGGGTAGCCCATAACTGGAAATTCACTCCCAAACTGTTCGCAGCGAACAGTCGATCGAGCAATCTAGATCGAAATTGAATAAATGCTCCAATTATCTATAAGATTTCGCGCCCCATACCCCTCTAACTGCCATGAAAATACTTAAAATCCAGACATTACGCGGCCCCAACTACTGGAGCATCAGACGCCAGAAACTCGTCCTGATGCGTCTGGATTTAGAGGAGTGGGCAGATAAAACCACAGCGGAAATTCCTGGATTCTATGAAGGGTTGATCGCCGCACTTCCGAGTTTGAACGACCATCACTGTTCTCCAGGCCATCAGGGAGGATTCCTGCAACGGGTCAGAGAAGGCACAATGATGGGACACGTAATCGAACACGTCGCCCTCGAACTTCAGGAAATGGCAGGAATGCCGGTCGGGTTCGGCCGTACCCGCGAGACTGCGACCCCAGGTATTTACCAAGTAGTAATCGAGTATCAAAACGAACAAGCCGGTCGCTATGCAGCCCGGGCGGGCGTGCGGATGTGCCAAAGTATTGCCGATACAGGCACTTATCCAGCAGCCGAATTAGTCCAAGATTTGAGAGACCTCAAAGAGTTTGCTGCGTCGGCGGCCCTGGGGCCGAGCACGGAAACACTGATTAAGGAAGCAGAAGCGCGCGGCATTCCTTGGATACCTTTGAGCGCCCGGTTTATGATTCAACTCGGCTACGGGGTTCACCAAAAGCGGATTCAGGCAACTCTGAGCAACCGGACGGGAGTTTTGGGGGTAGAACTTGCCTGTGACAAGGAAGGTACCAAAAATATCCTCGCCAGCGCCGGCGTGCCGGTTCCCAGAGGGACGGTGATTCATTATTTGGACGAATTGCGCGGGGCGATCGAAGATGTCGGCGGTTTTCCGATCGTCCTCAAACCCCTAGACGGCAACCACGGCCGCGGCATTACGATCGACATCAATTCCTGGGAAGCAGCAGAAGAAGCCTACGACTTAGCCAGCGCAGCATCAAAAACAAAAAGCGTCATTGTCGAGCGCTATTACGTCGGCCGCGATCACCGAGTATTGGTAGTCAACGGGCAAGTCATAGCAGTCGCAGAACGAGTACCCGCTAACGTCGTAGGTAACGGCAAGTCTACAGTAGAACAGCTTATTGAAGAAGTAAACCGCGACCCGCAGCGAGGAGACGGACACGACAACGTGCTCACCCGGATCACGATCGACAAATTGTCCCTGGATTTGCTGCAAAAACAAGGATACGCGATGGACTCCGTAGTGCCCGCCGGCGAAAGAGTATTTTTGCGCGCGACAGCAAACTTGAGTACCGGTGGCATTGCAGTCGATCGCACCGACGAAATCCACCCAGAAAACGTCTGGCTGTTTTCCAGAGTCGCCAAAATTATCGGTTTGGACATCGCCGGCATTGACGTAGTAACTCCCGACATTTCCCAACCCCTGCGCGATGTCAACGGCGTCATCGTCGAAGTCAACGCAGCACCGGGTTTCAGAATGCACGTCGCCCCAAGTCAAGGTTTACCCCGCAACGTCGCCGGCGCCGTCTTCGATATGCTATTCCCCTCGCCTCAACCCAGCCGGGTGCCAATTTTAGCGGTAACGGGAACCAACGGCAAAACGACAACCACTCGCCTGCTAGCCCACATTGTCAAGCAGACAGGTCAGATTACCGGCTATACAACTACCGACGGCACTTACATCGGCGATTATTTGGTCGAAACCGGAGACAATACCGGGCCCCAGAGTGCTCAATTGATTTTGTCCGATCCGACGGTGGAAGTGGCCGTGTTGGAAACTGCCAGAGGCGGAATTTTGCGATCGGGCCTCGGCTTCGATCAGTGCGATGTCGGCGTCGTCTTGAACGTCGCAGCCGATCACTTGGGCATTGGCGACATCGACACCGTGGAACAACTGGCCAAACTCAAGAGCGTCCTCGTCGAGTCGGTAATGCCCAAAGGCTATGCAGTTTTGAATGCAGACGACCCGCTAGTATCACAAATGGCGCAGCGTGTCAAGGCTCAAATTGCATATTTTTCCATGAACCCGGACAACGAACTGGTTGCCAAACATACCGCGGCGGGCGGGCTGGCAGCGATTTACGAAAATGGGTACTTGTCGATCTTAAAAGGCGATTGGACGCTGAGAATTGAGCAGGCTGTGAACGTGCCGCTGACGATGGGCGGGCGCGCGCCGTTTATGATTGCTAATGCTTTAGCAGCTTGTTTGGCGGCTTTTGCCCAAGGATTGAAAATAGAAGATATTCGCGCTGCTTTGTCAAGCTTCCAAGCATCCGTCGGTCAAACTCCCGGAAGGATGAATTTGTTTAATTTGGGCACCTATCACGCTTTACTCGACTACGCCCACAACCCCCACAGCTACAAAGCTTTGGGCAGTTTCGTGCTGAATTGGCCGGGACGGCGGATCGGGGTAGTAGGTGCCCCCGGAGACCGGCGAGATGAAGATTTTGTCACGCTGGGCAAACTTTCGGCCGAGATGTTCGATCGTATCATTGTCAAAGAAGATATTGACAGGCGCGGCCGAGAACCCGGTGTTGTGGCAAAGTTAATTTGCCAGGGAATTGCCGAGGCGATTTCTGCCGGAACCGCAAACAAATCTCAAGTTGAATACGAGTTGATTCTCGACGAAACAACGGCCGTTAACAAGGCTTTAGACGAGGCGCCGGCCGGCAGTTTGGTAGTAATTTTACCTGAAGGTGTCAACAAAGCTTTGAGTTTAATTGAAGCCCGGAAACCGATTAAGGAATCTGTGGAAGTGCAAAATGGTTTAGATCGATCGAAGTCACAGGAAAGTTTAAAACCGACCGTTGTGAATCAAGGCTAAACTCTTAAGTCTCATTTAATTAATAGGTTGGGTTACTTGTGTTAAACCCAACCTATTTGTTTGAGAAATTACGTAATTCCTGATTTTTATGGAACCTGCTATACTTAAGAAAAACTTTGTAAATCTTCCTCAGATAGCTGAGCTATTTTCATTAAGGCTCTCAAGGTTCCAACTTTCAAATCTTGATTTCGGTGAACAGGAATTGACAAAATTTGTTCTAGTTCCGGGTTTTCATAGATATGATGACTGCCGGTAACTCTTTTCAAAACCCAACCTTTATGCTCTACTATTTTGCAAAGTCGCTTGCCAGAAATAGATTTCCTACAGCAATTTCCACAACTCTATCTGTGGAGGCAATTGCTTCACGACTATTAGCAACTTCGAGCCAACCTTCAATAGCATCTTTTAAATTAATTATTACTTCTTCTATCGTTTCTCCTTCGGTAATGCAGCCGGGAAGCGCTGGAACTTCTGCCCAATAGCCACCTTCTTCTGCAGGATGTACGATCGCTCTAATTTTCATAGATTTATTGAGGTATTTTTGAAGCACTAAAGCCATAAAAACCGGGTTGCCAAGCAAAATCTTCGTTGTGAACGATCGACTTTAAGGCAGAAACCGGGTTTTTGACTCCGCCTGTATCTAGGAATATCGTCAAGTATATTATAGCAAATATCAATAGTAAAGCGTCCTAACCGCCTGGTTGCTATAAGCTGTTCTACATTTAAACTGTGTGTCAAAAATCAATAAAACTCTTGTGGGACGGGCTTCTAGCCAGGGCGAACGCATCTAAACTTTATGTTAACATAATCTGGTATATTAGAGAAGAATTATTGAGTACCTACCAAACAT
>NZ_JAUBTG010000082.1:0-17614 GCF_036702395.1 Microcoleus sp. D3_18_C2 | reverse complement strand
TATCACTAACTTCTAGGAGTTAGGCTAACCGTCCCTGGATAGGAGAACCTACCCATTTAGGTTAAACGAATCGCACACCGGACAGGATATTATATCAATTGCGGTTTTCACTCCTCATGACTGTTAATTGTTGATTCGGGGTCGCAAAACTGAATGATGGTTGAGTGTTGAATGTTGACTCGATTGTACGCCCGACGATGAAGCGCGAATATCACAGATTTCAGATTAATTCAAGTGTCGATCGATCGTCACAATCGAAACAGGCCGCAACGCATCAAAACGAGTTGAATTCCCCCCAGCCACAGAACGCGATAACTGCACTTGCACGATTCGGTAACTCCAGTGCGGTTCCCGACGCACCCGATCGCCAATCCAGCTCAAAACAGTAGCAATATCCTCAAAAGCATCCAAAGCCAGCACGATCGAGCCTCCAGGAAGCAGCCGCAGCGCGCAAACGCCCAAAATTTTAGTCAACCCTCCGCCACTACCGCCAATAAAGATCCGGTGCGGAGGACGCAAGCGGTGCAAGATTTCCGGGGCAGTTCCGTGAATCGAGAACACATTTTGCAGCCCAAAACGGCCATAGTTGAACTCGATCGCAGAAGTACCAGAAACCGTTTTTTCGATCGCATACACCTCAGACTGCGGGAATAAACGAGCAATTTCGATCGACACAGAACCGTTACCAGCACCCACATCCCAGACAACTTGTCCCGGTTGCAAAGCCAATTGTGCCAGCACCAACACCCGCACTTCCCGTTCCACCGTCAAACCAGGCTTGTCGCCACAACCGATAAAAGCTGCATCCGGTATTCCCAACAAAGGCAACTTTTCCAAATCCAAAGGTTCTGCCCCCGGCGGGGGTTCCCGGAGCATCACCACCACGCTCAGCGGTGCAAAAGACTCTCCCAGCAAAGCTTCCAGAGACTTGGGGCTTACCCGTTCCTCGGCAGCCCCCAAATTTTCGCAAACCCAAAACTTGTAGCGTGTCGGCAAATCTAGAGCTTTCACCAAACTTGCCAGTACAGCCGGAGTATGAGCTTCGTCCGCCAGCACCGCAATCTTCTCCACACCGAGCTTCAGCTTCGCCGTCAGCTCCTCAAAATAGCGTCCTTGAGAGCCTACACAATGAGCATCTTGCCAAGGGATTTGCAAGCGGTTAAAAGCCAACTGCACAGAACTGACATGGGGGTGAAAAGTCAATTTTTCTGCCGGCAATTGGGAAATTAACAACTTTCCCCAGCCGTAGAACAGCGGGTCGCCGGCCACTAAAATTACGATCGGTCGATCGCGGGGTTCCACCGTCCCCGCAGAGGGCTCTAATTCGGCTTGGGTCGCCCACCAGCGCCGAATTTCCAGAATTGCTTCGGTCAAATCTTCCAACGCCCAGCGCTCTCCGTCGTGCTGGGGAAAATAGCTCAAATGGCGCTCGCTCCCTATTAGCAGAGCGGCCATTTCTACAACCTGCCGCGCCGATTCGCTCAGCCCAGCAGCTCCATCTAAACCTATACCAACAACGTTTACTGTCACTTTTTAAGCAAAAAGTAAAAAACCAGAATTACTGATTTTTCCTGGTTTTTCATAAATTGTTTCCTTGACTTTAATGTCAAACAAAAATAATTAAAGCATTTAGGATCGTCAATTAAATAATTTCCCTTTTTTCTTGTGGGATGGGCCTAAGAGCCCGTCCTTTCTGGGCGGGCTCTTAGGCCCATCCCACAACAGTCATGAAAAGTGGATTTTATTTAATTCTGATCCCTTAATAGCCAATATCCTGACTATTGTCACAGGGGAGAGGGGGAGAGGGGGCGAAAGAGTGGGAGATGGGAAGAGTGGGAGATGGGAAGAGTGGCAGATGGGAAAAAATCTTCCTTCTTCCTTCTTCCCTCTTCCTTCTTCCTTCTTCCCTCTTCCCTCTTCCTTCTTCCCTCTTCCTTCTTCCTTCGTTAAAACTCAAAAACAGGCCATTCCGGTTGCCGGAGATAGGTGGTCATGTCGTCAAACTTCCGCAGTTCCACTCGGTTTACGGACAGTTCTTGCGGCGTGTCCAGCCATTGCTCGTTTAACTCTGACAGCAAAGCGCACAAGCGATCGCGGTCAAGGTTCGGCCCGACATCCCCAAAATAAGCCAGAGTAATGTGTGCCGTAAAATGATATTGCTGTTCGATTCCCAAAGCCATTAAATCGGGATTTTGATAGATCGATCGGCGAAACTCCAGAATTTGCTTGTAAGAGTTTTCGTCCGTCGGTGCCAAACAAACACCCACAGCTCTAGTCATCACCATCAACCCCAGCACTATCCAGCGAATGGGAGCGCCGCCCGCCAAGGGTTTGCAGGCGGCAAAACGATCGGCCATGCGCGAGCGCAGTTGCTCCTCAAATTCGGGATTTTTATCAGAGGCATCTCGAAAAGCGCTGCTCCAGATCAAATCGGCTACGGTTAAATGGAAGGTATCAGGAGGCAGTGCCACGAGCGAACCCTCCGCTATTTCCTGCAATAGCCGTTGTTGGCTCGAGTGCAAATTACTATAAAATGCAGCATTTTCCGCATCTTCCCCCGCAGGGGGCGTAATCACCGAATAACCTGGAAAAGGTACAGGATCTCTGCGGCCAGTTTCGTCGGGCTTAAATTTTGGAGATTCCTGAATGTGTTCCACCTGGGACTTGTAGGAGTCCAGCAGCGTCATTCGCGCCACCCGATTTACGTAAGCTTGATAAGTATCATCCAATCTTGATTTCCTCGCGGTGACAAACTCCCACACCAAATTTTATATTATGGTGCGGGCTTCCAACAGTCCTATTCAGGATATGTTGGACTTGCGGAACGTGCAACTGTGATTTTTTGGGCTACTGAGCGTTCTTTATGCAAATTTACCTGTTTTGGGGGGAAGACGACTTTGCGATGGCCCAGGCTGTGACCAGTTTGCGCCAAACAGTCCTCGACCCCAACTGGGCTAGTTTTAACTATGACAAGATTATTGCCGATCGGGCCGACGCTGTGGTCGAAGGGCTCGATCGAGCCTTAACGCCGCCCTTCGGTACCGGCAGCCGTTTTGTCTGGCTGGCAAATACGACTGTAACGCAGCAGTGCTCTCCTGAACTGTTAGCGCAATTTGAACGGACACTGCCGGTGATTCCCCCTACCACCGTGCTGCTGCTGACATCCGTCAAAAAACCCGACAGCCGGCTCAAATCTACCAAGTTACTGAAAGAGTCCGCCGAATTTCGAGAATTTTCACCGATTCCGCCTTGGAATGACAAAGAATTAGCCCAGCGGGTGCGTCAAGTCGCAGGCGAAATGAACGTAAAATTGACCGCCACGGCGATCGAACTTTTGGCCGAATCCATTGGCAGCGATACTAGACAGCTATACAGCGAACTCGAAAAATTGCTGCTGTTTGCGGGCAACCGCAGCCAACCTCTGAACCCGGAAGAAGTTGCGGCACTGGTACACTGTCACGCCCAGAATACCTTCCAGCTAGCCGATGCGATTCGCGAGGGCAATACCTCCGCCGCTTTGGATTTATTGGCAGGCTTAACTGGCCGCAGCGAGCCTGGTTTGAGGATTGTGGCTGGCTTGACTGGTAAGTTTCGGATTTGGCTGTGGGTAAAGGCGATGATCCAAGCGGGCGATCGCGATGATAAAATTGCTCAAGCTCTAGAACTAGGCAATCCGAAACGAGTATACTATTTTCGTCAAGAAGTCAAGAACGCCAGCTTAGAAAAACTGCAAAAAAGTTTGCCCTTGCTGCTAGACTTAGAAGCTTCTTTAAAGCGGGGCCGGGAAGAAATCTCAACCCTGCAAACCAAAGTTATAGAACTTTCTAGCTTGTTTCGCTGATGCGCGACAGGGCACAGAATTGGCCCCTTACTGTAAATTTTTACAACAAATTTCGATAGTGGCTATGTGCTTGATGCCCGATCGCAGGCCAAAAGGTCAATAGATACTAGAAATACTCTCAGAATGCCAAAGTAGAAGTTAATGTGGTAAATAAATATTGTCCGCCGAATGCCGATCGGTTAATATTATTTGCCGGCTCTCCACCCCCCCAAAAAAAAGAGCGCTACCCATGACACAACACAACCCGCGGGAACTGCTCAAGCAAGGCGATCCAAAAGCGATCGCATCTAGCATCAACCGTACACTCAAACCCAAAGGCATCAACGCCGATGTGACGCGGGACAACGGCTGCCTCCACATAATTCTGGAGGCAGACAAAGTACCGGATCAAATGGTATTGGTCGATTTCATCCGCACCGGCATGACGAAGCTGGGACTCGAATCAATTCACACTGTAAAGGTTTACGGGCGTCGAACAGGTGACGGTGAGCCTGCGTGGGAAGATGAAATTGATCTGATGCCTGCAAATTCAATGCCTTACCCCTTGGATAGTGGAATGCCTGACGACTCTGTAGGTTTAAATGATGTCGAGCCCGAAGAGGAAGACTATTATCAAGAAGGAGAATTCGATCGAGATGACGACGAGGAAGACGAAGACGAAGACGAAGAGCAAGCCCCGCCTCCGAAAAAACAATTTCCCAAATGGGTAATACCTGTGGGTATCTTAGTACCTCTGGTGGCGATCGCAGGGCTTTTCTTTACTAAAACTTTCCCCTTCGGCGACTCTAACCCAGAACCGATAGCCCCCGAAGCTGCTTCCCCCTCCCCCCAACCCTCATCTCCCCCTTCTAAAGCCGCTGCATCCTCGACCGCCACATCTCCGGGCACCCCACAGGCAGCCTCCCCTGCACCAAAACCCGCTCCCACTGCTACAGCGCCAGCAAGCCCAGCTCCAGCCTCACCTGCACCAAAAGCCGCCGCGCCTAAGCCTGACTCTTGGAGGGAAGCCGTTAACACAGCTCAGAAGGCAGCAATTTCGGCCCAGACGGCTCAGTCTCAAAATGAGTGGATCGCAGTAGCAAGCCAGTGGCAACAAGCGGTTAAGCTCATGAGAGCCGTACCGTCAACCAGCCCTAACTATCAAAAGGCTCAGCAAAAAGCGGCAGAATATCAGGCTAACCTGATTGTTGCCAACCGCAGGGCAGCAGCAGCGCCTTAAGAGTTTTGAGTTTTGAGTTGAATACTCGATGTGCTAAAAGTCAAAAGTCAAAAGCCAAAAGTAAAAAAACTTGTTTTTACTGAAAGCTTTCTTACTTTTGACTTTTTTCAATTTTATTAAAATTTCATTTAACTTTACCTATTGCTCTGACGGCGTGACAACCCCGTCAGCCTGGTTGCTAAGGATCGCGAATTAAATAACTTACAATTTTAATTGTTATTGTGGGATGGGCTCTTAGGCCCATCCCACTTTCAAGAGTGGAAGTTATTTAATTCTCATTCCTAAACACAGAGCTTAGTTTAAATTTGTTCTTCCCCTTGATTAAAACGCTGAATTCCTTGATTTTTATCTACGCGCACAATAGCATCTTTGGGAATATTGAGGATGCCTGTAAATGAATTTTGGCTTACTTTGAAAGCTTCTTCCTTATTTTTGTAGTCGGCAAGTTCGCGCTGTAAATTGTCAATTGTCTCTTGAAACCGAGCGGCTTGTCTGAGCATTTCTTGTTCTGAAAAGTCCAGCAATTGAATCAGATTAGCCACCTGATATTCAAGTAATTGGGTTTCGGCAATATTGTTATTAGTAACAAAAAATTTAGAAATTCCTGAATAGTCAAAAACACTTTTTTTTTCGGGCATAGATAATGCGGTTTTGACACTAAGTGCCAAATCTTTAAACATTTCAGCCGTGCTTTGGGGAATTTTAACTTTGAGGAACATCACTACCGCAAACACACTTCCTGACGGCAGAAGTCCCCCAAATGCCAAGACAGACTTGACGTGGTAGGGGATAATTAAAGAATTTTGCTCAGGAATAAAGGGGCTGCCTTTTGCCTCTGATACGTGAAAAATATTTAATACTGCGGGTTCTAATTGCAGGAACCTTTCTCGCTCTATTCCGAGGAATGTAGGAATGTCTAAACCAAACTGCCGGATTATTTCCGAAATCGCCGGCATTTGAGCCACTAATTTTGTGCTAACTAATGGAATAGCTGTATTGTCTGCTGCGGTGTGCCGAGAATTCCACTGCGGTTCTGTGCCTGCTGCTGCTAGCAGAGTCCAACATTTCATGTCGGCGGCGGGGGAATTGCCCTTCATCAAGCGGCGCGCGGATTGTTGCAATGAGTCTTCTAACTCCCCGTAGGGATGAGTTTTGAACAAACGCACTAAAGCACAGGTATTTTCTCCAGTTTGCGAATCGCAAAAATGTCGGTAAATATAGTTAACAATCTTCTGGCTGCTGGCTTCCATACTAGCAGTATTTCTACCGAACTGGCGCAGGACTAAGCTGCATTTCGCCATGTCTTGCGGGGTAAATAAGGTAATATCGTACATTAAAAAATGCTCTCCAAGAGCTCAAACACTGTATTTCATTTATCGTTAAGGCCGCTAAGCCATCCGGAATCCTACTGAGAGTTTTGAACAACGTGTTATATCAAATCCGGTAGCATCGGAATTATTCCTCTCTGTATTCTCTCCCTCTGCGTTCTGGAGCGCCCTCTGCGGTTAAATCATTCCGATACAACCGGAAACGATATTAGTTAAAATATGTAGAAAATTTGCCCGCCAAATGCAGCGGTTGTATGCCAGGATACAGAAATTAAGATTTAAAAAAAATCTATCCCCTAGGGTAGGCCACAAGGACAGAAAAGCCGATGTATAATTTATGGAATAAATTTTGACGATGACTCGCCCATAGAAATTAAAAAAACAAGGTTTTTCAGCGGATATGCCTCGCGTTGTATTGGGCATTTTCGTAGATAAAAGTCGGTTTCTGGGTCAGCCATATTCACAGAAATCCTAGAAACTCAAGCTGCAATTTTTGTGGGGGGCGATCGCACGCCGATCAATCAAAAATTGGTACAATTTCGTCAGTCTTGGACGCAAAAACCGGGTTTGCTTACAGAGAAAAAACCCGGTTTCTTGGGTATTGGTAAGTAGATGCTGTGTTCAAAACTTTTAACCACGCCAAACAACTCTACTCAGCAGGTGGAGACTTTGCTTCCAGGGCATCTTTAGCAGACAATCCCTGATCTTGAACGCCAAAATACCACAAACTAGCAGCAGCTTCGGCACGAGTCACTGATTTCTTCGGCTGAAACAAAGTAGTAAAACCAAAAACCCGGCGAATATTCGCCAAATCTCCATTGTTAAAATCAGCTAAAACTGCCCGCGACGCCTGGGAATCAATCTTAGAAGCATCTTGAAAACCCCACTTTTCTTTCACTCCTTCAATGTTAGCTGTCGGCAAAACTTGACGACTATCTAAAGGCACTTTCCAGAGAATCATTGTTTCGCGAGTTAAAGGTGCATCCGGGCGAAATTTCACATCTTTAGTTTCTCCAGAAAGCGAACTCGGAATTACACCGGCTTCTGCTAAACCTTGAATTGCTGAAAAATCCGGATCAGTTTTGGGTACGTCAGAAAAAGCCGGTTCGCTAGAGTCTACTGCTAATCTAATTTGTTTGGCTTGACGGCTAACATAAATCTGATTGTTAGCTGCTACTAACCAGCGGGCGTATTCGCGGCGAGTGACAATTTTGTTGGGTTTGGGTAAAGTGCGGCCACTTTCTAAATTAGCACTTTCGGTCGTTCGCACTTTCAGCACTTCCAACTGACTTAAATCTGCCACAAACTGCCGCAACTGTTGAGGAATTTGGGTGTCTAGTTGGCTAACTTGTGCTGATTTTGGCGATGCGGATGGTGTTGGAATAGTTCCCTCTGAATTAGAGGGAGTTGGTGAAGCGGTTGGAGATGCGCTAGACTCGGAATTATTAGGTTGGGGACTGGCGGCAATTTCGGGGCTTTCTTTGCTGTAGTCGATCGCAAATTCTGTAGAACCCCCTACTTTTTGAGTAGGAGAAAGCGACACTGTTACCCGTAAATTATCTCGCGTTGCTACCAAAGAACCTTGTCCCTCGGCGGTGGGGCGGCTGACTATTTCCCAGTTGCGACGCCCAAACTCTGTAGAGTAAAAGTTCCCAACCGAATTAACCGGATCTGTGCTTTCCCAGCGCAGCCGCACATTTTTTTGCGACGGATCGGTTTGCCCAGTAACTTCGATTAACTCAGCGTTAGGATAGAGTGGAATCTCTGTCGGGAAATCGGGAGGAAGTTTGGCGGTAGAGTTTGTCTCAATTGCTGTCGCTGGTGGCGGGGAAGAGAAAACCACTGGATTTTGTTTTAATTTCGGATCGGCGGCTAAAGATTCTTCAAGTGCCTTGCTGTTGGGGCTGTTTGCACAACCTGTGACAGCAGCCAGCAGACACACAGCCAGCCAAGTATTTACAGCAGCGAGTATATTAGTTTTATTGGTTTTAGTGATTTTAGAGCGTCCTTGAGAGTTGCCTCGCCGTTGAGTAAATATAATATTCAGCATAAATCCCCCCTTTGCGGATATATTTCTAGGCTAGCGCAGATCGATCGGGCAAATATATTTATTACCCAAATGAAATTTCTGTATTTACTTCTAGTTACTGCTACATTACTTTCATACCCTGTCAAGTTTGCCCGTCCTGCTGCATCTCAACCAGCCCCGCTGCGGACAGCCATTCAGATGCCAGAGTGGCAGCCATTTTGCTCAGCGATGGGTCAGTTTGCGATCGATATGCCGGCAAATCCCAAAATTAATTATGAAATTTTTTCAAATCAAATTATTGCTCATACATACCGATCGAACTTTAAAAACAAAGAAACTTATTTGCTTCAATACTTTGACCTAGATTTTCGCCTGACTAACAATAATATCAATAATATCAGAATAACTTTAAATAGTGCAGTTGATTTTTTCGTCGTAGGGGCGAATGCTAAAGTCTTGCAAGTGCGGGATATTTCCCTCGGAGGCTATCCGGGAAAAGAGTTTGAGTTTCAGCCACTTTCCCCTACTGAACCTGTAGGTGTAGGTCAAGTTTTTTTGGTAGAAACGCGCGTTTATGGGCTGGTAGCCACTACCTCAGAACCCGAAAATGCTCAAAAATTTCTCGACTCTTTTCGTTTATTTTGAAGCAGGAAGTTGGGTAATGGGTAGTGTACGATATTTAACGGATTTAACGGAGAAATGTTGAAGGAATAAGTCACAGATTCCAGGAAAGAGAGAAAAACGAGTGGGGAGCGGTTATCTAATTTATTAATAAAACTTATGCTTGGCAACTGGGTGTTCAGGAAAATCTTGACTTGGGCAACAAAAAAGATTCCCATCAACCGCGTTTTTGAGGAAGAATGTAGTCAGAACTAAATTACGCTTGATTTCACGTAATACCTTATTGTATTTTTTGTACTCTATCTAACGACATAGATAAATTTTACACCCGTGGAGCGATGTAGATACTTGCTCAAGTTTATATATTTGATATAAGGATTTTTAAATTGCAGAAAGCACAAACCAGAAAGCACAAACAAAGATGCTGTCTTGCTCCATCTCGCTCCCATCTGGCTCAACTAAGTCAGCCTCATAGAAAGCTTACCCGGAGGGTATTAACCTATTATGAACAAATTAACACCAATTCTCCTCAGCGGCATCCTATTATTTGGAGGTGCTGCTTGCAGCGACGTGGCTAAAACGAGCGCTGATGCTCCTAATTCGGCCACAGGAAATACCACTAGCCCGCCCCCAGCCGAGACAGTTCAAAAAACTCAGGGTGACGCCACTAGCCAGATTCGCCAAAACCAAGCAAATTCTGATATTAGGGCCAGAGAACAGCGCAACAATGTGACGGGAGGCGATGCCATAAGAGCCGATGGCGACCTGCAAAGTGAAGTGCGGTCCAAGTTAGAAGTAAACATCACTAAAGGTCAGCTAACTGTGGAGGCCAAAGACGGGCTTGTCACCGTAGGTGGCACAGTTCCCAATCAAACTGATCTAGCTAAAATTGAGCCGCTAGCTAAAGAGATTAAGGGTGTCAAAGATGTGAATGTTACGGCTGTTGTCGCCCCCGCTGCACCCGCATCGCCTAGCAGCAATCAATAAATGAGCCGGAAGAAGTCCGAGGGAAAGATGTAGTTATCTAGTAGGAGAGAAGTCTGAGGGAAGAGGGTAAAGTTTGGCATTGTAAGATTGCTTGCGGAGCAGATTACAATGCTTAGGTGACTATCTAGGGAGAGCTGGGTTTTAAAGTGAAAGAGTTTAAATTGAATTTTAAATTCACCCATTCAAAACTCACGCAATACCTGCAACTTCCCCTTCCCAATTTCCGATTTCCCATCCCGGAAAAAGAGTGGGAAACCAACCTGAAGATAGAGTGGGAAGTTATTCCCAGCGACCGATGAAAATTGTTGGGAAAAAATGACTAAATGTGATTGATGGCAGAGCATAAATTCTGTGGTTGTGTAAAAGTAGTATATTTTTCAGGAGAAAAAAAATGGCTTTAGGTCAACACAAGCGAGCTGTAGGAGCATTTTCTAATTACCGAGATACGGAACTAGCCCTGATGGAGCTGCAAAGTACCGGGTTTCCGATGAATAAAGTTTCGGTAGTTGCGGAAAAGCTAGATAACAGCGAAATTGCGGGCGCTAGCGCTGGTAAGAGTACCGACGAGAAAGTCGGTGGTGGCGCCAAAGCAGGGGCGACAGCGGGAGTCGTGACGGGCGGTTTGATTGGGTTACTCGGAAGCATTGGAGCGCTAGCGATTCCGGGAGTTGGCCCGGTGATGGCGGGGGGTGCGATCGCAACTCTGCTGGCAGATACTGTAGTCGGAGGCGCGATTGGGGCTGCAGCAGGCGGTTTGGTCGGCGGTTTGGTCGGTTTGGGAGTTCCCGAAGATAAAGCTAAAGCTTATAACGATCGCGTCTCGCGCGGAGAATATTTGGTATTCGTAGAAGGTACAGATGCCGAACTTGCCACAGCCGAAGGAATTATGAGCGTGCGGGGCATTCAGGATTGGGGCATTTACGATGTGCCAGCAGACACCGGCCGCAGAGCTTCTGGTCGCCAGAAGCGCGCCGTGGGAGTATTTTCAAGCCGCCACGAGACGGAACACGCACTGGGAGAACTGAGAACTGCCGGTTTCGACATGAATCGGGTTTCGGTCATCGCTAAGGATGCTGACTCCAAGGGCGACATCGCAGGCATTGACGTGCACGACAGCACGGACAACAAGGCCGATGAAGGGGCCACAAAAGGCGCCCTCACCGGTGGCACTTTGGGCGGTTTGACAGGCTTGTTGGTAGGTCTGGGCCTAGTGGCAATTCCGGGCATCGGGCCGATTATGCTGGCAGGAGCCTCAGCTACGGCGATCGCCACTACACTTGCCGGTACAGCTTTGGGTGCGGCAGCAGGGGGCTTGATCGGAGCTTTAGTCGGTATGGGAATTCCCGAAGAGGAAGCTAAAGTATACAACGATCGCGTGGCCAGAGGAGATTACTTGGTACTGGTTGACGGCAGCGAAGCAGAAGTCGCTAAAGCCGAAAGCATTCTGAGCCGCGGAGGTATTCAACATTGGAACACCTACGACTATAATCCCAGCGTCGATAGTGCTCGCGCTGATTACGGCGCACCGGGCACTCCAGGGGTTGATACTACGCCTGGTATTTACGATCCCAATCAGGGCGTTACGGGCAACCGTCGGATTTAATCATTCAGACTTTGTTTGGGTATGGTTTCTACTTTCTGCAGGGTAGTCGCACTCGCGCACTCGGATTGTAGAAAGCGATCCAAGCAACAGTGGCGAGCTAGCGGTTTTACGCTTCGTCGGTAAAATTATCTCAAAAGTCGGCTTTTTCTCTGAAAGCTGGCTTTTGTTTTGTTCTGGAAAGTTAAAAAAGCTCCCTGTCAAAAGTTTAATTTGGATTAGGGGCTCAATCCGTGAGCTGGGCTTTGCGCCGGAGGAGCGATGGGCTCCCTTAATTTTTATAGCCTAAATCAGCAGCAGTTTTTTACTCTGTAACACTCACTACAGCTCGATTGCAAACCCTGCAGTATTATCAAATTTGATGACATAAATTACAGCAGATATTGCCCAGTTAGTCAAAGAGCGACTATCTTTAATTATGGGGTGGCTAATTTCACCAACTTATACAGGTGAAGTACCCAGTCCCGCGCGCCCAGAAATGCCTGCGGTGGTCGGCAAATATTAGAATAGTAATAATTGTCGGAGGCTTCGGGCAAGACTTAGGCTGGTCATTAGTTAGCTGTAGCAGCAGAATTGCCGTTGGCAATACCTGCTACAGGAATACAGTTTTTCTGGGAATGCCTCACCGAAACATTTGAGAAGCCCAGAAACAGCTTTTATGTCCGGGAGCGCGTCAGGTGTCGGGTGTTCTGTAAATTAGAACCGCAAGCGCTCATGGATCGAGTAAACATTAACAGCAAGCACAGCAGCGCGGGAGCACAATGGCTCGCGGCTAATTTTTTCGCGAAATCTCAGGCTCAGCGCAGCGTATTGTTTGCTTTGCCTGCTGCTCGCTCAGCACTCCGAGGGAAACAGCCTTCCTGTTGGATTTCACGCTGCGCGCAGCACAGTGGGGGGAGGTGAAACTAGCTGAGCTGACCGAGCTCTGCTTTCAGGGGCGATCGAAGATAGAAGGCACTTATGTAGAAGGCATTTGGGGTTGAAGCTCCGATATCTTGTTTCTTGATTGCACTAACTAATAAATTCGATCGCCAGTACCAGCAATTTTTCCGGTCAGAATGCGGCGCGGATGCCGCCAGCAATACCCCAAATATTCGATCTATCTTTACAAGATCGATCGACAACTTCTCGGTATTTTGGTAATTAGTTAGCAGGTAATATTAGTGGTTAGCAGTTAGTATAAATAAAACTAACAATTAACAACTAACATCAACGGCTAAATAATTACTAGCCAAATAATACTTACAGGACTTACAGGCGGCGAGAAACGCGGTTTTTTCATAACTTCCGCGCTAGCCAACCTCAGATTATACCAGAACCCGGTTTATTTTCGTAAATTATAACTATGAGAGCAGGGTGATGGTAGGAATCAAGCAGTTTTGACAATTGTTAATGTGGCAGTATTAGTTTAAAAAACTGACTGGCAAACACGATAGTACAAACTTTCACACAACATAGAACATCGAGAAATTAAGGAAACTCACTCAATTTTTTTATGAATTTCACTGAACTTTTAAGTGCCGATGAACTTTTAATTAGACATAGAAACGGGGAACGAGATTTTCGAGGAGCTAACCTCATTGCAGCTCATTTGAGTGAAGCTAATCTCAGTCGAACAAATTTGAGCAACGCTAATTTGAAAGGTGCCAACTTAATTAGAAGCAAACTGATTGGAGCTAATTTAAACGCCGCCGACTTGAGCGGAGCTAATTTGTCTAAGGCGAAATTAATTGAAGCCAACCTGGGAAGTTCTAGTTTCACTGGAACTGTGGCGATCTCCGCAGATTTTAGCGGCGCCAATCTCAGCGGAGCAATATTGTCTCAGGCTGACTTGAGCAAAGCGGTTATGACGGGAGCGAGTTTAGTAGGAGCTTGTTTGCTAAGCGGCTCAAAACTAACTGAGGCTAATTTGAGCGGGGCGACGCTGAGCCGAGCAATTATGAGCGGGGTTGACTTAAGCAGAGCAAATTTGACGAGAGCCATTCTCAGCGAGGTAGACTTGACCGGGGCGAACCTGAGCGGAGCAACTTTAACTCGGGCTTATCTCAATCGCGGAAATCTCAGCGGCGTCAATTTGGTTGGGGCTTGTTTGAGCGAAGCAAGTCTGCGGGAGGCTTCTATTAGCGCTGCTAATTTGAGCGGTGCTGACTTGAGCGGTGCTGATTTGCAATCGGCCAATCTAAATGGCTCTAATTTGAGCGGGGCTGACTTGCAGGGAGCTAATTTAAGTAAAGCTAATTTAAATGGTTTGATTCTGCACAATGCTGATTTGAGGGCTGCGAATTTGAACAAAGCTTCTTTACGGGGAGCTAACTTGAGCGGTGCGAATTTGGCAGGTGCTAGCTTGCTGGAAGCGGATTTGCGGGGGGCGAATTTGAGTCACGCCAATTTGTCGGGGGCGGGTTTACTGCTGAGTTCTCTGACAGGGGCGAATTTGACAGGAACTAATTTGTCCGAGGCTAATTTGATTGGGGCAAGCTTGAATGTTGATAATTTGAATGAAGCAGCTTTGGGCGGGGCGATTTTGCCGAATGGAGCTACTCACAGCCGTGATTGATCAGTTGATTAACCATAATTAATTAGGTCAATCTCAACAAAACCGAACACCGAGAAACCCGATTTTTGTATGGGCGGTGCCCAGAGTGCCGGCCCTTCCGGGTTTCTCGCCTCTCCATCGCCCGGAGCTGATTAAGGCGGTTGAGCTTTAACCCCATTCTACGGAAAGCCGATTTTGGCCGGAAATGCACGAAACATCGATCGCCCCGATCGAACTCCAATCGAACTCAACTTGCACTCGGTCAGGGCCCAAGCGCCCCAAAAAATCCGGTATCCTCGCGCTCATCGCTATTGGGGAAATATTTTGGGAATTTACTTGCAAAATTTATGGACACCGTGCTATGGTTAAAAGGTTTGAGACTTAAAAAATCAATAGAGGTAAAACCCCGCAGAATGAAACAATTGGGAACCCATCTGGTCGCTGATGCTTGGCAGTCTCCTGGAGACCTGCTCAACGATCCTGAACGTATCCGCCGCGCTATTCTCGATGCGATCGAAGCCGGAGGAGCTACTCTCATCGATTTGTGCGTACACCAGTTTAGTCCTCACGGAGTGACAGCTACTGCTACTTTGGCAGAGTCCCATATAGCAATCCATACTTGGCCTGAACACGGTTATTTTGCTGCAGACTTATTTTTCTGCGGAGCCGGCGACCCTCACCGAGCCATGAAGGTGCTACAGACAGCTTTGGAAGCTAAACAGGTAAAACTCACTGAGTTCACGCGCGGTTTCGAGCCCGGGGTGGGAATCGTAGGTTCTGCTTGTGAAGAGCAGTATGCCCCTCGTTCAGTAGAAACGATTGCCGCCAGAGGATGATGGCCAATTAGCGTAACTTTGAACATTTTATGCTAGGTTTTGTTTAAAATCCCACGGCTTGAGCCGTGGGATTCTTGTTGGAATTTACTTTTTCATTAATAAAGGGCGGACAACTAAATAACCTGCACCGAAAGCTGCAATCACAATCAGAAAAATCGCGATCGCCAACCACAATCCACTTAAGTCTGAGGTTTTTTTGAGTTGCGATCGCACACGGTAAGGAGTTTCCGGCACCTCTGTAAATAATTTTTCGGGAAGTGGCTGCGGCATCGAGGCGGCTGTTGGCTCCGGTTCCGGTAGTGGGAAGGGGAAAGCCACTGTCTGAGGTGGTTGAGGTATGGCAGAGTTAGTCTGCGAGGTTACAGGTGGTGGGGGCGGAGGTTCAACGCTGAAATTGAATTTGACTGACGGCATTTGAGGCATCCCTGTCTGGGTAATACTCTGAGCCGAGTTGACTACTTGCTGTAACTGTTGGGATACTTGAACTACTGTTTCTACTTCTCGCCGCAGTTGTTGATTTTGTTGGACTAATTGCTGATTGTGGGTTTTGAGGGAGTCCACCATCGCTTGGGCTGCTTGCAGCTCTGCCGTGACTTCTCGATAGAGGGAAATTGGTACTGATGGAGAGTAACTATTTGAGTTTTCAGGGGAAGTATTGTCAGATAAGGTAGTATTTTGCATAATTGTAGATGGCGAGGGTGAACTTGTTTTAGTTTAGCCTGAGAGTATTTGCAATTAGATCGATCGCAACACAATTCGTCAAGATATTTGTTACAGATATTGAACGTAAAATTAATTTAATGTTACAAGTTTTTAGTCGATCGCTATGAATAAGCACGCACCGGAACAAACTATGTCGCAAAAGTCAAGCACCGAAGAAATGAAATACGGCGAACGCCAGATTTTGGAAGGGGAGTTAATTACTTTCCCGAATCCGCGAGTCGGGCGGCGCTACTCGATTAACATTACGTTGCCAGAGTTTACTTGCAAGTGTCCGTTTTCTGGCTATCCCGATTTTGCGACTATTCACGTTACTTACGTGCCAGACGAGCGGGTGGTAGAGTTAAAGGCGCTGAAACTGTACGTCAACAGTTATCGCGATCGCTACATTTCTCACGAAGAATCGATCAATCAAATTTTAGACGATTTTGTGGCGGCTTGCGCGCCGCTGGAAGCGACGATTAAGGGCGATTTTTCGCCACGCGGGAACGTGCACACCGTGATTGAGGTGTCGCATCAGAAGTAGAAGGCTCAGCCTTTAAATGTGCGTTATCAGAATACTCAGATACCCGACTTCTTTAAGAAGTCGGGTATCTGAGTATTCTGTTTTTTTAGCCCTTGCTCACTTAACTAGATAAATTGTTATCAAAGACTAAAGATTATCCGCTGCTGGTTGGAGGCGGTATTGTTCGCGGACGCTCAATAACTTAGTCTTGGAACCCTTTGGTTCTAAGGCTTCCGTCAGCCAAAGCTCTTGCTCATGCTTGATGTTTATCGCCCGCCGGATTTCTTTCACCTCCTCACGAGAAATACCTAGCTTATCTGCCATGCAGTTATGAAGATGTAATTCTGACAAATCAATTTTGCCATCAGCAACGGCAATCTCCCAAGCTGTACATAATATTAGGCGATGCTTTAGTCGCTCTTTATTGCTTTGACTACAACTTTTTTCCCGATGTTCTTCATCAAAAGGAATACTCGTTGTCATGATTTCATCAAATTTTTGCCGTTGTTCTATGGCTTTGCGAACTAAATCTCGCTCTTCCTTTCTCATACCGGAGGTAGTCATCAATCTATCTATAGTATCTTCCTCCTTGTCATCTAATTGACCATCAATCCAAGCCATTGGTAAAGCAGCAATAATTATCTCTGATAAAAACTTGCTCATCTTGGCCGCTTCTTCTTGATTTTTCCAGCCCGTCAGACCGCTGTAAATCCCGACAGTTGCTAATACTCCCAGTCCAACAGGAGCAGCAAATGTTAGTAATGAGTAGTACCCTGCACTGACAACAATACCCGTTGAACTGCCCACCAAGCCCCCAATCAAAGGAATGCTGTGGATAGTTGTCCAAATACTAGCCGGCGCAAATACTGAGGTCGCAACTGCTGAAGCGCCAACACCAGCCAAAGCCCCTACAGTTGCACCTGTCCCTAGTGCAAAAGCATCTTTTGTCCAATCTTGCCCCTTATTTTGCTTTAATAAGTCGGCACTTATACCTTCATACTCTGCAACTGAATTTTTACCAACATATACATTCAATCCTTCTAATTCACGATCGATATAGCTTTGATAAGATTTATCACTAAAGTTGATGCCACGCTTACAGCCCTCTTCATAAATTTTCTGGCTGGCATCGTTAATAGTAGATTTAACTTTCTTCCAGGATTTGCCAAAAATATCTTTTAAATCTTTAATATCGGTTTCTATGTCATTTAATCCAGCAAAACCTTTTCCTCTTAGTCGCTCTAAGTAATAGCCTTTATTCATGTCAAAAATCATATCTAAAAGTGCCAGTGCCACCACAAGAGCAATAGCGCCAGGGGAGCATCCCGGTTTTGCGCTTTTGATCATCAAACGGATATTGATCCGTTAAGGTAGGCGCACCGAAGCTTAAGC
>NZ_JAUBTG010000081.1:0-18844 GCF_036702395.1 Microcoleus sp. D3_18_C2 | reverse complement strand
GCTTTAAATTCAGTTCCAATTCTAGTTGTTAACATTTCTTTACTTACCTTTGTTTTTTTATACCGACCTACTTAATGGGGGCGTTGCTTAATCAGGGCATGAAAAAAATCAATTAAAAATCCAGAAGCTTTGTGGATAGTGGTTTCTAGGACTTGCATATTTAGCCTTTCCTACCGTAAATCAGCAACGCCATAATAGCATACTACTGGTCAATTGAGAGCATGACAAACCATTACCGCATCATTATTATGCGCGATCGTACCCCAAAATATTAAAACACGGTAAATCGCTCAAATTAGCGTATATTGTCTGTAATACTCCAACAACGATCGCGAGGTTCGGTGCTGGCTTTAGTGGTTCTCTAGTAGCGACTCACCTGTTAAAAACAGCTAACCGCCCCTTGCTAATCAAGCTGATTGAGCGCGATCGCGATATAGGCAAGGGAGTTGCCTATAGCACCACCAACAGTCCAGTTGGTCTTTTAACCATTGATCTTGAGTGTGCCTTGCTGTAAGATAAAAATCAGGTATACTACCGTTAAGTTAAGGCTGGACTAGCCTAACGGCTTTTCCCCTAGCAGTTAAATTAGAGGAAGTTTGTTTAAATCCCGCTAGATGACACCCTCAATTGTTACTGCTGCATTTTCCTAATTATATTTAGTGCATCTTGATAGTCCGCCATCTTGCCATTTTGCTTATAAAGCTCTGCTGCTTTCTTAAGATCGTTGAGTGCTTCCTGAAAAGCTCCAAGGATACGATAAGTACGACCTCGGTTATAGTAGGCATCAGCATCACGGCTATTAATCATAATTACCTTACTGTAGGCAACAAGAGCACCTAGATGATTACCCATTTTGCCGTAAGCAACTCCTTTGTTGAGGTAAGCCTCGGCATGATTAGGATTAATTTGTATCGCTCGCTCAAAGTCTTGAAGAGCTGATTGATTTTCTCCAATAGCTATATAGACTAGGCCCCGTTCAGTATAGGCATCTGAATCGCTTGGGTCTAACTTGATAGAAAGGGTAAAGTCTTCAATTGCTCTTTGGTAATCTTGCCGTCGGGAATATAGAACACCCCGGTTGTAGTAGGCAAGAGCATGGTAAGGATTGCACCAAAGTGCCATATCAAAGTTTTTCATGGCTGCTTCGTAGTTACCAGTACCAGCACCTTGGTTAATATAAAATTCAGATTCTATCTTGTTAGGATAAAGTTGTTTTAATTGCGCCACTGTTTGTTTAAAATATGGCATATTTCCTTGCTCTAAATAAAGCATTGCTTTTCGCTGCAAATCATCAATGATACTCTGGCGGTCAGGATTTTCCCCTTCTGAATCGCTTGGTACAAAATCTAATTTTATTGTTAGACCTGTGTTTTCCTGATTTATCCTGTAGGCTATCTTCTTTTGAAGATCATATTGCCACCCAGGAATGCGACCTTCTATTAAAGCTTTTGTGGCTTTGTGTTCTTTGTGTTCTCCATTTGACCCTTTTTCAATAATCCCTATTTCATATAAGTGCTGGTATAATTCTTCTACCATGTTCGATTTGGGAGAACTCCCAAATCCTTTCTTGGTATTACCTTTACCATAATTAGGGTCTAGTTTTTTCCGGCGCTTTGCTTTTCCCATCGGTCAAATCTCCTTTTGAGGTAATTTTTTAGGAATTTATTTATGGGCAGTCTTGCCCAATCTTATCAAGTAGCTGTGAAATAAAACCACCTGAAGTTTCAGTATTGGCGAGCGCCTTCCAGGGTAAACCCATAATAACACGCCGCCCTTCATCCTGTAACACTCCATCTGGTGGGCAACCTGCTACAGAACCTTGTCCTTTAATTGAATTAAGATAACCCTTAGCAGCAACTTTGCTCATTCTTCCTTGCTTGAGCATAGTTACAGCCCCAAGGTGCAATAATAGCGTCGGATCTTGAAAGGGCCAGAATGCCAAAACTCCAAATTTTCCATTTTGAGCCAATGCTGCGTTTAGATCGAAGGAATTATCTTCAGCTATTGCAGATTTACGGAGGCCGTAGTCAAAGGAGATTAGTAAAGAATGAAGCTGCATGGCACGTTCAGCTTCATCTAGTCGTCCAGCAGAGGCAAGTACCTTATATACACTGCTATAAAGCGGACACCAAGTTGGCATCTCTTGGAAAAGTTCACTGTAAATAGCAAAAGCAGCATCAAAATTGTTGCTTCGTTTGTAATCTACTGCCTGGGATACTCGACTTTGGACTCCGTTGTAATAATCCCAATGGTTAATATCGTTAGCAAAAGATGCGATTGTATGCCGATATTCCAGACTTTTTCCCATCCATTTGAATGCTTCCTCTGTGTTGAGAAGCAGCAATTTATTGAGAGTGGTTTCAGTATCACTAGAATTTTGGTTTATGTAAATTCCTGCTAACTCTGCTGTTGGTTCATCAGACTCTAGGTTTATGTTGGCATCAACATCATTAAAGCTGTGAGGTATAATTCTGTTTCTGCACTCCTCAGCTTTCTCTGAAATTCCTGCTAACTCATATTGCTCAGCCGCTTGCTCCCAATACTTCCTTTTTTCAAATTCTTTTGCTCTACATTCAGCAGATTTATGTGTCATTTGTGCTAACTTATAGTGCTCTGCTGCCTTGAGCCATTGCTTTTTCTGTTCAAACTCAACTGCCCGAATTTCTGCTTTCTTCTGTTCATTACCACTCTTTAACCAACAACGTTTAGCATCTTCAAATCGGCCCATATTGTCCCATAGCTGCGCTGCATCTTCCCACACTTTAGTGGTTTCAAACGCTTTAGCCTCACAGATTTTTTGCCTCTCAGAATTACCAGCCTTTTCCCAACCGTTAGCTGCTTCTTGCCACTGATCAATTTTCTCGAAAAGTTGAGCCGCTTGTTGCCAGTCTTGCAATTCAACAAGAATCTGGGCTGCTTCACTGTACTTACCCTCCTGTAACAGGAGTTTAGCCCTAGTTTGTCGCTGTAATTCAATATCTCCTGATTTGTCGAAACACTCGCTCGCCTGACGGTAAAATCCACTCTCCAGATAGTAACACCCACGATCGCGCCACATTTCCTCAGTAGGCTCAACTCGATTTTCTCTGACTGATTCAGAATTTATCGGTTGCAAAAAACTTACCAATTCTTCTTGACTCCAAACAGCCGAAAGTTGAGTTTCCCAAATATTCAAAATTCGACGAGCGCGAGTAACTGCAACATAAAGTAAGTTTAATTCCAGCCGCAATTCTGGCTGCTCAGTTTCATTGAGCGATCGCTTGCTCCCCAATACTCTACTCCATAAAGATTGGCGCGGCTTGAAAAACTCTACTAAGAACACTGTATCAAATTCTAACCCTTTAGCTTCCTCAATCGTAAATACAAAGCTAGATTGGAATTGTTCAGAAAGTCTTTGTTTATCCGCCTCAGTTCTGACAAGGATGGCATCATCTGGATTTAGCTGCCCTAAACTTGGTTGTAGAGTTTCTAAAGGTGCAGCAATTAATCTAGCACACTCACCATAACTGCTAGTTGGTTGCCCTATATCACCTATCCGTTCTCGCAACAGGCGGTAGCGCAATTTCAGAATTTGATTGGCTAAATTTACCAATGAACCAACGCTGCGGAAATTAAAGTTTAATGTTTTCTGAATCGCTTGACGCTGACCTTTAAAAAACTTGGTTTTTAAATCTTCCCAACGGAACCCACTGGGGCTAATCATCTGGTGTAAATCCCCAGCAAAGAAGAGATGACCCCCAGGAGCAACAAGCCTTACCAACAGTTCTAACTGTAATTCGGTAAAGTCCTGTACCTCATCACAGACAATTAATTGATAGCGTTCGCCTTTTCCTTGCCAGATGGTTTGTAAAACTTTTCGCGCTAAATCTATCTCATCAAAACGCCCTTCTTTTTTTAACAAACCTTGATACCACTCTGCCACCTTATAGACTTTATGGCGATTGTTTTGAGGAATTACCGATGAGCGTTTCTTACCCAACTGCTCGTACTGTTTCTGAGAAAACTGATAGTAACTTGTCTCTAGATGTGCCCCTTTAATGATACTGCGGATTTCATCCCAAACTAAGGCAGGTGAATAAGGTTGGTAAGATTGACGGCGGTAAAGTTGCTCAAAAATTTGGTATGTCACCTCATCTTCAGGGATATAAAATTGCCCAGATTGTGACAGACTCTCTAGACACAAATCTCGAATAGTTTTAAAATGGAAAACAGACTCAATTTCAGAACTGCTCCCACTAACCAGACGCTTAAATTGTTTCTGTGCTTCTTTAACTAAAATCGGGTTGTAAGCGACATAGAGGCGTTTTCCATCTGGTAAAGTCTCTAAACTTTTGAGTAAGCGATACAGTCCTACTGTAGTTTTACCAGTGCCCGCACTGCCAGATAGCAATAGGTTTCCGTAGAGTTTCACCAGTTCATATTCTTCTGGCGTGAGTTTGAGTGGTAAATCAGCATCTTGCTGAATAATTGCCCGTTGCCATTCTAATTCTGAATCAATTATTCGCCATTGAACATTGCCTAAAAGTTCATCGGTGAAGCTAGGAACAAGCTGTAATTCTTCTATTTGTGCTGCATCCAGAGCAGACTGTTCGGCTGGGGTGAGAACTGGCCGCTCGTCCAAGATATTCCCGATCGCTTCTACCACCTCAGCATCAAGCCATTGGGCATCAGGAGTTTGATTTCTAGCTTTAGCCCGTCGGGATACATCATCATGATCTAAACAAATATCCTGAATGGCGATATAGGTTTGTCGCTCTCCCGTGTCAGGTTGCCTCGATTTGTTGTAAGTAAAAATTAGACGGCTAGCCTGAGTAATCCTGGCTTCCCAAACTCTCTTGGCTATGCCTTTCAGTTTTTTGACCCGCAAGCCACCATCAAATTGCTGCTGCCTCAGCTTTTCGATGCACTCCCATACCCTTGCCTTCAGGTTACTATCCAATTCTGTACGGAGGAAATCTACTACATCAGGGTGTAAGACAGCAGCTAGCAACATATTTGCAATTAGCTTAGGTAGTGATGATCTATTTTATACCCATTGGTGTCAACTTAAACAGTCAACCCCCAGATTTCCTTCGCGTAAGCGGTATTACTGGTAATGTTAACAGGCACGAGCGCGCTCTATGCTTAATCTTGCGTGGCTCCCAGTCGGTGTGAGCGCTCAGGGGGAGCGATCGCTCTGTCAAAAAATAGCGATCGCACGCCTCGTACAGTCCTTAAGTTGGCACCAATGACGGGGGCGCTACCCCTACTTACTAGAAAAATTACATAACATCCATCCCTGCGTCTTCAGAGTGGGGATTTTTAATTACCTGGTTTCCAAACTACTTCTTCAACTTTGAGCTGCTTGGGAATTAAGCCAAGTTCAAAAAAAGTATCCGCAATTTCCTGTTGCTCGGCAACCATATCAGCTTGGATCGGTTCAAATCCATAACTCCGCCGTCGAGTTACTACATCTAAGATAGAAACATCAATTTTCAGAATGGGTGCGAGAATCTTGGCTACTTCTTCAGGATTCGCATCTGCCCAAGTCGCTACTGCTTGAGTTTCTTCTCTAATTGCCTCAATGATTTTGAGATTTGGCTGAGCAAATGACTTATTAGCTAAGTAAAAATCTCGGTTAGCTGCTAGTCCTTTACTAAGCTGTTCAGCATCTAAAACGCATATTGTATGGTATAATATGATAATTTACCGAGAAATTCAATGCCTACTAAAAACTTCCTCAGTTCAGAAACAAAGGAAACTCTGCAACAAGCATTAAAAGACCATGAGCATCCAGATATTCGACAAAGAGCGTTAATATTTTTATTACTAAATAACGGAAATACACAAGCTCAAACTGCTGAAATAATTGGATGTTCTCTCAGAAAAGTTGCCTATTGGAGCGTTCATGGTGATCCTGAAAATTTAGACAGTTTTAAAGATAACAGGATGAAGGGTAATTACCGAAAAGCTACAGAGAAATACATTAATTTACTTTTAGAAACAGTTGAAGTAGACCCTGAAAAATATGGTTATGAGTTCGGAAGATGGACAACAGCTAGACTTGCAATATATCTAGGAGAGCAGACGGGAATTGAGCTGAGTAGTACCCAAGTAAGGAGAATTTTAAAATCAAAAAAGTATGTTTACCTTTGGGCTAAATACAGCTTGAAGGATAAGCAAGATGCCGTAGAAAGGGGTTTATTTAAAGATAAATTAGCTGAGTATTTAAAAATAGAAAAAAAATCTCCAAACCTATTGCAGGTATGGCTTTGGGACGAAAGTGGATTTAGTTTAAGAGTAATTAGAAGGAAAAACTGGTGTAAAAAGGGGACTCGAAGTAATAAAAGAGGAGACCGACGAAAAGGTCGTATTAATGTTATGGGTGGAGTGAGATACTCAGACAAAAAAAGATGGGTAGATTTTATTCCATCTGGTAATTCTGCTAATTTTTATGCTGTGCTGAAAACTTTTTATGAAGATTTAAAAGCCGAGTGGATATTGCAAGGAAATTTAGCAGAAGACTTTAAAGATAAGGGCTGTAAGTTTGTGATAATTTTGGACAACGCTAGTTTTCATAAAAAAGCAGAGACTTTGCAGAAAATAGCGTCAGAGATGCCGAATCTAATCATAGAGTTTTTGCCAAAGTATAGCCCTGACTATAACTTAATTGAATTAGTATGGCATTCCGCCAAGGAATATGTTGCTAATAGATTATTTGAATCCATTGAAAAACTAGAAGCACTGTTACATAAACTGTTAAATGAAGGAGGACTAATTATGAAATGGAACCGAAAAATAAAAAATAAAGGTAACGCGAGTTAATGCAGTTTAGATGTCGAACAGCTTATCTTTAACAACACGAACATCTACTTGCGCTTGAGCTGCTGCATAAAACGGGTCCCAAATTACCCAAGCATCTACGTTACCTTGTTGGAAGGCAGATCTGGCATCGGCTGGTGTCAGGTTGGCAGGCTCAATCTCAGTCCATTTTATCCCGGCGGATTTCAGTGCTTTTGCTAATAGGTAATTGGCGCTTGAACCTTTTGTAAAAGCTATTTTCTTACCCCGCAAATCCCCAAGGGTTTGAATGGCCGAATTAGCAGGGACTAAAATACCTGAACTGCGGTCTTTGGGGGCGCTACCACCAATGTAAAGCAGAGGCGCGTTAGCAGCCTGGGCAAAGACTGGAGGAGCGTCCCCGGTGCGCCCGATGTCGATGCTGCCGACGTTTAGGAATGAAAAATAAATAAGGTGACTAATAGAGCAATAGTTTACCTTGTATCAAGGCTTCTGAGGTTTAATTGTGCAATTTTTTGACTCGCATTGAGATGCAGCAATTGTTAGAAAATTTATGGCAAGAAAAAGGATTTACCGCGCTACTGATCACTCATGACGTAGAAGAAGCAGTGGTATTAGCTGATAGAGTTATTTTAATAGAAAATGGTCAGATTGCAATGGACTGTTATATTGAGATGCCGCGACCGAGGCAGAGAGGAAATTCTGTATTTTCTGCGAAAGTAGAGGCGATTTTGCAGCGCGTTATGGGTCAAAAAGAAAGTAGCAAAGATGCAGAGAAAGTTGCAATAGGTAGGTAAAAAAACCCCAACTATGTAAAGATAAGTAAATACGGATAACGGATCTACCAAGGTAACTCAGATATGGGCGCTCGTTTAAGAATTTTTCTGACTCGCGAGCTCTTCGTCAGCCAATCCGATGCACCCGGATTTGATATCACTCGCAGAGACTAAACTCCGATCGATACTTCACCGTTCCGCTGCAATCCTGCAAGGCTCCACGTTCTAACTCCAACACCATAAACGCTTCATCGGGCACATCATATTCACATTTTAAGCTCTTTCTACTAGCAGGAATGAATCCAAAACGCGGATAAAAATCTGGATGACCGAGCACAACCACTGCCTGAAATCCCGATCGCCCGCACTCTTTTAAACCCTCCCGAATCAGCAGCGTTCCGATACCTTGCCGCTGATAGTTGGGTAGAACTGCGACTGGCGCCAACCCCTGAATCGACAAATTGCTAGAACATTTGCCCTCCACGACAACCGGACTGAAGAAAATGTGTCCGACAATGCGATCGGATTGTACCGCAACGAAGGAAAATGTAGATGCAATTCCCCGCAATCGATCGACTAGATTAGCCTCATTTTCTCGCCCGAATGCCGCAATGTTAATGTTGCGAACAGCTTCTACATCTTCTGGCTTTTCGGTACGGATATCCATAGCTTAGATTAATGGTTGTGCGGCCGCTCTGGCAGACGAATTACTACAGAAACTGTTTCTATCTTGCGATCGCGATATTAATCAAATTATAGTGCTCCTGAAGCCTTTTTCCGGTTTTTGAGTTATATATTTTCGGCAACCAATTATACAACGAGTTGCAGATGAATGTCAAATCGTCGCAAAAGTCGGTCGATCGCTTCGGGAGCATCTCATATTTGTAAAAACACTTATAATGGCTCCTTCCTTCTTCCTCCTTCCTTCTTCCTCCTTCTTCTTTCCTCCTGACTCCTGACTCCTGACTCCTGGCTCCAATTTCTAGCGGAGGGCTGCATAAGTGAGATGCTCCCATCGCTTCCAATCTTCACGCCCGGACAGTCTTCTTTATCGTCACAGCGTTTTAATGAAATTAAAGCGCTCCACTGGTTATGCTGATTCTAAATGAGTAACCGGAATTTGTTCGGTTCTTTCAGGCAATCTCGCTCCAGTTGCAACGGCATGAACCGCATGAAGAATATCGGCTGAATAGTATCGATTGCCGCAGTTATCGCAAACACCGATGGTCACATCTTCAAGAATGACAAATCCATTTTTATGTTTGAATGCCTCGCGCTTGACAGTGCGGGGTTGAACGGTTCCTTCGCAATACTCACATCTGTATTTATACATACAATTAGCCATTAAGTTGAGTGACTTCATAAACCGTGATGATTAGATAACGTCCGTTACTAGCGAAACGTCCAACCACTCCAACAGGTGTTTGTCGATCCAGTGCAGTCCCCACTACTACATATTTTGTACCTCTGGGGTCGTCTTTTTCAACCCGGATAATCTGACCGCTCAGAACCGCCTCTTCTACATCCAGGATAGTCAGCAAGTCCTCAGCCATTTCTTCCATTGCGTGGGCTGACATATCGTACTGGCGGAGGCGAATTTTCTCTCTGATACGGTCAATATCGTTGCGAGGCACTGGCTGATTAATGTTACATCCAGGCAATCATAGCAAGTTATTGTTCAAAAATCTATCATTTTCAATTCCTTAAATATCTGGTTTTACTTCCTTCGACCCGACTTACTAACTACTCTTATTGCGGTACAAGCTGACTGGAAGACAATCGCTTAATGCCCTCCCTCGCTGTAGTTTCTCCGGCTTTGTCACCGCCCTCACGAGCAATTTTTAAAGCTTCCTCGTAGGATTCGAGAGCTTGAGCATTTTGACCGAGACTTTCATGAATTGCGCCCATATTGTTGAGCAAGCGTCCGATACTTGTCTTGTCGCCGATTGCTTCTAACATCGGTATTGCTTGCTGAAAATATATCAGCGCTTGAGTATCTTTGCCGAGTTTGCGGGAGGTAAGTGCCATGTTGTTGAGGAGGCGGCCGACGCCAGCCCTGTCTCCGATTTCCCGGCGAATTGCTAAAGCTTGGTGGTAAAATTCCATCGCTCTATTAAAGTCGCCGATGTTGTAGTAGACGCCGCCCATATTATTGAGGGTACGGCCTAAATCGCGTTTATCGCCGGCGGCCGTGCGAATCGTTCGCGCTTGCTGGTAAAATTCGATCGCCTTGGCGTAATTGACCTGTTCTGCGTACACGGCCGCGATGTTGTGGAGGGATTCTCCAATTTCAATTTGGTCGTCGGTAGTTTTGGCCAGTTCCAAAGCTTGTTGGTGCAGTTTCATCGCTTCGGAAAAATTGTCCCCAATCCGGTTGACGAAACCTATGAGATTGAGAGTCCGCGCGGTACGACGCCCTCCGCTGATTTCTCGGTGAATGACTAAAGCTTGCTGCAGAACTTCCAAAGCTTTGGGCCTCAAACCCATTTCGCCATAAACTTCCCCCATATTGTTGAGGGTTTCTCCGATTCCCGCTTGGTCGCCTAGTTGCTTGCGGATTGCCAAAACTTGCTCAAAAGTCTCGATTGCTTCTCGAAACAAACCCTCGCGGTGCTGTTTTACTCCTGTTTCAAAGAGTTCGTCTGCTTGCGTTTTGGGGTCAGTTGCTTGAGCCTGGTCGCTCGCTTGGGCGCGCCTCGCATTTATAATTGGGGCATAAGCGCGGGCGTCTGAAATTGCCAGCAAGCTGAGTGCGGGCGATAACACAATACTTATAGCTGCGAGATAGCTGAAGTGGTAAGAGCGGCGGTGCACCGATCGAGTCCTCCAATAGCTAAGTGATAACTATTAAGATAGAGCTTTTTGGGGTGTTCCTGCCAATTTTTTTCTCCATCTCTAGGTTCTGATACCAGTTTCAAAAAAGAAGGCAACTGTAGACCCGTGCTTCAAACCCATACAAAATCAGTCATTCCCAATTCTTCAATCCAAAATCTAAAATCTAAAATCTAAAATCCCATGACTGGGTTTTTGTCTTGCCAGACGGCCATAATCAGCGGCTTATTGTTGAGAGCGGATATGACAGCAAAGTTTTTGCTGGGTGGAAGCGATACTTTTTCAGAACTTTGCAAGATGATGTCCTGTTGGTCAAGCGTGATCCAAGCAATTCCTGACAAAACTTGAATTTCTCGATGAGTTTGAGGCAATCTGTATACCTCGTTTTCCATCAGAATAATGCGATCTGGCGCTGCACATTCGGAAGATATTTGAAGCATAGCATCTCCTACTTGGTAATTGGTAATTGCTACTTGGTAATTGCTACTTGGTAATTGCTAATGGGTAATTGCTAATCGAGGGCTGTATTTCACTTCATTTCCACGCAACCCACACACTACTATTGGCAATAACGCCGATCGATCCAAGCGCGCATTTCATCATCCGTCGCCACGCAGGTAGAGCGACCTGTAGCCCGATCGCAACCGTGCCACCAAGTGTTACCATAGCGATCGCACGTCTGCCAAATTCTCAGTTCGTCCTCACTCGAAATGAGGTAGAGCAAAAACTGCCCAATTTTTTTTATTGCTAAAAAGAGAGATAGCCCTTTATGTTTTTCGGATGGGTTAGCTCGATCGGTCATCGAAAAAATTTGGATACTTGGGGTATCGATTGGATTTTTGCAAGTAGACATATCCCACACCTTCAACTTATATTTTCCACAAGATTTGCACTAATTAAAATTACAATAAATGCTTAAATTTGTAATATTCTCAGCGCAATTACAGCCCACTATTGTTGGCGTGAAATTCCTGTGAAAGTCAATCTCTTATCTAATAAATTCACCTTAACTCTTTGGTTATTGACAATCAAATCATTGCTTGCATAGATTGTATGAATAAAATAGATAGATTGACGATCGGGCAAAAGGCTATGAATGAAATCAATACGCGGCGGATGAAACTCTCTCAAATTCAGGCTTTGATAGCTGTAGCAGAGTGTGAAAATTTTAGCGAGGCGGCTTTGCAATTGGAACTGTCCCAGTCAGCAGTCAGCCACGCCATCGCCTTTTTAGAAACAGAATTGGGAGTGCAGCTATTTCACAGGGGGCGACACGGTGCTCAACTGACGCCGGTGGGGCAAAGGGTAGTGAGTCACGGGCGTCAAATCGTGCGATCGTTAGAAATGATGGTCAAAGAAGCGGATTTAGAAAAAGGTTTGCAGGGAGGCCAGGTACGGATAGTTACTTTTCGGAGTGTCGCCACTCATATCCTACCGGGTATTATTGCTAAATTTCGCAGTTGCTTTCCCAAAATTACGGTCAGCATTACCGAAGTTTATTATACTCAAGCTGTGGAAGAAGCTTTGCGATCGGGCAAAGCAGACATCGGCTTTGTTTCCCTTCCCATCTCCGATGAATTTGAAACTAGAGAAATTTTGCGGGACAAATATCTGGTTTTGCTGCCGCCGAAGGCGCAATGTAAAAGTGATAAGATTACGTGGGAAGAATTAGCGAATTATCCGCTGATTTTGCAGCCGATAGAAAATGCTTGTTCGATACCGCTTCGCAAGTATTTGACGACTGCGGATTTTCCCATAAATATCGGTTACGAACTCAGCGAAGATTCAACGATTGTCAGTATGGTGATGCAAGGTTTGGGTGCAGCTATTCTGCCCCGTTTGGCTGCGGAACCGATACCGTCTTCGGTGAAAGTTTGCAGTTTACCGTCGGATTTTGAGAGGGTAATCGGGGTGGCTGTTTTGCGGGATGGGCTGTTGATTCCGGCCGTGTTTGCGTTTTTGGATTTAGTTAAAAGTGCCGCACAGGTTGATAGTGAGGGCGATTTTCCGATTAATCCTTCATGAAAAACCTGAGTCAGTTGTTATTGGTTATTGGTTAGATTGGGATTTTGTTACCGCAGATATCAGCAGATGAACGCGGATGGGATTTTATCTGAGTTCATCTGCGGTTAAAAAAATGGCATAAAATAGTACGATCGCTGATTGCCTACTTCATGCGCTTTGCAACAAGACTAGAACTGTCGCCTTGGTGGAATTTTATTCGACCGTCTATGGAGTTTTTATCCTTTAATTTTAGCCAACCGCTACCAAATGCAGGATCGTTCTCGTCATTACCGTCCCATGTAAACTCAAATCGCTGATCCTTTCCATCTTTTACGACTTCGCCGTCAATTTCACCTGATACTAAACCGAATTGAAATTCTCCTGAACCTGCTTCATCAATCTCGATATAGGCTTCAACTTCCATGTCCAAATAATCACTATCCCACATTGCCATCTCTGCGATCCGCCATGTACCGCTATATTCCATTGCTTTCATCCTCCACTTGTATTAACGGAACAAAACCAATATAGTCGAAACAGTGACGCTCAAGCAGTACGCAAACGCTCAATATCCCGGATCGGCGGCGCACCAAACATACGAGAATATTCGCGGCTGAACTGTGAGGGGCTTTCATAACCCACCTGATAGGCAGCATTTGCCGCATCGGAGTTTTCGGCAAGCATCAGGCGACGTGCTTCTAATAGTCTTAATTGCTTTTGATATTGAAGTGGACTCATCGATGTCACTTCCTTGAAATGGTAATGGAAAGATGAAGGAGACATATTGGCTTGTCCTGCCAAATCCTCAACCCGCATCGGTTTTGCAAAATCAGTTTTAATCAGTTTGAGCACCTCAGCGATGCGCTGCATATTGCTGCCAGATGTTGCGATTTGGCGCACAGCTTCGCCTTGCTCACCCATTAAAAGACGATAATAGATTTCGCGGATAATCATCGGTGCCAGCATCGGGATATCCTGCGGCGTATCCAAAAGTCGTGTCAGTCTGAGGGCGCAATCGAGCAACGGCGCATCGGCAGTGCTGACGAATAAGCCTCTGACAGAGTTTTCTTTCTTGCTTGCGCTTGGCTTGGTTTGGGCAGTGATAATATCGCAGAGTTGGCGTGGGTCTAAATTCAGCTTGAATCCTAAATACGGCTTGTCTGGAGTGGCCTCTACAACAAATCCACTCAGAGGTAAATCAACTGAGATCGCAAGATATTGAGCCTCGCCATAACGATAAGTTTCCTCACCCAGCAAGGCTTCTTTTTTGCCCTGAATGACGATGCCGAGAATAGGTTGATAGACAGCGTGCTGTGCGGCGGAAACAGAAGATTCTCGCATAAATTCCAGTTTGTCTATGTCTGTTTTATGAAAACCGTTTCCTTTGCCGTCGGTGTGCCGAGTTAGCAAGGCCGCCAGTTCTTGACACTGATTGCCGATCGCATCTTGATTTATTACTTGGTTGATTATTTCAATCGCCATGTGGTTTTCTCGACTAATTTAATCATTATCTTTTAAGCATTATAGAACATCTTTATCCATTCATAAAATCTTGCTTTGGAGGATTAGGCAATAAATTGCGAGGTCTGTGTATTCAAAACCCATGCTTTTACTCATAGGATGAACACATCTGAATGAAACAGTAAAAGGATAAGGCAATGACGAAAGACAAGACAAAAATCGCATTGGTAACAGGGGCGAGCCGAGGACTTGGCAAAAATACCGCTTTGACCCTTGCCACAAAAGGAGTCGATGTCATCGTGACATATCACAACAGCGAGGAGGATGCCCAAAATGTCGTATCTGCGATCGAAGCGATCGGGGCTAAAGCTGTTGCACTGCAATATGTTTCTTTAATTAAAATCAACCTCACTTCAAGGAAAATATTAGCAAATCTATAAGCGAGGCAAAATCATGAACAAGCAATTTTTAACTTTCACCGTAGCGGGAGCAATATTTATGGTTTCACCTACCCGATCGCCAGAAACAGTTCTACAACCTTCTGAAACAATGACACGCCAAGAGCGGGGCGAAAAAGTTCTGAATAGTTTGTCAGGTGGAAAAGGTTTGCCACCGCATTTTGTTCAGCTTCAAAAAGATTTCCCAGAACTTGCTGACATGACGCTCAAATACTCCCTAGGCGATATCTGGGCTCGTGAGGTGCTAGATAATAAAACCCGCCAGCTTATATCACTTGCAGGGTTTGCGGCACAAGGCACAATGCCGCAATTCAAAGTTCACGCTCAATATGCCTTGAATTACGGTGCTACGCCGGAAGAACTGATGGAAGTTATTTATATTACCACAGTGACTTCCGGCTTTCCCCGCGCCTTGATTGCAGCAGGAACTCTCAAAGAGTTGTTTCAGGAAAATAATATCAAGTTCCCAGTAACATCACAAAAATAGGAGATATCAATGTCAAACTTAAATGGAAAGGTTATTATCATCACTGGAGCGAGTAGCGGAATTGGTGAAGCCACTGCTAAATTGCTTGCTAAAAACGGCGCGCGAGTGGTTTTGGGTGCACGTCGCACCGATCGCCTAGAAGCGATCGCCAAGGACATTCGTGCGGAGGGTGGAACAGTCGAATACCAGGCTCTCGATGTCACGCAACGCAGTCAAATGGAGGATCTCGTTCAATTTGCCCAGAGCAAGTTCGATCGGGTAGATGTCCTGATTAACAATGCTGGCATCATGCCTCTATCCGCACTCGAACAACTGAAAGTTGAGGAATGGGATAAAATGATTGATGTCAATATCAAAGGTGTTTTGTACGGCATCGCGGCAGCACTTCCTGTCATGAAAGCACAAAAATCTGGTCAGATTATTAATCTTTCCTCGATCGGCGGACACGCGGTTTCTCCTACTGCTGCTGTTTACTGTGCTACTAAATTCGCCGTTAGAGCCATCTCAGAAGGCTTGAGACAAGAAATTGGAGGCGACATTCGGGTGACGGTGATTTCTCCTGGAGTAACGGAGTCTGAGTTAGCCGAGAGCATCACTGATGAAACTGCAAGATCGGGAATGCAAGAATTCCGCAAAATAGCTATTCCTGCTGCTGCGATCGCGCGATCGATTGTATTTGCGATCGAACAACCTGACGATGTTGATGTTAGCGAAATTATTGTCCGACCAACAGCCAGCCCTTACTAAGTAGGTCAATTTAATTAAATCTAAAAGGCGAGGGTTATTAGATACCCAACTTCTTTTAAAAGTCGGGTATCTGGGTATTCTGAGTTTTTATGAGGACTTAGTTAGCTTACCAATTCCCCTTGCCAATTCCCAATTTCGCCTTACACACTTCAAAACTATTTCCCGTATCTTTGCCGTAAAATAAATTCCGCTAGTGCTAAATCAACGGGCGTTGTGACTTTCAAATTCGTCTCTTCTCCCTCCACAATTTGCACTGGTAAACCGCATTTTTCAAACAAAGCCGCATCGTCGGTAACTTCCCAACCTTTGTGTCGCCCTTCTTCGTGACACTGCTTTAACAATTTCACTTCAAATCCTTGGGGAGTCTGGGCTGCCCACAAATTGCTTCTGTCTGGGGTGTCTCGCACGATCCGACGCTTATCTACGACCTTAATCGTATCCTTGACCGGGACGGCGACAATCAAGCCCGGACAGGTCAAGAGGGCCTCTGCAGATCGATCGAACAATTCAGCAGTTGCCAAACACCTCGCGCCGTCGTGAATCAACACTCGATCGGCATTGGGGGGCAAAGCCTGCAAACCGTTGTAAACTGACTCTTGCCTGGTGGCGCCTCCTTGAATCAGTTCCACGGGCTTAACCAAAGATAAATCGCTCAGAATTGCTTTAAAATCAGGAAAATCGTCTGGCTGGCCCATGATGCCAATCCAGCTAATGTGCTGCGAAGTTTCAGCCGCAGCCAAAGTCCAACTCAGCAAAGGTTTAGAGAGCAAAGTCAGCAGCAGTTTGTTCCGCTGACTGCCCATCCGTCGCCCCGAACCCGCTGCAGGAATTAATAAGTGCATTTACTAACCGTTTTTAACCCAACTAGATATATATAATAAGAGCGTCCTGTACTTTTGAGTCAGTTGTTTAGCTGTCAGCCAGTAGCTTTTAAGGTCTAGAAATACTATAAGCTGATAGTTGAGAGCCGATCTCTGAGAGCTACCTCGATCAATAATAGCCCGATCGTTTATGATGCGAATACTAGCACTTGTCCCTGGCGGGATTGGCGACCAAATTTTATTTTTCCCCACTCTTGATGACCTCAAGCAGTCCTATCCCGACGCGCAAATTGATGTCATCGTGGAACCGAGGGCAAAGGGTGCTTACCGAGTCTGCAAATCCGTCAAAGAAGTCTTGACGTACAATTTCAAAGACCGCAACGCTATGGCAGATTTGGGCAATTTACTGGGCGTAATTCGCGATCGCGAATACGAAGCAGTAATTTCCCTAGGCCAGCGGTGGACTGTAGGGCTGCTGCTGTGGCTGACCGGCATTCCGCAGAGAGTTGGCTATTCGGGAACCAACGGCGCTCGATTTCTCACCGCTGCTGTACCGCTAAAAACTGAACAGTACGCCGCTTCAATGTACCACGATTTGCTGCAAGGATTTAACATTACAAATCCTTGTCCGGCGATCGCAATTAATGTACCAAAACAGGACATTCAGTGGGCGGAAGCGGAACAGCAGCGGTTGGGCGTAAAAGAAAGCGGTTACATTCTAATTCACGGCGGTTCCAGTCAATTAGCTGTGTCTAAAGGTATTGACAAAATTTACCCTACAGACAACTGGAAGCAAATAATTGAAGATTGTCAGCAGCGGCAGCCGAATTTGCCCGTTGTTGTTGTGAAAGGCCCAGAAGATGCAGAGTTCGTGACAAAGTTAGTCGAGTTATGTCCGAATGTAAAAGTTATCTCGCCGGATGATGTCGGCAAGTTGGCGGCGACAATTGCTGCTGCTAATTTGATGATATGTACTGACAGTGCGCCGATGCACTTAGCTGTGGCGGTTCAAACTTATACAATAGCTTTGTTTGGCCCGACTGAACCGGCGAAATTGTTGCCAAAGAGCGATCGATTTTTGGGCATTAAATCTCCTACTGGCAAAATGGCAGACATCTCTCCTCAAGATGTTTTGAAGAAGGTTTGGGGCGGCTAAAAACTAGGATATCTAAGTCAGGACACGGCACTGCCGTGTCCCTACAATTTAGCTGCTTTCCAGGCCCGGGGGACGAGGAAAGAAGTGGGGGATTTAAAACTCGATGTTAGTCTTCCAAATCATCCATCATCTGCTGCAATTCCTTCTTCTTTTGCTTGGCAAACTCAATGCTGCCCAAACTTGTCAACAATCCGCCCGAAGCAGTGAGAGTAGCCTCTGAGATTTTCTCACAAAATAGAAGTCCGATCCCTCCGAAAGTAACCATTGCCGATGCGGCGGTAACAAAAAGGGCCAGATTGTAGCTTTGGCGAACTTGCCGCAATGATTCTCGCAGCATTTCTTTCTTAATTTCGCTATAATCTTCATCAGGTTGCGAGTTGCCGAATAAGTTAAAATTCATAACTGTTTTCTCTCCAAAATAGTGATAATTTTTTGTTTCTACAATTACTCTACCGAAGCAAACAGCGAGACTCAAGGGCAGATAGGGCGAGTTTTAATTTGCGATATGCCCTCATTTTTGGGGCAGATAGGGCAGGAGATTACAAACTATCTGCCCTAGACAGAGAGAAGTATTTAAATATAGAATGTGAGTGCGATCAGAGTTACGGATGAATAATCATGAAATCTCGCTCCCGCTAGCCCCCATGCTATTTCATTTCCCCGAAATCCGCCAGGGAATGAATTCCCTGGCTAATAGCAGAAGTCGCTTAAAACCGACTAAAATACTAATTTTCAGTCCTCTTAAGAGGACTTTCGCTATGAGACAGGGAATTCATTCCCCGTCGGACTGTCGGACTCTCCCAAAACCCGCCAGGGAATGAATTCCCTGGCTAATAGCAGAAGTCGGTTAAAACCGACTAAAATACTAATTTTCAGTCCTCTTAAGAGGACTTTCGCTATGAGACAGGGAATTCATTCCCTGTCGGACTGCCGGATGATGGAATTAACTGAAAAACCAATAACAATAGCTAACAAATTACTATGCGCGACTCCGATAAAGTTCAATCGAGTGCAAAGGGAAAAGAGTATCTCCGAGAACAAATTAAAGAAAAAGATTTTACTCAAGAAAAATTTGCCCAACTCGCCAAAGTTTCCACCGACACGATTAAGCGCTTACTCGGTACAAAAGACTGCCCCAATGGCGTAGAAAGATGGTCAGTTACCAACATCGCTAAAGCATTAGGAATAGAACCCACAGATATTGTTGACCCAAAAGATTGGAATGCCGACAATTCGCTGCCACCACAGGGCGAACGCATCTAAATTTCATGTTAACATAATCTGGTATATTGGAGAAGAATTATTGAGTAACTACAAAACAT
>NZ_JAUBTG010000080.1:0-19921 GCF_036702395.1 Microcoleus sp. D3_18_C2 | reverse complement strand
TAAAATCTAAAATCTAAAATCTAAAATCTAAAATCTAAAATCTAAAATCTAAAATCTAAAATCTAAAATCGATTGACCTCCCAAGCTAGCCCTCTTGCAAGGAATAAAATTACTCTATCACTTTTTAAACACTTAATTCCTTAAATCAATATAAATATAGTTGACATAATTCATAATTTGTGAATAGGAGAATTTGTCAAAAAAACTCCGACCTCCCAAGCTAGTCCTGTAGGTCGGCGGAGCATTCTATCAAACCTGCGATCTGAGAAATAAGTAAATTTTGATAGAGATTTACATTTTATTGAGCTGCGATCGCAATTCTTCCAACTCAGCATCAATCACCGGGCTCGACTCCGAGCTACTAGCTGCTGCCGTTTTACCCGCTGCAGGCAATTGACCTTGAGACACAGAACCCCCGGTAAGTTGAGCTTTCATCTGAGCCAACTCGTCGTCAACATCACCGCCGCTTTCAAGCAAGCGGAACTGTTCCTCTAAATTGCTGCCGCCGGCGGCGAGTTCTGCCGAAGCCCCCGCGCGAGCTTCAATCTGCAAAACTTTTTCTTCCATGCGATCGAAAGCTGCCATTGAACTGCCAGTATTCAGGGAGCCAATGGAATTGTTGAGCTGTTCCTGAGCTTTAGCAGCGGATATCCTCGCTTTGAGCATATCCTTCTTAGTCTTAGCTTCGGAAATTTTGCTCTCCAAACCGATCAAGTTGCGCTTGAGACTTTCCACCTGAGCCGATTGCTGATCCAGACTGGCTTTCAGGGTAGCCGCCGTTTCAGCGTGAGACTTTTTGCGAACTAGCGCTTCCCTGGCCAAAGTCTCGTCTCCTTTTTGCAGGGCTAGCTGAGCGCGCTGCTGCCACTGGTTAGACTGAGATTCAGCTTGATTGTACTGAGTCTGGGTACGCTTTTGAGTGGCGATCGCGCTGGCAACGGCCTGACGCAACTGCACCAAGTCTTCCTGCATATCCGTAACAGACTGTTCTAAAATCTTTTCCGGGTCTTCAGCTTTGTTGACCAGATCGTTAAGATTGGCTTTGACGACTCGGCTAATGCGGTCAAATAATCCCATAATGCTATTTTTCCTGGGTGAGGTGTACGAAGTAGGCGGAAAGCAGGCTTGATAGCCCTAGCCCGCAGTTGTGAAATTCACTCTGGTCAGATTTTTAGTGCGATTTAGTTTTTGGCAATTTTTGCAGACAGATAAATCCAGTTTAAAGCGATCGAGTAATGTGATGCAGGCAAGCTTATTCATGCACCTACCTCTTGAGTTTAACTTCGATCCGGGAATTCCCCAACAGGCTTCGAGCCATCTCTAGCTAGGCTGTTGAGAAGTTTTTGCTCGTCCCGACTCTTGTTCTGTTGTCTGGGGTTCAGGATGCGGGCGGCTCCCTCGACGGCAATTTGGGTGTATTGTTGCCCGGAAGCATTTGTGCTTTCATCGCCGCCAACTCGGTATCCACATCGTCGGCGCCTTCGAGAGAGAGAAACTTCTTTTCTAAATCATTAGTTCCGAGTTCTGCGATTGCTTCGGAGCGAGCTTCTAGCTCCATGACTTTCTCTTCCATCCGTTCAAACGCGCTCAAAGCGCTGCCGGTACTGAGATTGCCCATCATTTCTTGCAGCCTTTCCGACGATGCGGCCGATCGAGCTCGGGCAATGTACATATCTTTTTTAGATTTTGCCTCGGAAATTTTACTTTCGAGCGTCCGCATATTTTCTTTAAGTTTAGTCACAACAGCCGATTGCTGATCCAGACTGGCTTTCATCGCCGTTGCCGTTTCTTGATAAGATTTCTTGCGCGTCAGAGCTTCCCGCGCCAAATTTTCCTCGCCTTTTTGCAAAGCTAGCTGCGCCCGCTGATGCCATTCTGCTGCTGTAGACTCAGCTTGGGAGCACTGGCGTTCAGTGCGTTTTTGAGCTGCAATCGCTCCTGCCACAGCTTGTCTGAGCTGCACTAAGTCTTCCTGCATATCCATTACAGCCTGTTCCAGAATTTTTTCTGGGTCTTCGGCAGCCCCGACCAAACTGTTAATATTGGCTCGAATCACTCGCCATAGGCGATCGAATAATCCCATTTTGCCAGTCTCCCAATTTTAAACTTTAGAATTAAGACAGAGAAATCACCATTAAAAATTAAAAATGAATACTCATCAATCGTCTTTTTAATTTTTAATTGTGAAATTTTAATTCCCTCTAAGTTAGGTCGTCATGATTATTTTTAGGATGGGTAGGGCGCGAGCATTACCCATCAAAACTGAGCAAATGTTGGGTGAAGCGAAACCGAGGGTTCGTGCCTCGGCCCAACCTACTCCCCGATCATTAGTTTAATTGTCTTTGCCTAATTTATGGTTGATAGTATTGTGGCTTCACCCCTTTTTCTTGGAGTTCTTTCACCAAACGTTCTGCTGAGGCAGCATCGTTCAAAGCCCCCATTTGGATCTTGACACCCTTTGAGAAGTTTCGCACGTAGGCATCGGGAACAGCGGTTCTGGCTTGCTGCAGCGATTTTTCGTCGGTGTAATCGGTGACAACGTAATAGAAACCGTCGGCGGCCCGTGCAGGTCTTCCCAGCGGGGGTGTGGCGGCTGGGGATGCGGCGGCTGGGGATGCGGCGGCTGGCTGGGCTGGGGAGGCTGGCTGGGCTGGGGAGGCTGGCTGGGCTGGGGAGGGTGTTGGAGGCAGTGTCGGCAGTGTCGGCACTGGCTGGGCGGCGCTGGGGCTGGGAGTGGGAAGCAAAGCCGTGCTCAGATTGTTGAGTCCTTGTTCCCTGCCTCTGGCCGGGTTGCCGTCTTCTGTCGGAATCGGCACAGCCGCGCCCGGGCCCGGAGGCGCTGGCGGAGTTGGCGGGATTGATGCTTTTGGTGACGGGGAAGGAATCGGGCTGACTGTCGGCTTGACATTGCTGAGAGTGCTCAAATCTAGCTCGACAAATTCCTTGGATACCAGATTGGGAGCTTTCGGTAGTTCCTTGGTGCTGGTATCAGAGATGGCAGTAGAGGCGCGACTGTTGCTGGGAGAGGGTGAGGTGCGATCGAGCAAACGGTTCAGGCCGGCAATCTTAACTAGATTTGACGGGTACATGACTGCGTAGCCCAAAGCTGTGCATGACAGCAAAAACAGCAGCATCGAACTCAGTCCCAAGGGAGTTAACAAACTGGCGGCTAAACTGCGTTCTACTGTAGGCTCAGCTTTTGACTCGTCCAAACTTTCGATCAGTTTTTCGCTTGATTCGAGATACTTGTGGGGTGCCTGGGCACTGCTAGATAATTTTGTGCCACCCCTGGTAGTTGCTAGCGGGGCATCGCCCTGAGTGCCGGCAAGGGATAGCGGCAGCGATAGGGGCTGCTGGGTTTCCTCCGCAGTCTCCGGCGGCAAATTTTGGGCTAGCTGTTGCTCGGTTGTGGCTGTTTGCTTGCCGCTACGAACTGAGGGCGACACCCACTGTTCGGCGCGCCTCCTGTGCCTTCTGTATGTTGTCAGTTCTGCTTCTAGGTTTACATCTAGACTCCCCAGGACTGCTTGCAAAGCAGGGTTGATTGGGGTTGAAGAGGATTGATGATTTGGGGATTCAACCGAAGAACGCTTACTCATTAGCAAAACTCCTACCGCCTCTGAATTAATTTTAATATTTTGATTGTAGAGATAAACAAGAAGGTTGAAAACTTGCCTATTTTATGATTAGCTACTTTTGGCGTCAATGCAACAAGGGCCCGATCGCCGGCAGCTATTTTTCATTTTCATTTGAAAACTTAATTGTTGCTGTTTCCCGGAGGCTGCTTACCGACACTCTCAGCCAATTTTTGTATCCTGAGCTACCGCTTATTTGTGACCTTTCATACTCCTTGGGTATTTGTACTTTTTCTTGATCCCTAACGCCTTTATAAACTTTTAACCTATGTTTTTACCTATACAATGAGCAAGCACCGAGCTAATTGTTTCTATATATAACGAGATTATAAATAAATTATAAAATTTAATTATGCTTTGGGGATCGCTACAACCCAGACAGCATAAAGGTTGGGATGCTCTAAGGCAGACTAGCTCTGCAAGGGACAATTAGAGATGAAAATGATTTCCCTAAGAACTTTTATGCAAACCTCATTAACTTCACCTTTAACTTCAGCTTGTGGTCACTGCCGTCACTATACCCCTGAAGGCAGACGCGGGGGTGTTTGCGCTTTATTAGGCGGGCCGATTCAAAGTCACTGGAAAGCTTGTGCTTTAGCGGTTTCGCCTTTTAGGTCATCTTGGGAAAACATAGAAGAAATTGGACTGTGGCCAGAATCGACTCTGACGCTGCAGGATGCCACCGTCACTCTTTCTGAGCGCAATGCCTGCCAGCTTACAGGCACAACGTTAACCGAAAAATCCGCTGCAGCAGTCTCAGTTTAGTTCGTCGGCTGCCCTGCTGCTCATACCATTTTCGATTTTCGATTTTCGATAGGGGAATCACCGATCATTATCATGGTTTGCATCTGGCAAAGCAGTTTCATTCTTTTTTGGCAACAGGTATCAATACTGACACTTTTGGACGACAGGGTGCATTGGGCTTTACTAACTCAGAAAAATCAGCAGCATCTACTTTAATATGAGCGCATAAAAAAACTGATTTCTCCATCCAGTTATGGCAGCCAAGGATATTGACTAAAATCAGGTTCCCGTTTTTCTAAAAAGGCTTGTTTGCCTTCGGCGCCTTCCTGGGTCATATAGTACAGCAAAGTGGCATTTCCCGCCAGTTCTTGCAAACCGGCTTGACCGTCGCAGTCGGCATTAAAAGCGGATTTCAAGCAGCGAATCGCGATCGGACTTTTTTCGAGAATTTCCGCAGCCCACTGAATCCCTTCTATTTCTAGTTGTTCGACGGGCACGACGCAGTTGACTAAACCCATTTCTAGGGCTTGCTGCGCGCTGTACTGGCGACACAAAAACCAAATTTCTCTGGCTTTTTTCTGGCCGACTACTCTGGCGAGATAGCTAGCTCCGAAACCACCGTCGAAACTGCCGACTTTGGGGCCGGTCTGTCCGAAAATAGCATTGTCAGCAGCGATCGTCAAGTCGCAAATTAAGTGCAGAACGTGACCCCCTCCAATTGCGTAGCCTGCAACTAAAGCAATTACAACTTTGGGCATAGATCGAATTAACTTCTGCAAGTCGAGCACGTTCAACCGGGGTATGCCACCTTCGTCTACATATCCCGCCGAACCCCGCACGCTTTGGTCGCCGCCGGCGCAAAAGGCGTATTTCCCGTCTGTATGAGGCCCCGCACCGGTGAACAGGACAACGCCGATTTTTGTGTCTTCGCGGGCATCAGTAAAGGCATCGCACAGTTCCAGAACTGTTTTGGGACGGAAAGCGTTCCGTTTGTGAGGTCGATTGATGGTAATTTTGGCGGTGCCACCACTTTTGTGATAGAGAATGTCTTCGTAGGTTTTGGCGGTTTGCCATTCAATTTGCATAATCAATCAATTTTAGATTTGACACCAAGCTGGGTCTATCAAGGCAGCGACAAGTCGCTTTTAGATTTTAGAGGCATTCGGTTCAATGGGATACAAGGGTCGATCGACTCTTGCAAAAAAAAAATCAAGCGGGACTTAGGCCGAAACCAGGTTTTTGAGCAACATACGCCGTGCAGCGCTCTTGGTAGGTAAGAGCGCCCAATTCCCATCTCCAATGGAAACAGCGTCAAATCCTCGAAATCCTCTCTCACTACTTTGTACTGCCCAAAAATTTATAGGGGCTGGATTATTGGCGGAGTAAAATACTCAGCAAGTGCTTTGCTGCTTTGCCAAATACCGGATCGCGGGACTCAAATTCGCTGGGATCGAGTAAAGCTTGAACTTCGGCAAAAGCTTCTGAGTCGAGGGTTCCTTCTTTAGTAAATAAAGTGTCTATGACTGCAATGTGTCGGGAGTCGAGGCCGAGCCGATTGGCGATCGACTGTAAGTACATTTGCTCCCGCAGGTCGATGTGTCCGTCGGCCGCTGACATTTCGTAGCCGGAACCGATGAGCAACAGTTTTTCTGATTCTGAGAACAAAGCTGTCAGGGTTAGCAATTCCGTGGGGTTGAAGTAAACCTGCTGTTTCGATACTCCTTTGACAAGGCGCTGAATTAGTTCTACCCGATCGCGGTCGCCGCTGGCAAAGGCTTTGAGAGTCTTTTGCAGGCGTTCTTCTTCTTCAACTGCGATCGTCCTGTCAATAATCATCACTCCGCGCAGGATGGAAATCAGAGCCGTCAGAAACACTACCAAAGGAGTGATATCTTGTTCGCGCAGCTTTTGCCGACTAATGCGGCACAACAGCTCAACAATTTCAGTGGTAATCGTAGTGGTGTCCATAATTAAAGACTCTCGATTAAGCTGTAATGTAACTTTCTTTATCGATCTTAAGTTTTTCTGTTACTTAGGGATGACGTGAATTATAAAGCTGAGCCGTTGTCTATTAGTGAGACTACTTATTTTATTCACAAACGTTGGATGACTAGGGCTGTGGAACTGGCGCAAGCAGCGGGTGATGCTGGTGAAGTACCTGTGGGTGCTGCCATTGTTGACGGTACTGGCAAATTGATTGCCGAAGCGCAAAATCGGCGAGAGCGAGATTGCGATCCGACTGCTCACGCTGAAATCTTGGCTTTGCGCGCGGCAGGCAAAGTTTTGCAAGACTGGCATCTCAACCAATGCACGCTCTACGTAACGCTGGAGCCTTGCCCGATGTGCGCGGGTGCGATCGTCCAAGCTCGGATTGGTTTGCTGGTATACGGAGCAGATGACCCGAAAACTGGCACGATTCGGACTGCCGCTAATATTCCCGATAGCGCGCATTCGTGTCACCGCTTAGAGGTGCTCGGCGGTATTATGGAGTCTGTTTGCCGCGATCAGTTGCTTTCTTGGTTTGAAGCGCGCCGGAAAAATTAACAGGTAAAATTTTTTACTCTCTTCGGGGCGATGTTTAATTGAAATTGATCCTTTAACTGAAATAATAGATCCGTAATTGCCCGATCAAGCTTTCCAGGCGGCCGACTGCTCTGCATTAGTGCTGTCCGGTTGGCTGAGGTTTTACCTGTGACAGATTATCTCTTGCGGGCGCGATCGCTCGATCGGCACAAGGCCAATAGCAAAACTGTCCCGATCCAAAAACTAAAGATTTGACCAACACCTTACTTTAGACTTTATATCTCGATCAAGCAGTCCAGTAAATCATCTCTAGTGAAGCCAATGCCTGCCAAGGTAGCATCTAATACCTCTCGCGTTTCTCCTTGGTTAACCTCCTTGCTCTATCCGCTAGGTCACTATGTTGTCCTACCGTTTCATTTTGGCAAGATTGAGATAACCGGACAGGAGCACTTGCCGAAAGACGGGCCTGTCATCTTAGCCCCTACGCACCGCTCCCGGTGGGATGCCCTGATGATGCCCTATTCAACGGGACAGAAGGTGACTGGACGCGATTTGCGGTTTATGGTAACTGCTGATGAGGTCAAAGGACTGCAAGGTTGGTTCATCAGACATTTGGGGGGGTTTGCTGTGGATCTCAAGCATCCGGCAATTGGCAGTCTCCGTTATGGGGTGGAATTACTCCTCGACAAGGAAATGTTGGTGATTTTTCCCGAAGGCGGTATTTTTCAGGATGGCGAAGTTCATCCGATTAAGCCGGGATTGGCGCGTTTGGCAATGCAAGCAGAGTTGAGCAAACCGGGTTTGGGGGTGAAAATTGTACCGATGAGTATCCGCTATCGCCCGCGGATTCCTCAATGGGGTGCTCAGGTAAAAATTGCGATCGGTTCTCCGATTTCCGTGGCGGATTATGCCCATGGTGGCGGTGGTAAAAAAGAAGCACGATTGTTGACAGCCGATCTCGAAATGGCTCTTAAAAAGCTTGATGAAAGTTGAGAAGGAAGAAGGTTCGGCAACGGATTTTGTAACGGATGTAAAGGATAGAAGGAAGAAGGAAGTTCGGCAACGGATTTTGTAACGGATGTAACGGATGTAAAGGATAGAAGGAAGAAGGAAGAAGGAAGAAGGAAGAAGGAATTATGATATAATGTTTTCCGGTGCTGTGGAGAGATGCAGCACTTATTTCGCTGCTTTGTTATGTCTGTATTAAGTGTGAGCATTAATGGATTGTGCTTTGAACTTTAAGCCGGGTCAAATTGTCAGTTTAGAATGTGGAGATGCGTGCCTGCATTCAGAGGTGATCCAAGTGGTTGAGGCACGTCAAATTTGTTGGGTGCGCCCTTTAATGTTAGTTGTATTACTGTCAGGGAAGGATTTATCGGCGCAATGGTCGGAAGACTACACTTTATCCGATTTGCGGGATGGTGCTGATTTGCTGTGGCCGCTGAGTTTGTTCCGGGCTGCGCTGGATACTGAGGTGATTTCGCTGTTGACTCAGTTGCAGTCTCTGGATGCTGAGAAAAAGGATGGTGCGATCGCATCTCGGCAACTTAGAGATTTTGTCGATCGAGTTTGGGAAGCTTTTCCCAGTGCTTTTCATTAATCAGATATCTGGCGTTTTGTCTATTAGTCCGCCAGGGGTTGAAAACCCCTGTCTAATAGCTAAAGCCCTCTTGGATAGAAGTAATACCCTCTTGATTCTTCAGTCCGCTTGGAGTGGACTTCGTTTGTCTAGAAGCGATTTCACTCGCCCGATTTTCTTTTCGCTTTTCGCGGACTATTCTACTAAAATACCGCGTGTGAAAGTTCTTCCGGGTTGAGATTATTGTGAATAACTTTACCGTCGCGGAACCAGACAACGCGGCGAGTTTGACGCGCTACTTCGGGTTCGTGCGTTACCATCACAACAGTCATGCCGCTTTCGTTGAATTCTGTAAAAATATCCATTACTTCTTGAGTAGTTTTTGTATCCAATGCACCTGTAGGTTCATCAGCCAGCAACAACACGGGACGGTTGACAATAGCCCTGGCGATGGCTACCCGCTGCTGCTGTCCTCCTGATAGTTGATTTGGTCTGTTTTGCAGCCGACTTTCCAGCCCTACTTTTGTTAAAGCGTCTACTCCCCGTTCCCGTCTTTCTGCTGCGGGAATGCCAGCATAAACCATCGGTAACATGACATTTTCTAATGCTGTCAATTGAGGCAACAGGTGAAATTGTTGGAAGACAAAACCTAATTTTAAATTGCGAATTCCGGCTAATTCTGATTCGGGCATTTGGGCGACATCTACGCCGTCTAAGTAGTAACTGCCGCTCGTAGGTCGATCGAGACAGCCGATAATATTCATAGCTGTAGATTTGCCCGATCCCGATGCGCCCATAATCGAGCAATATTCTCCTTGTCTTACGGTCAAGCTGACGCCGTTTAAGGCGCGAACTTCCAGGTCGCCAATCCCGTAAACTTTTGTTACCTCTTCCAGACCGACAACAACGGGCTTTGAGAGGACTTGCGGGTCGAGGTCTTGGTATGTATCGGTTTGTAGTTCAGGCATTTTTTTCTGTGCGATCGACACAACTAACTACTAACTTAACACTTCTTATCGGTTTTGGCGGCGGTCGTGGCGATCGTTTGGACGCTAATTTTAGTATCAGGCGTCAATCGATTTTAGATTTTAGATTTTAGATTTTAGATTGAAGCATTGACAAGGCCCAAAAACGGATACAAGCTCCCGACTTAAGTCGTGGAAAGATAAAAATTTTAGACCCTAGTTCAAGCTCCCAGATTTATCTGTGGGGTAAATCTAAAATCTAAAATCTAAAATCTAAAATCGACTGACTTGCGCGAGATAAATTAGGGGGGAAAGTTTCATCGGATACAGGTTTTTTATCTCTGGGTTCTGAGTCTCCGAAGGAATGAATCTAGGGGCTTGTATTCTGGATGCTTTCGGTCATTGCAAATGCACCGGAGTAGAGTGAACCAATCCCGAAGAATGGAGATTGCTTCGCGACTTTAAACAAGTGGGACAAATTGTAATTATGGAACTTACACAAAGGTGGTGAGAAACCTGGTTTTTTCACGAACATCATTCGCTACAGCGCGCATAAACCATAAAAAACCCGGTTTCTGTGGTCTTGATGCGTAAGCCCTAAATTCAACAATAGAGCTCTTGCAAAAATGCTGAGACCCCTTCCCAACCCTCCCCGAAGTCGCGGGGAGGGAGCCTAATTTTTCTTGCTTCCCCCCTTAGCAAGGGGGGACTGAGGGGGGTGTTTTTGACCTTTGCAAGAGGTCTAATTTGTCGCTTAAATGCTCTCAGGATCGATGTTCAATTCGCGCAGTTTTGCTGCCAAACGTTCGGCTCTTTGAGCTTCTTGTTCGGCACGCTGGCGGTTTAATTCCCCCTGTTCCTCCAATTCCGCATAGGAAAGAAACCTTTGTCCATCGGGTCGATAAATTTCTAACCCAGCTTCGCCCAACTCAAATCGTACTCCCAATCTCGGACTTACCCAGCCCTCCATCGGCTCAATTATTTCTAAGTTTCCTTCAATTCTTTGCCAACCGCTCAAATCGTTGCTTTCGGGATCGTAAAGGTAATATTCATCGACTCCATAGCGATTGTAAAATGAAAGTTTTTTGTACATCTTGGTTTGTCTGTCGTTGTGAGAGCGAATCTCAAAGGCAACTTGGGGAGCAATATTATCTTCGTTAAATTGCAGGTAGGAACGTCGATCGCCTTTTGGTCTGCCAAATATTACCATGACATCCGGTGCTTGAGAAATGTCTGGTCTACCTTCAACTGGATACCACAGTAAATCGGCTGCTACAAACACGTTTGGGTCGTTTTTAAACAGCGATTCGCAACCTTCTTTGATTTTGACGATTAATTTGTATTGAATTGTGCTATCTGCCATTGGTTGACCGTCGCTGCATGGATAAATAATTTGTTCGGTCGTGACTTGCATGGTGGTTGTCTCCGAGAACTATAATTAGCTATTTCCTCATCTGCCGCAGAAAAAAAATTTACATTTTTATATGTTTCTTGTCGGTCGCTTGTGCTATAGTCTAATAATGGGAGTGTGAGCAATTTTAAAATTAATGCAAATATTCCTATTATTAAATAATACCTCAGTAAGCGCAAAAAGTAAAGTAGTTGACCCCAAAAAAAACAAAATTTTTTTGAGATATCATTAAGAAAAGTAAAGCGTAAAATTGGTAAGTGGGCGATAAGAAGGTACAGACAATTATGACATACGACTACGACTTGTTTGTGATAGGTGCGGGTTCCGGCGGATTGGCGAGTTCCAAGCGAGCAGCATCCTACGGCGCAAAAGTGGCGATCGCCGAAAATGACTTAGTAGGCGGAACCTGCGTAATTCGCGGCTGTGTCCCCAAAAAACTCATGGTGTACGCCTCCACATTTTCGCACCTTTACGAAGATGCGGTGGGCTACGGTTGGAGTCCAGTAGAAAGCAGCTTTGATTGGGAAAAACTTGTCACCACGGTAGACACAGAAGTGCGCCGACTCAGCAAACTGCACATCAGCTTTCTTGAAAAAGCCGGAGTCGAATTAATCTCAGGATACGCCAAATTTATTGACCCCCATACCGTCGAAGTTGGTGACAGAAAAATCACCGCCGCCAAAATCTTAATTGCAGTGGGCGGTGAAGCCCATCGCATTGACATTCCCGGTATCGAACACGCGATTACTTCCCGTGAAATCTTCTTGCTAAAAGAGCAGCCAAAACGCTTAGCAATTTGGGGCGGTGGCTACATCGGCGTCGAATTTGCCTGCATCATGAACGGGTTGGGAAGCCAAGTAACTCAAATCATCCGGCGCGATCAAATTTTGCACTACTTCGACGCAGAAATTCGCGCCAACGTGCAAGAAGGAATGATTAAGCACGGAATCGAATTTTTGACAGAAAGCTCGATCGCACAAATTGAGAAAACCCCAGAAGGTTTAAAATTAACTCTGTCGGGAAAATCTGAAGGAACGCTAATAGTAGACGCCCTGTTGTGCGCTACCGGGCGCTTACCAAATTTAGAAAAATTGGGTTTAGAAAATGCGGGGGTAGAAACCGATAAAGGTGCGATCGCAGTTACCAAAGACAGCCGCACCAGTCAGCCCCACATTTTTGCAGTGGGAGATTGCACCAACCGCATCAATTTAACGCCAATTGCGATCGCCGAAGGCCGCGCTTTTGCAGATACTGAATTTGGTAATAACCCCAGATCGATCAGTCACGAAAATGTTGCATCAGCAGTATTTTCGCAGCCGGAAGCAGCTACAGTTGGCTTAACAGAAGAGGAAGCTAAAGCCAAGTTTCCCGAATCAATTAAGTGCTATACAGCCAAGTTTAGACCCATGTTTCATTCTTTGACAGGTGCAGATGAGAAAACTTTTGTCAAGTTAGTTGTTGAAACTAATACTGACAGAGTTTTGGGTGTGCACATGGTTGGGAAAGACGCGGGCGAGATTATTCAAGGAATGGCGATCGCGGTTAATATGGGGGCTACGAAGAAAGACTTCGACGCGACTATTGGCATTCACCCATCGACTGCTGAAGAGTTTGTGACTCTGCGGTAAAGCGGGGGAAGCAGTCAGGGGTTTAAACCCCTGGCTAATAGCTAAAGTCGGTTGAAACTGAAATCTTGCACCAATCTCAATAAAGGGCTATTGGTGGGGTTGGGGCGGGTTTATTTAACCTATCTGCAACCGGAGAGGCTGTTGGCGAACCCGCCCCTACAGGTAATTGCGAATGGTGCAAGATGTGAGTTAAAACTGACTGAAGAACAACATTCTTAAAAATCTTTAGGGGCGGGTTCACCAATAGCTTAAACAGATACCCAAAGAGTCAAAAACCGCCCCCACCCCGCGATAAATTCCTTTATTTATATTGGTGTAACATCTCAGTTTTAACCGACTGAAGAGTAACATTCTGATTTTTTGTATAGCAGATTAATGAGTAATTCAACCAAACAAAACAAAATTTTAGCATTCTATCTCGGTCAGCAGCCTGATTCTCAAGGTCGGGCGATCGAGGATATTTGGTCGTGGGATTACCAGAAGCTGGAATCCGTGCACAATTACATTCAATGGCTGTTTCCGCTGAGAGAAAAGAGTCGCTTTAATTCCAGTGCTCCAACTTTAAATGATGAGGTAATTAAAGCTTTTAGAACAAGTGAAGAGTTGAGAAGTCGCTTATTCAAATCTCTAAAAGTCATGCTGGCGTTTTACGGGTTGGAATGCCGCGAAGGGGAAAACGCAGAAATTGTAATTGCGAAATCAGAGAAATATTTTTTAAAAAAAAGACAGTGGATTGAAAAATTTAATCACAACTATTTGCGGCTGACTAGGATTCTCACAAGTTTAACAGAGTTGGGATTAAAAAATTATGCTTTGGCTCTTTTTAAATGTTTAGATGATATCTATAATGAAGACAAAAAAAGTATTGGTTTAGAAACTTATACTTATTGGAAAAATGCTGTAAATAGTTATAAATAACATCTTGCATTATTGTTAAGAACGGGCTCTTCGGCCCGTTCCACAATAAAATTGAGTTTTGTGGAACAGGTCTCTTGCCTGTTAGGGGCGGGCTAGAAGCCCAACCTTTACTGCCCACAATAAAATTTATTTAATTTTTGTGGAACAGGCCGGAAAGCCTGTTACTGACATTGGTGCAGTTTTCCAGCCCAAGCGGATTCATGCTCAAAATAAAATTTTAAATGATTTGAACCTTTTTCGCGATCGCCCTGTCTAAACACTTCAGATAACGAACTGGTGGGGGAGACTTCACAGGTGTTAGCTGTGTCAGCCAATGTTTTAATCGATGACTGTTCCGACTCGGACTTAGTTGCTCAATGTTTAAAGGGCGATCGCACTTGCTTTCGCTACCTTTACCAACGCTACCAACTCAAAGTCAGGTCAACCCTTTACCAACTCTGCGGCCCCTCGCTTCTTGACGATTTAGCACAAGAAGTATTCCTGCGAGTCTGGAAAGGATTGCCCAAACTCAAGCACCAGGAAAACTTTTCTACTTGGCTTTATCGAATCACTTGGAATGTGGCTTCCGACCAAAGACAAGCATTTGCTAAACAGCATTCTTTTGACTCCCAACTCAAAAATCAAGAAACAATGGATCGGGTTATTCTCAAAGATAACACATCGGACTTGATGCAGTTGCACTATCAAGATTTAGTGCAGCGCGGACTGGAGCAATTGAGCTTTGAACACCGCAGCGTTTTGGTGCTGCACGACTTAGAAGACATCCCGCAAAAAGAAGTAGCCCAAATTTTGGGACTGCCTGCGGGAACTGTCAAATCTCGCGTGTTTTATGCCCGAAATGCTGTGCGGCAATTTTTGCAAAAAGAAGGTGTCAGCGAGCTATGAATAACCCAAGCAGCGACCAAGAGTTAGTTAATTTCTTGAAGCAACATCGCGCCAATATTCCTGAAGCTGCACCAGATTTAGAGCAAAAAATTCTAGCAGCAATAGAAACTAATCATGCGAGCCTTCTTAATGAAAAACACCGGGAAAAAAGGCGAGTAACTACGTCACCTAAGTCTCATGACAGGTTAAAAATATCATCTGTTTCTAAGTGGGCTGTGTCGTCTGCGATTGCTGCTAGCCTGCTACTTTTTTGGTCTGGCTACCGTCCGTTTGAGACTGCACAATTACCAGATGAGGAAACAGCTAACTTAGAAGCATTTTTAGTGACTAACTGGGAGGGTGTACTCCATGACTCTCCCCAAGAAACTATGACCGATCGCCCGCCAACAGACTGGTTGAATTTCCCTGTTTCCTCGGAAAGCGAACCGCCAACAAATAAGTAATATCAAAGAGGTAATTTTCATGTCAATTCGTCGTATTTCTGCCCTAGCCGTTTTAATGCTGACTCTCGGCAGCACAGCCGCAGCAATAGCAGTTCCTAATCCTTTAGAACCGGAAACAATTGCCCAAAATCAGCGACCAAATCGACCCGCTGGCAAGGAAGGCGGGATGTTTGAGCAACTGAATTTAAGCGCTGACCAAAAGCAGCAAATGCAAGCAGTTCGCGATCGCTACAAAGACCAACTTTCCCAGCGAATGCAAGCAGTTCGCCAAGCCCGACAAGAATTGGACACGATGATGTCCGGCACGGCAAATGCCAGCGAAATTCGTGAAAAACACCGTCAAATAATGGGATTGAGACAGCAGTTTGAAGAGGTGCAATTTGAAAATACACTCGCAATGCGAGAAGTGCTCACGCCTGAACAGCGCAGCCAATTCGCTCAACTGATGCAGCAGCGCCGACAAAATGCTAAAAACCGGATGCAAAACCGTCAAAAACCGCAGTAATAGTGCCATTTTGTTCACGGCTTATTAGAGCCCCGACTTCTTAAAGAAGTCGGGGCTGTGGGTGTTATAATTAATATTTGTTGTTAAATATCAATTACTGAATGAATTTAAAAAACCATTCGAGTTACATTTATTTACACGGATTTGCATCAAGTCCCGATTCCCTTAAGGCAAGATATTTCCGAGATTGCTTTTCGTCCCTAGAAATTGACCTAAAAACTCCCGATCTCAATCAAAACGATTTTTCCGGTCTCACCCTCACCCGCCAGTTGCAGCAAATAGAAACAGAATTTTTGCAAACCGCTAATTCGATATCCTCCCCATCGGCAGATAAGGAACAATTAGGGGGAGTTACAATAATTGGGTCTAGTTTTGGGGGGCTGACAGCGGCTTGGTTGGCCCAGCGACAATTGTCAGTAAAACAAATAGTTTTGTTAGCACCGGCTTTTCAATTTATCTCCCACTGGCTGCCGCTGTTGGGACAGCAACAGTTAGAAAAGTGGCAGTCGGAGAAATATTTGCCCGTTTACCACTACGGCGAACAAGGTTATCTGCCGCTGAATTATCAGTTTTTGGCAGATATGGCTCAATACCCTGAAGAAAAATTAATGCGGTCAGTCCCTACGTTAATCCTTCACGGCCAGCATGATACAATAATACCGATTCAAGCTAGCAGAGATTTTGCCGCTAACCGTCCCTGGGTGCAATTAATCGAATTAGAAGACGATCATTCTTTGGGAAATGTCCTAGCGGAAATTTGGGAAGCGATTCAAAAGTTTTGCCAATTCAAAAATTAAAATTTGACCAACTTGCAAGTCTTAACAATCAAATGACTCAACAAGATCGATCGACTCGCACCTTAGCCGTTGACATTGGCGGAAGTGGCATAAAAGTTATGGTTTTGGACAATGAAGGCGAGCCCCAAACGGAACGCAGCCGTTTAGAAACGCCTCAACCACCGAAACCGGAACCCGTATTAGAGGCGATCGCCTCTTTAGCAAGCGGACAAGGGGAATTTGACCGAGTATCCGTCGGTTTTCCCGGCGTCGTGCGTCTAGGCGTCATCAAAACCGCAGTGAATTTAGATCCGTCTTGGATAGATTTTGACCTAGAAACTACCCTCAAAGATCGCTTGGGAAAACCTGTGCGAGTGGCTAACGATGCCGATATTCAAGGATTGGGAGCAATTGCTGGGACGGGGCTAGAATTAGTAATTACCCTGGGCACCGGTTTCGGTTCTGCCTTATTTGTCGATGGTATCTTGGTGCCAAATCTAGAATTAGGACATCACCCGTTTCGCAAAGGGGAAACTTACGAACAGCAATTAGGGCGATCGGCATTAGATACAGTCGGTTCCAAAAGATGGAATCGCCGTTTGGAAAAAGCGCTCACCTATCTGCAAAATCTCTTTAACTGCGATCGCATTTACATCGGCGGCGGCAATACTAAAAAGATTGCTGTTGAGTTACCGCCGCAGGTTAAAATAGTACCAAATGTGAGCGGTTTATTGGGCGGGATTGCTTTGTGGCGTGATTGAATAAACAAACTTTGTGACCAAAATACCCAAATATATCAAAGAAACCGGATTTGTTACTCGGATTAAAGGCAATAATCCAGTCTTTCGGTAAAAAACCCGGTTTCTGAATCCACGACGGTTGATTTGGTTTTTTGGCTGGTGCGATGGCAGTTTAAAAAATTATTCGCCCATCGGATCGCGGTAGCGTTTGGGTTCATCCTTGCGAAAGAGATTCGCCAAACCGAGGATGCCCAACAAACCCAAAGCACCCCAATGATTGTTGTCTTCCTTGCTTTCTTGAAGGGGAGTGGTGTCTAGAATAACTCGATTAGAATCAGTATTGTTCTGTGCCGGAGCTGAGTCCGTTTGAGCCCAGGCAGGCGCTGAAGGGAGAATCGCCACACTCAAAGCTATGAGGGTAGCGGCGGCACTTTTAGATATATCGGAAGGCTTGACTTTCATACTTGGTTTCCACATATTAGCAGTTACTTTCTAAGAATAATCACTTGGCCGCAGCCGACGCATCAATCGATCGACAGAAACTCAATTCCTTCTCTCCTCTTGCTTTCGAGATAGAACAAGCTCTATGCTAAGTTCAGATGCTTCTAAGCAGATAATCTAAAATAAAAAGTCGTAAATTATACCATGCTTCCCTTTATCCGAAAAGAGTTAGCCGAACTTACCGCATACACTCCCCATCCGGGCGGCACATCAGGAGAACCAGCGCACTCGGAAAGTGCGATCGATCGCCTTGATACCAACGAATGCCCCTATGACTTGCCAGAAGAATTAAAAAAAAAGCTAGCTTGGACTTACCAGCAGTTAATTGAGACAAATCGCTATCCCGACGGAGGCCACGCAGCGCTCAAAGAGGCGATCGCCCAATACGTCAATGAATCCCTAAATGTCCCCCCCAACAAGGGGGGGCTAGGGGGGGTTACAGTGCCAAAAACCGCCATTACAGCCGACAATATTTCTGTGGGTAACGGTTCCGACGAACTAATTAGATCCATCTTAATAGCTACTTGCTTAGGCGGTACAGGCTCTATTTTCGTTGCGAATCCCACCTTTTCGATGTATGGAATAATCGCCCAAACCCTCGGAATTCCCGTTGTCAGTGTTCAGCGGAAAGAGGAGAATTTTGAAATCGATATCGAGGCGGCTAAAAGGGCCATAGCCCAAAATCAAAATCCCCCCGTGCGCGCCGTCTTTGTCGTTCACCCCAATTCGCCCACAGCCAATGCTTTGACAGCAGATGAAATAAAATGGTTGTCAAACTTACCCGAAGAGATATTAGTAGTAATTGACGAAGCCTATTTTGAATTCAGCCAAAATACTTTAGCAGACCAATTGCACCATCACCCGAATTGGATAATTTTGCGGACATTTTCCAAAGCATTTCGACTAGCATCAATGAGAGTCGGATATGCGATCGCCCATCCCGAACTTACAGCCGCCTTAGAAAAAATTCGCCTCCCCTACAACCTTCCCAGTTTCTCGCAAACTGCAGCCGAGTTAGCCCTAGCGCAGCGACAGTTATTGCTAGCAACCATTCCCGAAACTCTATCAGAAAGAGCAAAATTAATTGCAGCCCTAACTCAGCATCAAAAATTGCAAGTTTGGCCGAGTGCGGCTAACTTTGTTTACCTGCGGGCGAAAGCCGGCGAGGGCGAATCTGCCGAACAGGAACACAAACAAATCATGCAGCAGCTAAAAGAGGGAGGTACTTTAATTAGGCATACTGGAGGAGGTTTGCGAATTACGGTGGGTAGCCCGGAGGAAAATCAGCGGACAGTCGATCGCATAGGAGAAATTTTTGACAAGTCATAATATTCGGTATCCCGTTTCTGCTTAACACAAAAATAACTTGGGAGAAGATATATATGCTTCAAGGAAAGGTTTTACGGGTTGCTCGTCCAACGGATTACCTCGATCGAGTTGTTCATTTCTACACAGAGGGTTTAGGGCTGCAAATCCTCGATAGTTTTGAAAACCATGAAGGTTTTGACGGAGTAATGGTTGGGATGCCAGGAGAAAGCCACCACTTTGAATTCATCCATCAACGGGGACATATTGTAGGTGGCGCTCCAACTCAAGACAATCTTATCGTCTTTTACCTTCCTAACCACCAAGAATGGCAGCAGGTTGTTGAGCGAATGAAAGCAATGGGATTTGAGCCTGTAAACTCCTACAATCCCTACTGGGACAAAGATGGAGTGACCTTTGAAGACCCAGATGGCTATCGAGTAGTTTTGCAGAATGCCGAGTGGAGCTTGTAGCAGCGCGATCACACCATAAGGTATCTACACCAATTTATAACTGATCATTTCCTTGCCGCGCCGCCCGAAGGGTTTGAGGAAATACGCCTACTAAAAGTGCCAAAGCTTCATCGGGAATTTGTGCCACCGTTTCCGAATCCAAATATTGTTCAAACTGAGTTAAAACCATGTGTGCGCGTTCCAAAGCTGTAGGCTTTGCCGTTAACTGTTCCATTAACCGCACCCACTGCCGCCGAATTCCCAAAGCTTTCTGTATTTCTTGGGGAGAGTGAGGGCAAACCAAACAAAAATCGCCCACGGGAATAGCCTGCACAGAGTCAACATCAAAAGCGCCCCCAACGGCAGCCCCAGGCCCGGCAAACTCCGCGTGGAAACGTTTAATCAAAATTAGGCCGTTCCGGCGACGGCTATCTACCATCAACAGCTTGCCGCTGTTGATTTCTGCGAGAATGTCAGAGGAGTGGGGGTGTTCTGTCAAATCTGTGCCAAGGTTTCGATGTCGCAAGTCCGGGTCAGCAGAAAGGCCGAGGGGGACAATATAATTAGAGGTAAGATTAGAGCTGGTTGAAGTATCAATTTTTTTCTCCTCCCGCTGCCGATCGAGATTATTCATTTAAAGTTATAAATTAATACTGTCACAAGGTGGTAGTTTGAGCGCGATCGAATATCAAATGCAGGTAGAACAAGCAGTAGATACCCTGAAAGCGGATCTCCCGACGCTTTTTGAGAAAGACATCTCCTACGACATCTACACAAAAGATGTTTATTTTCAAGACCCTGTTAACAAATTTAAAGGAAAAATCAACTATCGCATTAAGTAGGTCGGTATAAAAAAACAAAGGTAAGTAAAGAAATGTTAACAACTAGAATTGGAACTGAATTTAAAGCGA
>NZ_JAUBTG010000079.1:0-19969 GCF_036702395.1 Microcoleus sp. D3_18_C2 | reverse complement strand
CATTTTTTAACGTTATATGCTTGCTATGTAAGCATTATAACCTATTTTTATCGTATTTTATGTTTAAGTCCCGTTAAAGTCGGATATAATAATCGAAGTTTCTCACAGCCTTGATAATGGATATTCGCGAGGTACTCGAATTTGTAGATCAAGTTGTCTACGATAAGACAGGTAAACGCCTCAATGATTTACAGCGTGGAATTATCGAGGGAACTCTGAATCGACAAAAGTATGCTGAGATTGCCGATAGTTATCGTCTTTCGGAAGGTCACGTTAAGGATAGAGGTTACGAACTTTTGCAAATGTTATCAGATGTGTTTGATGAACCCGTTGATAAACACAATCTTAAATCGGTTTTAGAACGGAAAGGAAATCTCAATATTAGTTTTGGCGATAACAATATTAGCAACATTATGGGTTACATCAATATTTGCTCCGATCGCCCCACTCCTACCCCTAATAAAAGCCGGCCTGCGACTCCTGACTTTCAGCGAGACCAGTATCAAGCCAAGATTGAAATGGTTGGTAAGTTACGCCAATTCGGCTTGAAAGACGAGCAAATAGCAGAGTTGCTGGGGCTAACTTTGGAGGAAGTTAAGCAGGTAGATTCGGAGGAATAAAAGTACGGTGCGCCTCGCCCCCCTTATATCATGTCCGGTCGATTCCCTCCGCTTCGCTTCGCCCGAAATCAGGTAGGGGCGGGTAAACCTGCCAATATCGGCCAATAATTGACAATCTCAAAAACCCGCCCGACCGGGATATTATGGTCAATCGATCGGACATGATATTACAGGCCCAGTAATGTAGCACGTTACTGGCGTGGTTTATATTAATATTGCAATAAAAAGCCTCAGACCAGCAAGTCTGAGGACCGGAGTTCCTGAAAATCGTCACTTCTTACTATTGTCGCCAACCAACAGCACAACATACAAGAGGGGTGCAACCCAGCAGGACAGTTTTTGGCAGACAGAGATTGTTTCCTGACTCGGAAGGCGAAAGCAATTTTTAATTCAACACTTCACGAAAGCCAAACAATTCCTCTCGCCATTGTCATATCTGGGTTGATAATTGTGCTTTAGGATGGGAGTCTGTCCTCGATCGCAATATAAGGAGCACCGTGACTCCCCGTATATATTTGAGTCGGGCGGTAAATGCGGTTTGCCTCTAGTTGTTCCTTCCAGTGGGCTAACCAGCCGGCAACGCGGGCGATCGCAAAAACTGGTGTAAATAAGTCCAGCGGAATTCCCATTTTTCGGTAAACCAAACCAGAATAGAAATCTACATTTGCATAAATTCCTTTCTGGCCCAATTTCTCTTCAACCACTTCTTCCAACTTGACAGCAATGTCGTAATAATCATCGCGGCCGAAGTTCTCAAACAACTGTTCCGCTAACCTCTGAAGAATAGTTGCTCTCGGATCTTTCACCTTGTAAACTCGGTGACCGAAACCCATGATTTTGTCCTTATTTGCAACACACTTCTCGACAAAAGGCCGCACATTTTCTACCGAACCAATTTGCTGCAACATATCAATCACTTCTTCATTAGCTCCCCCGTGCAGCGGCCCCGCCAAAGTGCCAACTGCTGAAGCAATCACTCCGTAAGGGTCTGTCAGCGTCGAAGCTGTTACCATTGCCGAAAATGTAGAGGCATTAATTGTATGTTCAGCGTGGAGAGTCAGACAAGTGTCAAAAATGCTAGCTAACAGGGGATCGGGTTCTTGCTCGTTGAGCATATAAAGAAAGTTAGCCGAGTAGTTCAAGTCATCCCTCGGCCGCACCGGATCGTTTCCCCGTCGCATTTGCTGGAACGCTGCTACCATTGTGGGAATCTTAGCTAGCAGCCGCACTACAGCTTCTCGAATGTATGCTGGGTTAGCCAGAGCTCGGCGGGAGTAGAACAAGCCCAGGGCGGCCGCTGAAGCTTGCAGGGCGTCCATTGGATGTCCTCTTTCTGGAAAGCATTTCATCATGTCCCGGATGCGATATTTGATCCGGCGGTGATAGCGAATTTCATGCTCGAAAGCTTCTAGTTCTTCCTTTGTCGGAAGTACCCCCCAGATTAATAAATATGAAGTTTCGAGAAAGGAACTTTTGAGTGCCAGTTCCTCGATGCTAATCCCGCGATATTCCAGCAACCCTTTTTGTCCATCGACGTAGCTAATGCTGGACAAGGTGGCGGGAACACCTTCTAAACCTGGTTTGAATTCGCCGACGACCATTGCGATACCGTTTTGTGTGAGTTCAATCTACTAAAAGTACATTACCAGAAAGCAAGATAGTGTCGCAGTCTTGACAAATAATCATTTAATTCGGGTTCAGAAACCGGGTTTTTCAACACACAGCCCGATCGCACCGCTGCGTATTGTCGCCCCTTTTTCCCGGTTTCGCCGTCCCAGAATGCGGTTTTAAGAGGGCTGGCGTCTCCTGTTAATGTCGGGGCGGTTCGCTGTTTCTAGCGCAGCAAAAACTTGGGCGCAGTTAGCCAAAACATTTGGCTGCGGCCCACAGGGGAGCCTGTCTCCGGGAGGATTAAGCCGATGATACCGGCTTTTTTGAGAATCAGGGCATCTTGCGATCGAGCCCAAAGCAAAGTTTCTGCCCAGTGGCCTAAGTCTGGTTGGTGGCCCACTAGGGCCAAGCTGCCACTACCGATGTCCTGCCATTGTTTGTACCACTCCAGCCAGTTCCCGATGTCTCCTGAAGGTGCGAGGGCGGCGGATTCTTCTATTTGGGAACTCAAACCGACTGTTTGCAGGATTTGGGCGGTTTGCTGGGCGCGCAGTAGGGGACTGGTGAGAATCAAGTCAAACTGAATTTCGAGCTCGTAGAGCCGTTGAGCAATTTTCCTGGTTTTACGATCGCCCTCTTTAGTCAGCGGGCGTTCTGAGTCTGTATCATATTCTTCGGGTGCCGCGGCGATACCGTGCCGGATCAAATAAATAACCATATATCAATACTTCCAGGCATTTTATCCCGTTTTTATAGGAGCAATCTAGGATATACCTACCTTTTGCCTATTCTACAACTGGATTGACCTCTGGCGCTGTCATCTGGTTGGCGCTTGTGTAGCGATCGCGCCCTTGTCGTTTCGCATCATATAATGCTCGATCGGCGAGGGCAACGAGTTCATCCGGTGATGTTTCCGCAGTGGGAATCACAGTGGCAATTCCCATGCTAACAGTCACGATCGTGCTCACATTAGATTGCTCGTGAGGGATTCCCAAAACTCGGATTGCCTCTCGGATCGACTCAGCAACCGCGATCGCGCCATCCGCATCCGTATTCGGTAGGATAGCAGCGAATTCTTCCCCCCCGTAACGTGCAAACAGATCCGATGAGCGTTTAACCGCTTGTGCCGCCGATGAAGCCACTTTTACTAAACAAATATCCCCCGCTTGATGTCCGTAGCAATCGTTATATCGCTTGAAATAATCTACATCCAACATAATCAACGAAAGCTGTTGTTTCCCCTGCATCAGTCGGTGCCATTCCGACGGCAATCGCTCATCAAAACAGCGGCGGTTTGCTACTTGTGTTAACCCATCTGTCGTAGCAATTAATCTTTCTTGTTCTGCCCGGTGTCTGAGCATCTCCTCGGCCCGCTTGCGTTCTGTAATATCAGCAAAAGTCGTTACTACTGCATAGGGTTGAGACTGATTCATCTGGAACAGCGGTTGCGAATTAATCGAAATCCAAGTCAGCGTTTTATCCGATTTGTGAATGCCCATCACCACATTTGATAGGGGTTTTCCCGTCCGTAGGGTAATCATTGCCGGATGCTGTTGGCAGGGGAAAGGAGAGCCATCTTCGTGAACGGTTCGCCAGTCTAAATCTATGGATGTACGCCCCATCAGTTGTTCGGGGGTCAGTCCGAGAATCCTTCCGGCACTAGCATTACAGGTAGTAATTTGTCCGTCTGCTAGCTGAAGTACGACGCCTTCAGTCATGCTTGTAATCACAGAACGATACCGTTCCTCGCTCTCCTGCAATTGACTCAGGAGAATGTTTTTAGCATCAAACTCTGAAGCCAGATGCAGGCTACCCGCCAAAAACCCCGCCATCAGTTGTAAGGTATGAATATCTGACTCTGTAAAGGCACAGGGTTTAGCGGAAACAACTTTTAAGACGCCAACCCGATCGTCCTGATAGAACAAGGGAACAACCACCAATGACCGGATACCAATGCGCTGACAGACAGCCTGATCCACCCGTGCATCGGCTTGTGAATCATCGCAAAGCATGATTTGGCCGGTCGCAATACATTTTCCCGATAAACTTGTCCCTACTTTGATCCGTAATCCCACATAGGCGCTGGCGATACCGCTGGCTGCCCGATACACCAACTCATCCCCTTCCAGCATTTCAATCACGGCCCCATCGGCACCGAGCGATTTTTGAGTTCGATCGGTAATCACCGCCATCACTGCATCCAGGTTAGGATTGGGGGTGGCGATTTCCTGTTGGGTGGCAATCACCACCGCCAGACGCTCGAACTCTTGTTGCAATGCTGCTTCTGCTTGCTTGCGATCGGTGATATTTTTCATAAAGCAGTGATGCCCGATCGATCGCTCCTGCGAGTCGTAGGCCGCCAACATCACCACGTGCTTGTAAAAGATCGAGCCATCTTTCCGGATACCCCGGGCCTCAACCTCCACTCGGCCCTCGGCTAGCATTTTTTGATAAGCGGCCATCATCCTGTCGCAGTCTTCGGGATGAACTGTTTTCTGCCAACTCATACCAACCATTTCTTCAGGCTGATAACCTGCTATATTCGCGTAGGCTTGATTAACGGTGATGTACCGTCCGAAAATATCCAGCCGCGAGATGCCCTCAACGGCATTAGCAAGAGCTGTACTCAATTCTCTGAGTTCTGTTTCTGCCTGGACAAGATCCGTAATGTCTTGGGATGTACCAAACAACCGAATGACTTTTCCCTCTGCATTGAGTTGAACCTGTCCTCTGGCTTCGGTATGGCGGATAGAGCCATTCGGGCCCACGACTCTGAGGCGCAATAGATAAGGCTCTCCGTGACTGAGCGCTCGTTGAACTACCAGGTGTAGCTGTTTGGCACTTTCGGGATGGTAAAGCCGCAGGTTTTCTTCATAAGTAGGTTCGCCTAGGGCCCTGGATCGTCCCAAAATCTCGAATAGTTCGGGAGACCAGGTAATTTTACCCGTACTCACGTCCCACTCCCAGTTACCGATGTGGGCAACCCGCTGGGCTTCTGACAACCGGGTTTCACTCTTTTGCAGGTCTGTTTCTGTCTGCTGGCGGTCGGTAATGTCCTTTTCGTTCACCAGCAACATCGGGTTGCCCGTTACCGGGTCCTTGGTACACCGCACGTCCATCCCATGCCAGCGAATTCCCGCCAGAGTAATCACTTGAGCCTCCGTGCTAAATACCTCACCGGACTTAAGAACTGCCATTGCTCGCTCTGCTACCTGAGAGTCAACAAAGCGACTCACAAAAGCATTATCTGTCGCAGAGTGAGGTGGCTGCATATCTCCGTAACAGCGCAAGGCCGCCGGGTTTTGCAGCAGCGGCACACCTTCGAGGGTGTACAGCGAAACCATCAGCGTGGTGTGTCGGATTGCCTCGATCGATCGTAGGGTTTCCGGCTCGATTTGAGGAGCGGTTTCGACCGTACCCTCCACCAGGATTGCCAAACGCCCGCCATCAATCCTGATGCCAGAGCACCGACAGCCGACAGAAACAGGCTCACCGCCCGGATAAAACGTCCACTGCTCGGACAAGGTTTGGCCTTGCTCAAACTGCTGCTGATAGCTCTGCAAGCGAATCCGAGTAGACTCTGACAACATATCCCTAAAGTTGTGGCTCGCCAGTTGCTGCCGCGTCGAAGCATCCCACAGGTACAAGGAAGCTTGGTTTGCCCACCGCATTTGCCAATCCTCAATATCAAATATCCAGATCGGGTTTTGCAACAAGTCAAAGGCTTTGAGGTGGACAATATCGCCGCTCAGGGAACAGGCAAACTTTGGTTTTAGGCAATTTTGATGATTGACTCTGGGCGCGCTTTCTGTATTGGGATCAGTTTGATTCGGTTCTGTTTCGAGTTCCGGCGGTTGATTTGGCCCGATCGCCGGGCCGTGAGATTCCAAGTGCCGCATCCTCAACCCGATGTGCATTGCAACCTGTTGCAGGATCTCAATGTCGAGAGGTTCCCACTGACGCGGACTTCGGCATTGATGAGCAATCAACAGTCCCCAAAGCTTCGGAGATTGCTGCTGTTGGCCATCTAGCAAGATTGGCGCAACTAAATTTGCCTGAACTTGGATGCGATCGAGCAATTCGACATCACAAGCTTGAATATCACCAGCGTGAATATCAGAAATGGCACTCGTTTCCCCCTGGCTGTAGCGATCTACCCAGGTAGCTTCAAGGCAAGGGTCATGAATCAGTTGTCCCTGGATTGGCCGCCACCGATCGCCAACAGATTCAGCAAATACTACCCTCTCTCTATGCGGTAGGAATCGATAAATAATCACGCGATCTGTTTGCAGCAGCACCCTGGTTTCGTGTAGCGCACATTGCAAAATTGTCTCCAGATCCACGAACTCGTTGATTTTAAGTGCAATTTCTGAAACTTTTTCTATGCTTTTCTCTAACGACCAAGAGAAAGTCTTTTTTGTAGACATCTCCGTGTTCCTTGTTTGTTTAAGCTATTTTCTACTATTCTAACCCGCCACAAATAAATATAATAATTTCTTTTAACTCGTAGGAATCGCTGGCTGGGCTTAGGAAAAAATCAATATTTATGTGGCTAGCCAATTTTATGCTGACTGCTACAATTGCTTTTTTGATGTCATTTCGCCAAAGTTTTAGGTTATTTGGTATCTATTTTGCTTCTTCTCAATCGTTTTTTGGCTAATTATTATCGCAAAGCTACTGCACCAACTATAACAAATTGTGATTGATTTAGCGAATAAATAATAAAACTCCCCAAAATTAACCCTGTATAATTGTTAAAACCTCATAATTCTTGTGGAGTTTAGTAAAATAGAACACACTAAATTTGCCCCTCAACCTGGTTTTTTTATCAAAATACTTCGTGATATCCCTTGACAATTGTTAAAAAACCCGGTTTCTTTAGTGTATGATTTGGGAAAATTGGTAGAAAATTTATTACTGTTAGTCCTGGAGAACTCAACCGGGTTTTTCAACCTCCTTACTTCCTTAAAACTGAACATATTGCACGATTTTAAATAAATTTTCTATGGGCGGATTCTCCTGTCCTACCCGTACTACCCACAATAAAATTTAATTTTTATGGGACAGGCCGGAAAGCCTGTTCCTGGCAGAGGTAGACTGGGCAGGAGTTCCCACCCTGAATAAGAGTTAAAAAACCTGGTTGATGAGAGTTGGAGTGCGGGCATGACTGATTGTCAAGTTGAGATTGTGCCCGGAATGAGAAAAAAACACGGCCAAACCTGGTAGCAACCGGAGGTCGAAAAGCTCGCATTCCCAGGCTGTTGCTGGAATCAATACTGCAGCTAGAAACTCCCGATTGATATCGTGTCCGGTCGATGAACCGCGATTTTTGTAGGGGCGAGTTCACCAAGAATACCTGCCAATAATTGACAATCTCAAAAACTCGCCCCGACCGGGATATTACAGCATATTCCATGTATATGTGGTACACACAAGAAGAGAGACGCGAGTAAGGTGCGGATACACCCGTCAATCTGCAATCTTTATCAAATATGAAGGAGCGACGAACCCTACGGACTACGGACTAACACCACATAATATAGCTGCTCCTGTACTTCATGAACCACCGAATATGCTGTATGATTAATCGATCGGACATGATATTAATGATCGTAAACAGGATTGTCTTTAGGACTAATTAAATGCAGCAACTTTTGCTTAATCTGATCGTCGAATACTTCCCATTTTAGCCTTGCATAATCGCTCTTCTCATTCCCGCCAGAAAGAAATCCCACGGGAATTTCAAAACCTCCAGCTTGACTTCTGCCACCACCAAAAAAGCGTCCTTGAGCATCTTGACCGAAGGCTTCTTTAATGAATTCGTCGGGGTCGAGAGTAAGTTTATTAGTTCGCAGCGAGCCAATTACTACTTCAATTTCTTCGTCTTTGTCGTGAACAATTGCGTAGACAACGGCTGTGTGTACGTTCTCCTCTGTTACTAAAAAGTCCGCAGCTTGGGGAATAGAATCCCGATCGTCATAGCGGAGATAGCCGATGCCGGCGATCGAAAAATTGTTCTGGACGGTGCGGTGTTTGAGCGATCGCTCGATCGCGTCCATCACCCACTTGGAACGAGATGACTGTAACACGGCATTCAGCAACTGCGGGTCGTAAAACCGGCTCAAATAAGCCGCAGCTAAAAAGTCCTCTTCCTGAGCTTGTCTGAGGGCGATCGTATCCGATCGCAAACCGTGCATCAAAGCTGTAGCGCACTTGATGTGCAGACTGACGCTGGCGTCGAGAGTTAACAGTCCAGACTGTAAATACTCGGCAAAAATCGTGGCTGTAGCGCGGATTTGAGGGCGCAAATCGGTAAACTCTGCGTTCATTTCCCCCTGCAAATTATGATGATCGATGACGGCGGCGATCGGAACTCCAGCCGCTAAAATATACTCGGTTAAGTTACAAGTCGTCCCTTGATTGTCGATGAAAGCGCAGCCCTGAAACACCGACAAATCCTTAGTTTTTAGTGTTTCCACCGTCCAGCGCTGCAACGGCAACCCTGTCAATTTAACTAAGGCAATATTTTCTTGGTGGCTGAGGGCGCCGGCGTAGATAATCTCGCATTGGATATCGTACTGTTCGGCGATTAATTTGTAAGTCCAAGCGCTCGAAAGTGCGTCGGGATCTGGAAAATCTTGCAGTAAGATTAACTGGCGAGTGCCTTTGTGCCGATCGAACATTTGGCGCAATTGCTCGACTTTGCGATCGTGCAATTCCTCGCGGAGACGGCCGCGATTCTCTTCGGAAGCAACTTCGGCTTTGCTGCGCCGTTTCCCAGGCGCACTCACTCCGGGTACAACCTCGCTGCTGGCCTCAAGTTCACCTTCGCGGTTGCCGGATGTTTCATCGGAATTGTTAGGGGGATGGTCTTTCATCGTTGAAAATTAACAATTTAACTATTTCAAGATTTGCACGACATTCGATCTTAAACCCGGTTTCTTTGTAGATGCCTGTTTGTCAAAGCCCATACTTTTTACGAGAAACCTGATTTAAGATGGTAAATTCTCTGTTTACTTTTTTAATTCATGGAGAGAGTGCGTGTTGCCAGGAACGAAGCAATCTCAGAACTAATAACTCCCGCAAAAAACCCCCGCGCTTGCGCTGACAGGGGTTTTAAAGGCCTATTACATATTTTTGCCATTCTTTGTGCATACCGCTCTTAACGTGTTTAGTGACTTCAAAATAAAGACCGCTGTGAGGTTTCCTAGGCGGATAGCGCAGCGACATTCCCGCTTCTTTCGGCGTCCGGCTGCCTTTATTGACATTGCAGCGCACGCAAGCGGTGACGAGGTTTTCCCAACTGTCCCCTCCCCCGCGCGATCGGGGAATGACATGATCGAGGGTTAAATCGTCGCCCGTATAACTACAGTATTGACAAGAGTGTGCGTCCCGGTGCAAGATGTTCCGGCGGGTTAGCGGAATATCCTTATAGGGAACTCGGACATAATGCCGCAGTCGGATCACAGTTGGTAGCGGGAAGTTTGGCGCAATAAATTTCCCGTTGTGTTCTACCTGTTCTGCTTTTCCTTTCAGCAACAAAACTACCGCCCTTCGCCAATTGGTGATGTTAAGGGGTTCGTAGGAGGCGTTCAGCACCAGAACATTGCCCATTGTTGATTATTAAAGAGAATATTTTTCCCGATGGTAACACAGGTTCCACTTTAGGTGGGGCGGGATCGGGAAGAGCGAGGCGATCGCAAAAAACGCTGAAAAACCAATCCTTTACCCTATACCTTCGCGCCTGCGCCCCCTAGGGCTGCATCTATTTTCTGCCTTTGGTGTTTGTCAGCGAGCTTTTTTCCCGGAGTTTTGGCCCAGATGAGGCCAGTGTGTGCGATCGCAAAAATTTGCCGAATAAATTTTATTTTTTTCTCTAAATGCCTAATCTTCCCGGCAACAAACAGTTTAAATTTTTAGACTATTAGTAACCTTAAATGAAAAAGCTTATTACTGCTCATGAAATTTCGGCTCTTAAAGTCAGTTTTTAGCGCGTCAATTATTGCCCTTGCTGCTCCGATTTTAGCAAACAGTCCAGCCTTCGCCCAAGCGCCTTCATTCTTCTGTGGCGCTACTGGTGGCCGCCCCGCTACAATTGCAGTCCAACAAGGCAAAAATATTCCCGTTATTTTGTGGCTAGCTGATAACTATTTCAATGAATCAGGAGAAGATGCGATTACTCGGTGCACCAGAGTCTCAGGAATTCTCAACAACTCGCAACCGCAAGGAAGCTGGGATAATATTGTCACAGCAGGTGCATCTAGCAACGGTCAATTAATTATTTGTGCAGCTAATCCTCAAGATGGTTCCTGTAGATTATTATATCAAGTACCCAAAGGTCAAAATCCCGAACAAGCCCGACAAGAACTCTTAAAAAGAGTTACAAATCCTAATGTAAGTGTTTCGCCTGTTAAAGTAAATTGATAATCATTAGTAGGGACACCGCACCGTGCCCATAGGTGTCAACTTAAGGTACAACAAATAGTCCGGCAGGGGTTGAAACCCCTGCCTCAAAGCTAAAGTCCTCGCTTCAGAGGACTAATGAGTGGAGATTCTTCTCTTCAGTCCTCTTTGAGAGGACTTTCGCTATTAGACAGGGGTTTCAACCCCTGGCGGACTTGATGGACGACTAACAGACTTGGCGGGCTGACAGCTTAAGTTGACACGAATAAGGGCACGGTGCGGTGTCCCTACTTGCAGATAGTTGAAACTCTGGTAAAATACTTCGGTTGAGTGGCGAAAAAATTGCAGCTTTGCTTCAGCAATTCTTCTAACCCTTCAACCTGCCTCAACCATACAGTGCCGTTGCTTCCAGCTACAGCAATTTGTTTTCCGTCTCGACTCCAACTGACACTAACAACATTCTCCTCGAACTCAAATTGAGCAACCTGCCGCCCCGCTAAATTCCACAGTCGCACTGTCTTGTCAATTCCCACTGTAGCCAGCCGTTCTCCGTCGGGGCTAAAACTAATTGATTTCGCATCAAAATGCAAGGTTTGAAATTCCTTAACTAATTCTTTTTCTGACAGATTCCACAGCCCAACTTTGCCATTTAATGTTACTGTAGCAAAGCGATACTGGTGTTGAGCCGGAGTGAAACTAATCCCTATTGCCTGAATAGGCAGTGTTTTTTTTAGCTTGCCCGATAAATTCCAAAGTCGCACTGTAGATTTGCCATCTAAAGTCGTTATGAAATCACCATTTGGGCTAAAATTTACGCTTCTCACTAAGCCGTTGTGACCTGGGAGTTTCTGGCTAGGCGATACTAATTGTGGCTGTTTTGACAATTGCCAAATTGCAGCATAGCTGTCTATCCCTGCCGCCGCTAATAACTTTCCTTCCGGGCTGAAACTGATGCTGGTAACAGAGCCTTTAATTCCTTTCAAAGTAGCAATATTTTTACCTGATAAATTCCAGATTTTAACTGTGCTGTCCCTTCCTGCGGTCGCTAAAAATTTACCATTTGGGCTAAAATTTACCATATTAACTGACTGCTGGAAAGCTTTCCATTCAGCAATTTTTTGCCCGGAAAAGTTCCATATCCGAACTCTATCGTCTATTCCTGCGGTTGCTAAAATCTGCCGATTTGGGCTAAAATTGACGCTGGTAACGGCATTTTTATGAGCTTGCCACGTTATCTTTCTTGGCGGACTTAATGAGGCTTTAATTTGCTGTGTTTCGCTAATTTTATCGAGAATTATTTGTAAGGCTAACAGCGGTCTAGTTGCCGGGTATTGTTCTAGCTTAGGTTTGTTTTGAACCAAGGTTCTTAATTTTTTCCCGGAGGCGATCGCCCTCAGTAAAGCTTCTGATAAAGCTTCGGTGTTTTCGGTTTTTTGAGATACCGCCAACAGTAAAGCATCGCTGCCATTTTGTTCGATTTCAATACTTGCTTGTGCTAGTTTAAACCGCTGGTAAGCGAGAGTTGAAAAGCCGATCGCCGCCAGTAACGATGCTGCCAGTACCGCAGAACCGATGCCGATCCACTGTTTGGCTTTTTGTTTGGCAGAGTCAGCTTCACTCAAAGCTTTTTCGGCATCACAGACAGCTTTTTTGGTTTCGAGTGTAGCTAAATGCAGCAGTTGATTTTGGTCGCTCAAAATAACTTTCTGGCTAGCAGTCAAAAACTGAAAGTCTTCGTTTCTCAAACTTTTGCCGGCCGCCCAAACTAATGCTGACTGCAAATCATTCCCTCGCAACAGTTGAGAATCATCTTCACAGCTAGAATTTAGCCAAAGTTTGATCGCTTCCGAGTAAGGCGAGAGTTTTTCTAATTTTTCTTCAATTAATTGTTTGTTAAATACAGCTTCATAAATAGGATTAGAAATTGTTAATTTTTCCCCCCGCTTAACGATTAATCCGCTTAATCGCAACTCCATTTGTTCGGCACTACCATCGGGGCCAGTTTCAGTTTGTTCTAAAATGTGCTGATACAATCCCAGTCTCCTGACAATCCGCTGGTTTTCTTTGAAAAGCCGATCGCGAATTGTGGACAAATGTTCGGGCACATCTTGAGTTTCCCAATTCTCCACGATTTTCAAGCGCACTACTTTCTCTACCCACTCTTTAGAAGTGTTAATTTTATCTTTTTTCCCCCCTTTGCCAGGGGGGGCTAAATTCGGGATTAATTGTGGATTTTCCAGCAGAAGTTTGCACAGCTTTTGAGTCAGGAACGGCTGCCCGCCCGTCCAATACAAAACCTCCCTCAAAACTTGATTAGGGCTGTCTGTAAGCTCTGCCAATCCCGCTGCTAGCGGTTGAGCTTCTGTTTCGTCAAAACCAGTTAATTCGATCGCCTTGCCAATATTAAAAGGGGTATTGCTGGTGGCATTTTGCTCGCGGCACAAATCTGTCGGCGATGCTACGCCTAAGAGGGCCCAAGTTAGGCGATCGAACTCTGAATTGTTGGCGCGCTTGTTGTAGCACGATCGAATTAAGGCTAAAAAATCGTCGGCGGGAAAATCTAGGGCGAGAATGCTGTCGATTTCGTCAATAAAAATGACAATATTGCTGGAAATGTTCGGTAACAGTACGGTTTCGATGAATTCGCTCAACCTTTGAACCGGAGTTAAAAAATTGCGATCGCGCCACCAAGTCCGCACGTTGACAATATCCGACAGGTTAAAATTATTTTCGAGGATGCGTAGCAAACCAGCATACCACTGTTCGGGAGTGACGCCGCGGTTGCCAATTTCCGAAATGTCGATCGCAGCACAAGCAATTCCTTCATTTCTCAGCCGCTGAATTGTCCGCACCTGCAAGCTAGATTTGCCCATTTGCCGGGAATTTAAAACATAGCAAAATTCCCCCGCCTTCAATCCGTTATATAAATCGTCGTCGGCTTGCCGCTTCACATAATTGGGAGCGTTATTTGTCAAACTCCCACCGACTTGATAGTAACTGGGTTTTGTGGTATAATCCATAGGATAAAATGGTACAATAAAAAGATCACCTTTTAGTCATTCGGCGGTTTCAACCGCTACTACATCATTTAAAATATCTCTTTACATCTACCGAAACGGGCACAATTAGTAAGGTGCGTCAGATCCGAAATCCTGAATAATTGCCCTATAACGAAAGTCGGACGCACCATACAATTTTAGCGCAGTTTACCGCCACCAATAAGGCCTAATAACATGAAAACTGATTGGACTGGATATAACGACGACAAAGACAAGTTAAGAACAGAAATTTGGTCTTTGCTCAAGCAGCAAGCCGCATCTATTGGCGATCCGTTTGGTCATATTCCCAACTTTGTTGGGGCCCAGTTGGCGGCGGAAAAATTGGCAAATTTACCAATTTGGCAACAAGCAAAAACGATTAAGTGCAATCCAGATGCGGCGCAAAATCCGGTGCGGATGCAAGCTTTGCAAGATGGAAAACGCCTGTATATGGCAGTACCGCGCTTGACAGAAGATCGCTGTTTTGTTGAGTTAACCGCTGAGGATTTGCAGAGACAAAATATATCAATTGCCGAAAGTGCGTTAGCGAAGCCCTCGAAGAGGATCGCCCGCAAAGCTCTCGATTGCGGAAAATTGGTAAGTTTTGCAGAAATGGAGCCAATTGATTTAGTAATAGTCGGTTGTGTAGCGGTGGCGCGCAACGGGGGAAGAACCGGGAAAGGTGCAGGTTTTGCCGATTTGGAATTGGCTATGTTGACAGAATTCGGGTTAGTAGAAATCGATACGCCAATTGTGACAACAGTGCATCCTTTGCAAATAGTCGAAGATTTGCGTTTACCGATGCAAGCTCACGATTGGGCACTGAATTGGATTGTTAATGCTGAGGAGGTAATTGAAACTAATACAACTTATCCGCGTCCAATTGGGTTAAACTGGGATAGTATACGGCCGGAACAGTTGGAAAAAATTCCAATTTTGCGAAAGTTGAGAGAGCAATTACCATGACAAATAAATGACCAATAGCTAACAATAAAATTATTATTATTTCTCCATCCATATTCCATCTACTAGCTCTATCTCCACCCACTTACCATCAATCAGTTTCTCTAATTTTCCCCATTGCGGTGTTCCTGTATTTCGACCTATTACTCGAACTGGTGCAATCCAGTCTTGTTGACAGTTTGCTAGGGGGTCTGGAATAAATTTCCAGGCATCCTTGGAAATTCCATATTCTTGTTCACAAAATTCTTCTGCATCCCGCCAACTTTGGTAAAAAATATCACCAATTCCAAAGCCATCATTGAGTGATGTGCATGGGAAAGCATATACACCTTCCCCAAGTTCAGGTTTATAAAGAATGACTTGCTTAATGTCTGGATGCTTCCTAGACTCTGCTACTTTCCTCATAGTGCTTACCTCTGTAACTTATCTTAAAATGTATAACTGTTTAATTAGTAAGGTGCGTCATATCCTAAACTTTGAATAATCGCCCTAAAACTTCGTCTGACGCACCCTACAAGTTGAGGACTTATCTCAAATCCGTTGCTATCGGAATTATTCATCTCTCTCTTATCTTCCTCTGCGCCCTCTGCGGCCTCTGCGGTTTAATCATTCAAAAACAACCGTAAACGATATTACTCATTTTATCTTAAGGCAAAAGAGAATTCACAGCGATCGCCCCAATTTCTATCCCTTCAATAATAATTGGTATAACAGCCGATCGCCCAAAATCTAACCTTTGACTGTAATCTGACGGCTCAACTTCAACAAGAGGTTGAGAGTACACCTCAACCAGTCCTTCAACAAGATTCACAATCCAATAAATCGCAATTCCAGCGCGGGCATAAATCCGTTTTTTGACAGTGCGATCGCGCTGAAGCGTCGTATCTGACACTTCAATAATCAGGGCAATATCTTCCGCACCCGGATGCCGATCGAGATATTGTCGCGTATCCCCTCGAACAACCACTATATCAGGTTCGGGTTCGCTGTTGGATAGCGTTATCGGTTCTTGGGAATCAACATACCAACCAGGAGGTAAAATATTCTCTAAAGCTGTCCTGACAAGACGAGTTGTTGCTCGATGCGGTGGATTTTTTGGCATTTTGAAAACCAGCCAACCTTCCAGCAATTCTACAGAGTCATCATCGGTGAGAATGCCAGCTTGAATTATCGCATGATACTGCTCGATGCTCAAGCGGAAAATCAGATCGTTCGGAATTGCTGCAACACTTTCGACGGGCTGCATAACTGTATGGGCGAGTTGATTATTGTCTTATTTTACCGTTTATTTAACGAACCGCGAAGGCGCGAAGAAAGAAAGAAAGAAAGAAAGAAAGAAAGAAGAAGAAGAAGTTAATTTTATGATATATCTACTTTGTTGTGAACACGCGCCATGCAATGAAAGCAGTAAAACCTAGATAACCAAACACGGTTATCCAATCTAGCCAATTGTCGGATGTTATCAAAAAAATATCGTTCATGGGCTGTTTTAATCTAAAAAGAGGTAGATTGTGATTTGTCGTTTGGTGGGGGCGGGTTTATGGGATTGTTCATTTTAGGCAATTATTGTCGGTGAACCCGCCCCTACCACATCTGGAATTATAGGATAGCAGAGCGATCGGATTTAGACGATCGCGCTCAAGTGCGATCGAAAATATTGTCGGTACAACTCGCACCTCGGCACGCACTCGTTCCCCTGCAATTTCACCAACCCCAAGCTGTCTAATTTAAAAGCCTGCATAGCCTTTAATTGCACCGGAGAGTCCGCCACTACAATCTCTCTCATCCCCTGCGCCAACTCTGGATATTCTTCTAAATTCCACAATTGGCGGCGCAAATGGTCGCTGTAAATTCCAGCATCTGCGATCGCACTTTCTTTTAATTCATCTAGTGTCAAATCCGATCGCGAAATGTGATATAATGCAACTCGCACTAAATACGGATGTCCGCCGACAATTGCCATCAATTCCTCAACTTCTGCCTCCGACCAATTCAAATTATGGCGCGCTGCTAAATCTTGGATTTGCCCAGCGTTGAATTCCGGCAAATCAACGGGAAGTCCGACGTTGAAAGGCGATTGATTGATGTTCATCGGGATGTAAACTTCCGTGGAGTGAACTACAATTAATCGCAGTTTTTTCCAGATGTCGCGCCGCTTCGATTCTTCGTGCCACGCCCGCAGTAGTCCTAAAAAGTCTTCGGCAATGTCGGGATATTGGAAAACGCGATCGATCTCGTCTAATCCTAAAATTAAAGGACTGTCGATTTGCGGCAAAATGTATTTTTCAAAGTAATCTTTGCAGTTAACTTTGCTGCCAAAAATCTCGTCCCAATAATCGTCTAATTGATTTGGTAAGTGCAACTCGCGGCCGACGTAAGCGCAAAACCACTTTAAAAATTTATCTAAGTTGGCGAATACGGCTTTATCTACTAACTGAAAAGTTAGCGGCACGGTGCAATAGCCTTGACGGGATCCGTGATGCAAAATTCTTGCCATCAAGGAAGTTTTGCCCATTTGTCTCGGTGCTTTAATTCTAATTAACGCGCTGGGTTGCACAATAGTTTGATAGCAGCGTTCTTCAATGGGCGGGCGTTCTACATAAAATTGAGAAGCGACATCGACTTGTCCTCCCGGTAATTCTGGTTCGGCGGCGGGTAGAGGTATTTCGTCGCTGCTAATTTCTAATACCTGGTTTTGTGTTAAATCTTCTGTTTCTTCTGTGACTGGTGCGGGAGTTTCTGCTAGCAAGTTCAGAACTTCTTCGATAATAATTGGAGTGTCGGCGGTGGTTTTCCATTCCCTCTGTTTGATGCGGTACAGATAACCCCGCAAATCGTGATTTAGAGGCGCGTTCAGCGGAAAACCGACGCGGATGGGGAGAATTATTGGTTTTTTGTCATGGCGGGAGTCTTGGAGTTCTTTTGCTTGCTGAACTTGATATGTTAGTAGTTCGCTTTGGTTTCCCGTTGGCGGTAACAGTAGCAGCAAATAATCGCATTCTTGGAGGAATAAATTAATGCGATCGAACCAATTATCTCCTAATCTAATATTATTTTCTGCTGTGAAAACTGTATGACCGATCGCGCTTAAGGCCGTTTCTAACTGTTTTCCCAACTCGCGATCGGGTTCGGCGCTGCGATAACTGACAAATACTTTAACAATTCTGCTGCTGGTGGCTGTTTCTCCCGCTGGCGGCAAATTGTCCAGCACGTCTAAATTTTCCGGTTCCTCAAGTTTAGCCGATCGATGGTCGCTAGCAGCCAGAGTCATTTCAAAAGCCGCGAACAACTGTCGAATTTTACTCAAATCCGCACCTTCTCTACCCTGCTTAATTTTGCTGACTGTATCGGCACCAACGCCAGACTCGGCCTCGATTTCAGTCAGAGTACCTCTAATGTTATATCGGTCAGACCATTCTTGGAGCGCCTCGTTAAGTTTCTTTAAGCCAGAGGCAGTGAGAATGCGACCACGATCGCGTTTTGACTTGAGCACTTCGCTTGCACTGAAAGGGGAACGAATCTAGAAATTTTAACGCCTTAAGTCCCTATTTTAGGCGATTTTAAGGAAGATAGTCAGCCAGCCGGAATTTAAGGGATTTTACTTGAAGAGGTTTTTGGGGCGATCGACTCCTCAAACTCTGTCCTGATAACGGCTTCAACAGTTGAATATATTTGAGGATAAAAAGTTTTTCTTAACTCCCCAATCTCCGCCACTACTCACCACTTAACTTTTTAGAGTAGATACACCAAGCAAAAAAGGAGCAGCCAAATGAGCAAAATCTTACACAGACTGGCAATGGCCGCTTTGGGAACCGCCGCCATTTTCACAATTAATACACTTAATAATTTAACAGAAGCATCAGCGGCTGGTAAATTTGACGAACCAGAAATTTATCAAAACACAGTTTTTCCACTTGGCGTACCGGGTCAGTTCCATAAATAGGGCAATCCATTGATTGATTGATTTAATTGAATTAAGGAGAAATTATGAAGTCTACACTGTGTTCACCACAACCTATAGCTACCAAATCTGATTCCGTTGACGCTGAGGCGATCGATGCCTGCACTGCACTTGCGTGGGTGGAATTGGTAGCATTAGATGCCAGCGCTCTGACGGGGGATGATTGGCTGGCTTTGTGCGATGATATAGATAGCGGGGAAATCTACCGCTGCTGGTTTTTGTGGTGCGATCGCGAAGTTAGCGGTAATTGGGAAGCTTACGATCCTTTGAGCGATCGCCGATTTGTTGCTAAAGGAAAAGTTTTTCTCAAAGCCGCGATCGACTCGCTCGAAGATGCTAGAAATCGGGAAGTCGCCTAACTTGGATTCATCTCAGGTGAATAAAATTTGTGTCTACAAAACAAGAATTCTGCCACTAGAATTCGCCCCTGTACAAACTTTCGTCTCCCTCCGCCAGACTCGAAAAAAAAGGGGTAATATAACCGCATTTGATAGGAGTCCCGGAAACGGAATACTCTCAAAGAAAATAAAAAAAATACGGCTGCGGGCAAGAGTTGACTGTATGATGCTAGGTGCTTCGTATCGAAAGCGGTTGATAACGTTTTTCCAGCCGCTTTCTCGCTGCGGCCATTCAACTCTTTCTCTTTAAACATGACTCTAAAACTGCACAGCCACCAAAATGATTATTGAACGTTTGGGGGGAATTACTAAACTCAACGAACGTTTTCGCAGTTTGGGATTAACTGATACGATAATTCGCAATTGGCTCGGTGATTTTTAAGGAACAAATACCACAAGTTCTGTGGATATGGTAAAGCTGCTGGCGATGCTGTCTCGCGATAAATTAGTTTCTGAATCCAGTCGCGAACAAGCTTGAGAATTACTGCGGCACACAACAACTAGAACGCTGTTGCCTTCAGGTTTGGGTCCCGGTGCAGTTATTGCGGACAAAACCGGAGATATCGGCTTTGTAGTGGGCGATGCGGGAATTATTGATATGCCCAACGGTAAGCGTTATTTAGCCGCAATCTTTGTCAAACGTCCTTACAATGACCCGATTGTGAGAGATTTTGTCCGTCGAATTTCGCGCATTGTTTACAATTATTTAGACCAACCTGCGGCGAGAGTACCGGAGAAGTTACGTTAATCTGAGATGTTGCACCATTGTCAATAAGCCTTTTGAACGGGCTCTGGGGCCCCTTCCACAAGAAAATCTACTCTTTGTGGAACAGGCATCTTGCCTGTTCTTGAGAAGCAATATCTCACGTTGATCAGACAATTCGGCGATTGAAATCGCTACTAAGGATCGCGAATTAAATAACTTACAATTTTAATTGTTATTGTGGGATGGGCGTCCCGCCCGTCCAAAAAGGA
>NZ_JAUBTG010000078.1:0-21261 GCF_036702395.1 Microcoleus sp. D3_18_C2 | reverse complement strand
ACAAAAGATCGAGCTCCCAGATCAGTCTGTGCAGTCAATCTCAAATCTCAAATCTCAAATCTAAAATCGACTTGACCCCGCCGAGCACCGGATACAGTGCCACGTCAACTCATGAGGGTCGATCCCACAATTTTAGACAAAAGATCGAGCTCCCAGATCAGTCTGTGCAGTCAATCTCAAATCTCAAATCTCAAATCTAAAATCGACTTGACCGTAGAGGTCGTAGACATCTGCACCAGTAATTTTCACAGATACGATCGATCCCAGTCGCGCTTCTCCTGTCACATAGACGAGTCCATCTACTTCTGGGGAAAACCGAGCGGATCTACCAATCAACTCACCTGTCTCTGGTTGTTCTTGTTCTATCAGGACATCAACTACCTGACCGACAGACTCTTGATTCTTCTTCAATGATATAGGTTGTTGTGCCGCCATTACCAAATTGCGCCGCATTTCCATTATTTCTGCAGGTATTTGCTGGGGCAAGCTGAAGGCTGGGGTTCCTTCTTCTGGCGAAAATACAAAAACTCCTACGTGATCGAATTCGTGGCGCTTGACAAATTCCAGCAAGTGTGCTGCGTGTTCGTCGGTTTCGCCGGGGAAGCCGACAATAAAAGTTGTCCGCATCACGGCGCCGGGAAGTGCTGCTTTGAGCCGATCGACTATAGCATCATTGATCCCGGCTTGAAAAGGCCGATTCATCGCCTGCAGAATTTCCGGGTGCGAGTGTTGCAGGGGTAAATCCAAATACGGCAAAACGTTGGGCGTTTCGCGGATTGCTGCTACAACTTGCGGAGTCAAACCTGTAGGATAGGCGTAGTGCATCCGAATCCAAGGTACATCTACTTCACCCAAAGCGCGCAGTAGTTCGGCGAGTTTCGGTTCGCCATAAATATCTTTGCCGTAGTTGGTGGTAATTTGAGAAATTAAGATAATTTCTTTTACCCCTTCGGAGGCTAATTGCTTAGCTTCCGCGACGATAGACTCGATCGTCCGCGATCTTTGATTTCCGCGCAAGTGCGGGATAATGCAAAATGCACAGCGGTAGTCGCAGCCTTCTGCTATACGCAGATAAGCCACACCTTCCGATGTCGTGCGGTAGCGGGGAGTAGTTTCGTCAGCGATGTAAGTAGGTTCACTAGAGACGAGGGAAACTCGATCGCCCTTTTCCACCTGCTGCATAACATTGACGATTTTATGATAGTCGCCAGTGCCGACAATTGCGACTGCTTCCGGCAATTCGTCCAGCAATTCCTGCTGAAAGTGCTGTGCCATGCAGCCGGTGATCACTACTTTTTTATTAGCTTCTGCCAATTCTACCAAGGTGCGGACCGACTCTTCTCGCGCAGCTTGGATAAAACTACAAGTATTGACTACAACATAATCGGCTAATTCTTCATTAGAATCCACTTGATAGCCCGCTTGAGCCAGCAAGCCAATCATGTGTTCGGTATCGATGCGATTTTTTTCGCAGCCGAGGTGAGTAAATGCGATCGTTGGCTTCGTTGCCATGCAGTAATAGTTAGTGTTGCGCTATTTTTAAGAACGTTTTATGATATCACACAATTTAAAAAATTGCAATGTTTATGTGGAAGCTCTGGACTGTTGTGGTGTCCGCAGTTGTTGTGTGATATTTGTGCGATCGTGGGCGAGATGAGAATTTTTAGGCTTTGTGCGATCGTACTTTCCCGCTTTTTCGCTGCCAGATTTTGACCCAATTGTCAGGTTTTGGTGTCGTCGGAAGGCTTCGACAATCTTACGCCCTTTGCATAATTTCGACTTGCTAGTTCGGCAAGCCAGCAAGAAAAATCTTCTCTGCTGTTAAGCTCAATTCTGGAAAAGCCAGCGACTCAACAGTCTCGCTTCCCCTAAACTGTTTTACCTGATACTCCCCATCTACTAGCTGGTAAATCGAGAGAGTGGGTTGTTTGGGATTGCCGATAAACTTGCGACCGCCTAAACCAAGATAGTCTACAATCCAGTATTCGGGAATGCCCATTTCTTCATAGTCGGAAGCTTTGAAAAAATAATCATCCCGCCAGTTCGTACTGACCACCTCTACAGCTAGTCGCACCGAAGACCCCATCGTGATGACTGATTCTTTTTTCCAGCGCGGTTCGTTTGCAAGTGCGGTTCGGTCTAGGACAATTACATCTGGCTGGTAGCCAGATTCGTTACGCGCAAGCTTGAGCAAGCAATCACCAGGGATAGAGTAAGGCAATTGCAGTCGCCTGATTTCAAAATTGATTTCACCGGAAATGAAACCTGTAACGTCGGAATGGTCGCCAGTTCCTAAAGGCATTTCAACAATTACTCCATTGTGTAGTTCGTACTTGTGGACAGAGTTCTCTGGATACCAAGCAACGAACTCATCAAACGTGATTGTTTTGGATATGGTTTGGATCATGTTGTGTTTTCCTCTGTCTGGTGATTAGTATGCGGAAAGCTCAAATATTACACAAGGATTAGAGGCAACGTTGCCTCTAATCCTTGACAAATTAAACTGTAGTTGATATAATTGGGATCGCCCGTCCTGACAAAACAGCACTTGGTACAAAACGCCGATTTGTCACAAAATTGGTGTCCTTTTGTACCCATTTGATATCCTTTTGATACCCGATCGCCCCCCACTCCTTCTAGCTCGGCTCGGTTAAGGGCAGACCGCCTCGAAAAATCAACTCGGCAGTCAACCTCAACTCTGGGAAAGCCAGCGATTCAACTCGGTCATCTCCCCGAAACTGGCTGATTTGATACTCGCCGTCAACCAACTGGCAAACCGAGAGCGTGGGTTGCTTGGGAGTGCCGATGAACTTGCGGCCGCCCAAACCAAGGTAGTCCACAATCCAGTATTCGGGGATGCCCATTTCTTCGTAGTCAGCGAATTTGAGATGGTAATCGTCCCGCCAGTTGGTACTGACGACCTCTACAGCCAGTCGCACCGAAGACCCCATCGTGATGATGGATTCCGTATCCCAGCGCGGTTCTCTCTGGCGCAGAGCTGCTTCGTCTAGGACAACTGCGTCTGGCAGGTAGCCCGCCTCGTTGCGGACGGGTTTGAGCAGGCAGTCGCCGGGGATGGAATAAGGTAAGGAGCGGCGGTCAATTTCGACTGATAGTTTTGAACGGATGAAACCTGTAACGCGGGAATGACGGCCGGTTCCTAAAGGCATTTCAACAATTACTCCATTGTGTAGTTCGTACTTATGGACAGAGTTCTCTGGATACCAAGCAACGAACTCATCAAACGTGATTGTTTTCGATATGGTTTGGATCATGTTGTGGTTTCCTCTGTCTGGTGATTAGTATGCGGAAAGCTAAAAGATGGCACAAGTCTTTTCGGTAAAATACTGAAAATTCTTGACATAGGAAGTGAAGTTTGCTATAAGATTGTGTCCACAATGTCAAAATACCGATCGCGCCTATCGACTGAATCTAAAACTATCCACAGAAGTTCTTGATACGATCATTATTTCACAAATTTTGTGATGTTTTAGCTACTCCGATCGCAAACTCAGCCTGAGTCATCTCTGCAAGGCATTTTGCAACATACTTTCAAAAAAAGTATCCAGAGAAGTTCCTGATGCTTTCGTCATTGCAGAAAGCACACTTTTCTGAGCAAAAGAACAGTACAGCCCCGCTTCCAAAAACCAAGGTTGTCCCTGCGGATCGATGCGAAAATCAAATAGACTATAATCGCGACAACCCAAAGCGATGTGGCATTTTCTGGCCATATCCCAAACTCTCTCGGTTGCCGGATCGCTGATGTCCACTATCCACGATTTGGTACTATCCTTAGCGACACAGCTCAAGTTGCCATCGTCATTTTGTTTGAGCTTATCAGCATAACTCCGAATCGGTTTGGTATCAGCATCTAGAGCATACTCTTCCAGCGGTAAACAGACTAATTCGCCTGCTTTGATGATAATTCCACAGCGAACTTCTCTACCCAATTCAATGAATTTTTCTACTAGCACTTCCTCGGAATGAGTCAATGCTGTCTCCAAAGCCGCATCATAGTCAGCAGCATTTTTAACTAAGGCAACTCCCAGAGAATTATCCGCATTCAGCGGCTTGAGCACCACCGGAAAGTCAATAGAAGGTCGATCGCCCGCGCGGACAACTTCTCCCAACGGTACACTTACCCCAGCGGCTGCTACTACTGCCTTAGTCTTGGCTTTGTCAGCAGTCAGCGCCATCAACTCTGCCGGATTACCCACATAAGGAATATGCAGCAGATCGAACAAGCTGCGGTATTGAGTCATGCCGGGGATGCAAAACATCTGCGGTACCATTACGTCAATCTTTAGCTGTGTCAGCACCTCTACAGCGCCCGCTAGAGACATGGGATTAGCGGCTGCGATCGCACCTTGATCGAGAGATGTAGGAAAACGCCATTGGCGATCGGGAGAAATATAGGCTATATGAAATTCATAGAGTGCTGAATTAGCCGTATTTTTTAGACAATCTTCTGCATAAAGCCGCGATAAATTACAGAAAAAATCGCTAACTGCCGATCCGACTAAATGCAAAACCCGTACTACTGACATCCTCAATCTCCCCCTATTTCCACAAGTTTGCCAATATTAAAATCAATCCGAATCCACTCTTTCGGCTTCTGTAAATTTCCCCATAACAACAAGGGAATTTGCCAATGATGCACCATCAAAAACGGCAGCGGATCGTCCCACTCGAAGATAGCATCTTTGCCTTGGGCGATAATTTGTAACCGCTCAGAAACGAGCTTCGGCGATCGCAAATGAGTCACCAATCGCCAAATTTCATGGTAAATCCAGTAAGTCGGGCGACTAGATGCCAAAGGCTGCACAGTCTGCGGTAAAGGGTCGGGTTCCAAATAAGCTTTTGCCACATCGGGATGGTTGTAAAACATCGTGATGGCTGAATGGGTGCGGGGGTTGCATTCGATCGCGTAAATCTCTCCATCATCCGCCGCCTGAATGAAATCAAAGGAAACTTGTCCTGTCAGATTGAGACTCTTGGCAAATTGACGAATCCAATTTTCGATATCCGGGCGATCGACATTCTGGTAATTCACCTGAAAAGCCGACGATTCACAGCAACAGTGCAACTGAAGATGACCATCACGAATTGTACTATGAGTGCAGAATTCTTGCCCCGGAATATACTCTTGCATAATCCAAGGTTTACTCTCGGAAATTGGTAATGAGTTGACAAAGGTGGCAGTTTCTGCTGGGGTTTCGCAGGGTAATTTAGTTAAGTTTAACCTGCGAACAGAATCGTAGGGAATACTTTTGATTATATATGGACGCTGTGCATCACTAAAATCAAAATCGATTACTTGCTGCGGATTAGTAATGCGATAAGACTTCGGAACTCGCAGCCCCAATGCTTCCGCTGCTTTTGCAAAATCATATTTATCATCCAATCGTTGCAGAGTTTCGACATCGACGTGCATTACCGTACAGTGCCCAGAAAGTACCCTTTTGACTTCGGCATCGTAGTAACTGGCGACTGGACTACAAACGGGAACGTAAACATTAACTTTCTCTTGTTGGACAATTTTTAAGAGTGCTTGGGGGTATTCATCTGTCTGGGGGTTTGGTACTGTGTAAAAGCGATCGACTGCCCAAGAGTAACGATGACCCGTCAGCCAGTATTTCTCGGTTTCTACCAAAATTACCCGATGACCGGCCTGATGGAACGATCGGGCTAGCTGCAATGCTTTGGTCATCTTGCCGCCACTGATTAAAATCGTTTGGGGAGTGGCTGTAGTCGATCGAGACTGAAACGGTTTGATGATGATGGATCTCAGTAGGGCGATCGCAGTTAAAGCAATATTCAGGGGCATTACTAATAGCAGCAAAATTAATGTGGCTATGGTTTTGAATGCAGTCTGGAAGCGCCTATTCCCAGTGTTTGTTTCCTGTTCAGATGGCATCGCTGCCACAGAAACTGTTTCGAGCATAATTTTCTAGTAAGTAAACACTCTAATTAAAGGTAATATCAAATCTGTTAGCATCAGAAATATTCACATCTCTCCGATCTTCATCTGCGTTAATCCGCGTTAATAAATTGTCATCTGCGGTTCATAAATTATCTTTTTTAAACCGCAGATGAGGGAAGATAAACACAGATTAACGCAGATGAATTAGATCGAATCCGGTTGCACTGATCTGATCCGGCTAAATCCGCATTAGGACTTTGACCGATCCCGCCTGATTAAGGGGATCTCCGGGGCAAGAGAACACGCTCTAAACGCGCCGAATTAAGGTCAATCCATCTCTCAGCGGCACTAACACTTGCTCTACGCGCGGATCGTCAACTAGAGCCTGGTTGAATTTGGCGATCGCAACTCCGTTATCAGTAGCAGTACCCGACAAATATGGCTGTCCCTGCATCAGAGTATTGTCTGCACATATCAAGCCATTGGGAGCCAACAGCCCGGTAGTTAGGAGTAAATCGAGATAGTCTATGTATCCAGCTTTATCAGCATCGATAAATACCAAATCGAACACTTCTCCATTAGCAGCCAATTGTTTCATGGTTTCTAGAGCCGGTGCCACCTTGACTGAGATTTTGTGGCCGGCAGTAGATTCGTGAAAACACTTCTGGGCAAATTCAGCGACGTAAGCATCTACTTCGCAGGCTACCACCACTCCATCCACTGGCAGGGCTTCGGCCATCGCTAGTGCTGAGTACCCGGTAAACATCCCGATTTCCAGTACGCGCTGTGCTTTGGTGAGATGGACGAGAAATTTCAGCATTTGGCCTTCCACATGGCCCGATAGCATTTCCTGTTCCAACTGCCGCACTGTCTCGCCGTCAGAGAATCGCTTACTCCAATCTTCTGATTGGGTGCGCTTCACTAACGTGGCTAAGGCGGGAGATTCCGGCGTGGTACAAAGGTTCAGGTACGGATCGAGACCATTTGCTAGTTCGTAGGCTTGTTGTAATTGGGCCTTGAAAGCTCGATCGAGATTATCGATTTTTTCTACTTGCGAGGCGAGACTTTCGAGTAAGGAGGCTAAAATCCCGACTGGGGTAACGGGTCTCATCTTTATACCCCGGCTGTGGAACGAGTTGCAACTTTCTGCAATACCACATACATATCCTCGCCATCGCCATGACGCGGGTAGCCCTGACAGATTTCTCGATGCACCGCTAGGGCTTCATCCAACTCAGTTCGAGTTAAATCGTTCATGAAAAAGCAGTCACCAATGGGGCATGGAGCTGCTGCACGCTGAAGGCCGTCGCGGGTACGACTGATCGATGTTGTGGCTTTCCAGAGCAGTTCTGATGTGAGATAAGGGCTGTCTATTGCTAGTCCGAGGCGGCTCATTAATCTTAAGATGCGATCGCGATCGGCGATCGAAATGTAGCCCCGCAGTTGGGCAATGGTGGCCGAAAAAGCCATATCGATGGCGACACTATGGCCGTGGAACATCGGAATTTCCGGTGTTAGTTCCAGCGTCGGACTCCAAGTGTGACCATAAGCTATCACTCGATCCAAATCTAGCTCGTGGAGGTTTGGTACTTCTAAGGCCAGCATTGACTGAATCGCGTTGTAGGTTAAGCGATGGGCCACTTCCCGCAGTTCAGATGTGCCGTCTAAATAACCAAAATGGCTGTGCAGCAATGCTTCGCCGTAGTTTTCTAACAACTCGAAGATTTCTTTGTTGCCTACTACGGCGATCTTAATTAACTCTGCCATGCCGTTTCGTATTTGGTCGATCGGCAGAGTTTTCAGAAAGGAGAAATCTAAGATTACTTTCTGCGAAGCGTGGTAAGCGCCGAGGCGGTTTTTCAGCTTACCGTGGTTCACAGCTACTTTGATTGCCACACTGGCATCAATCAGCCCAATTAAAGTTGTCGGTACGCGAATGTAGTTAGTCCGACGGCGATAGGATGAGCAGGCAAAACCAGCTACGTCTGTCGTCAATCCACCACCGACTACCAAAACAGGCTCCTTCCGCACGAGTCCGAAATCAACGAAGGCATCTATGATGCTTTCAAAAGTTTTTAAGGTCTTATCAGGTTCCTTGATATTAACTGGAAAGACTGTTAAATCTATCTCGTGATGCTTGAAATAATCCTGCATCTGTCCACCATAAAGACCATAGACTGTTTCATCTACAACCATTAAACAGCGACCGAATTGGCGGTAACTATCCGCAATCTCAGGATTCTCCAGCTTGAAAGCACCATCTACGTAGAGCAAGCTGAAATCTATTTTTTCGTACCCCTCAATTTGAAAAGCTCGATCGGTAGATGTAAACGTAGCTTGAATGTCACCCATAAGATTTTTGCACTTTCATGTTGATCAGTAACTGTAAGTATCTGGGCGAGCTTCAAAAGTATCAATCCTTTTGCTGGCAAACTTCCTAGACATTAACTTGACAATTTGTCATTTAATATGAACTTAACAATCTACCTAAAAATTTACTTTCAGAGTTGTTTGTTAAGACTAGGTTAAATACTGCTTATCGAGTATTTATACTTAAAGCATTTTGAGGATTGATTTGAGACCGCCTCAATGCTTACACAAAATTCAACATAACGAATTTCTCATCTTTATGCAACCAGATTCAGTAAAATTTGATATATTTTTTTTTTATATCATATTATCCAGAGACAAATCGCGAAAACCGGAAATTACAGCAGCCTCATCTATTGAAACGACTCGTTGCGATCGATCGTTGAAATCACTTTATCTTTTTTGAGCGGGTTCGCTGCGTATTTCCAGTTGATTAGACCTCTTGCAAAAGTCCTTTTCATAAATTTATTGGACGGGCGGGACGCCCATCCCACAAGAAAAAATAACTTTTGTGGGATGGGCCCCAGATCGCGTCCTAGTTATTTTTGCAAGAGGTCCATTATCAACCAAATTAAATATCCAATCAGCCGATTAATGCCTAGTTAATAAAGGGAATAATAAACCTGGATTTTAGATTACGAAATTTCCTGGGAACATATAGCAATCCTCGCATCATTTGTAAAAATATGTAGGGGTAGTGCTAAGAGTGCCTACCCCAGCCTGCATCGGGGCAACCACGGGGGGTTTGCCCCTACAAGAATTACACGAATCATTTAGGATTGCTATAAATCAAGCCCGATCGCCCGACAGCACTTTAACAGTAGCAGACGCAGGTAATGGAGCGTCAATCGATTTTAGATTTTAGATTTTAGATTTTAGATTTTAGATTTTAGATTTTAGATTTTAGATTTTAGATTTTAGATTTTAGATTTTAGATTTTAGAATTGAAGCATTGGCCCCACGGATAAATTTCGGGGGCAAGTTTCATCGGATACAGGTTTTTTATTTCTGGACGGATGAATGACGTGGCGGGTATCCTCGATGCTTTCGGTTAGAGTTTTTTCAGTAATTGTGAATTACACAAACTAGAGTTGCTGTCAACTATCTTTATATTGAGTTAAGGAATTAATTGTTTAAAAAGTGATAGAGTAATTTTATTCCTTGCAATTGCGTCGGCTGCGCCCGATCGTAAGTGTAAATAACTATCAAATATGGCTAATCTGTCATGCCCGTGCAATTTTCTAGAGGCTTTTGTAAAATCAAGTTTTTCAAGGCATTAGCACTTGGTTTTTCAATTGCAGCTATTTGCCCCGCACTCCTATCAGCTCTAAGTCTTGGCGAGTCGATGGTTGCTACCGACTCAGGGGTGCAAGCGCCAATTTTGCATGATCATTTACCGTCTCAATTCAAACTAGATCAAGAAACAGCAGACGATCGCGATCGGCTTCGTGATTTATACTCGGGTTCAGAATTAGATAAAGACACTACAGAGCAAGAAAATAGCATCCCGGAGTTCGATCAATTGACCCAAAGTGAGGCCCCAGAAACTCTCCCTCCATTGCCGAACCGAGGAGAAAACAGACACGAATTTCCGATTCCCAACCCGCGACGGCCAAATCCGGCTCCTCTCCCATAACCCGCGCCGCCAGCGCCCTTGCTTTCAGCCGAACAGCTTTTGCCGCCTGCTGTTCCCCCACCGACACAGCCTGCATAATTGCTAAGATTGCGGGTACGATAAAAGTCGATCGATTTGAAGTAGTTGGCAGTTGACTTACCGCGAGCCGATCGTGCAAAATCCGAGAAGAGAAATCGCGATCGGTATCGGTACCAGCAGGCGAGAAAGCGATACATCTTTGCTGGGAAAGGATTTTCCGTTGTCGCCGGAAGCAGATAATCGGGGCAGAAATCGGGTTGCGGTGCTGAGGCTGTTTCAGGATTTTACTAGGTACTAGCTCAGAGGGGAGAGAGAGATGTCTTGGCGGCGCGATCGCACTTTTGTCAGGGAGTGGCAGCATTTGGCGCTACGGTGAGCAGCCGCAGCCCTGACAGTCAATTTTTGATCTAGCCGGGTCAATTGGAGTACCTGCGGTTGTTGGCTCCTGAGAGCCTGCTGCGGGTGCGATCGGATCTGGAATTGGCTGGGGCCAAGCTTTTGTCGATCGAACCATTCGGTATAGGGGACTCAGACACATTGCGGGGCTACCGTCAATCGATTTTAGATTTTAGATTTTAGATTTTAGATTTTAGAGGCGACCCCACGGATAAATGCTCTTTCTTGAGGATTTTCGATTTTCGATTTTCGATTGATTCCACGGAATAAATCACGTGGCGGGTACCACCTTTGAAATTCCTGGTCAGGAGGCTTTGCTGACCGATAGCGGGATTTGTGATTCAGCCGAGTTGCGGTATCCGATGCAAGCGCACCCGCGACAAACAGGGAGTTTTGCAGGTGACGGCGTTTGTGGATTTTGGCAATGTTTGGAATCCCAGGGAAAGCGCGGTTTTGGAAGCTAATACTTTACTGTCAGCGGGATTGCGGTTGCGGTAACTGTACGGCGAAAGGTGGAATGCTCGCGGAGGCTGGGGAATTCCTTTGATTGATATTAAGTCGAGCAACAGGAGTTTACAAGAGCGTGGGCTGTATTTTTCTGTATAATTCAAACCTTTTTAGGAAAGCAGTCGTTTTGCCCTTGGCGGAACTGAGCAATTCCGCTATATAGTAATAAGTATCATTTGGCACTCCTCTGTAGCTGCCAAGAGTGCATTTTACTGATAATCTTTAAATTAAACTATGTCTAAGGTGCGGTTGCTGCTTTTAAGTTCTTTTGCTTCCGGTTTTGGGCTTTGCTCAATCATTTTGGCGATCTTTACGATGACTTCCCGGCTGTCGTTTACGTCTTTTTTTACATTTGTTTTAACTTTGGTGTTTTTTGGAATTAATCTGCTTTTTGCTTTGCATTATTATACAGCGCTTACTAAGCAATTAAGTGTTAAAAATAAAAGGAAAGCGAGAATTTAGCGGTTGTGAAGCAGAAGCGGAAAAAGGCATGGAGAGTTATTTATGGAATTTGAATGGAATCCAGAGAAAGCGACACTAAATGTTGAGAAGCATGGTGTTTCCTTTCAAGAAGCCACAACCATATTTAATTAATGACCACGAATTTCTTGATGCTACCCGCCACGTGATTTATCCGTGGAATCAATCCCAAATCGAAAATCGAAAATCCTCAAGCCCCCCGCATTTATCCGTGGGGTCGCCTCTAAAATCTAAAATCTAAAATCTAAAATCGATTGACCCGCTATCTGTAACTTTTCCCGATCCTCAGCATTCCATCGGAGAAAGCCGGTACGTTATTATTGGTATATCCAGGTATGGACAACTTTTAATTGTTGCACACACCGATCGAGGAGAAACAGTAAGAATCATCAGTGCCAGAAAAGCTACCCGCCAGGAGCAGAGGTTTTATGAAGAAGGATATTGAGAACGAAATGGAAGACGAATTACTTGCTGAGTATGACTTTGCTCAGATGAAAGGAGGTGTTAAAGGCAAGTATGTTGAGCAATATCGTGCAGGGACAAACTTGGTGCTTTTAGACCCCGATATTGCCCAAGCTTTTCCTAATGATGCAGCAGTGAATGACGCATTGAGGATGTTAATCAAAATTGCACAGCGCCAGCAGTCAAATACTGCGGTGCAGCGGAGCCACGAAGGATCTCAACTTTGAGAACGCGATGTCAGGAGATTGTGCGATCGCCCATATTATTTATTTGCCCAAAAAGCGATCGCCTCTTGATTAAAACAACTATCTAGCTGTCAGCCATAATTATTTAAGGTCTAATTATTTAGGAGGTGCGATCGTGGTTATAACTCAAACCAACCCGCCAAATCTTCCCGATGCGACAAAGACTCGCTTTACTCCAGATGAATACCGGGCGATCGAGGAAACAGCCGAAGAACGTCACGAATATTGTAACGGAGAGATTATCGCTATGCCAGGAGGTTCAGAAGTCCACAGCCGTATTACCGTAGACATTACGACTTTTCTTAACGTGGCTGTGCGAGACACAAATTTTCAGATCTATAACGGCGATCTACGAATTTGGATTCCTAGCTTCCATCATGGAACTTATCCCGATGTTATGGTCATCAATGGCGAACCAGAATTCAATGGCGATCGCACGGATGAAATTCTCAATCCTTTACTGATTGTGGAGGTTCTTTCCCCCTCTACTGAAGGCTACGATAGAGGTGAAAAGTTCAGAAAATATCGCTCTCTTGCTAGTTTTTGTGAATATTTGCTGGTTAGTCAAGCTGAACCCTATATTGAGCAATATTATAATGGCGATCGCCCAAGTAGCGATCGCTGGCAATGGCAAGTTTGCGATCGGCTCGATCGGGCGATCGTCCTGCACAGTTTAAATATAGAACTTCCGATGTCTGAAGTCTACCGCCGCATTAATTTTTAAGGGCGATGTTTTAGAGTTTGAAAAGGATTCTATTTAACTAGAAATATAAGTTTAGGAAAAAGCTATGGCTACTCTAATTCAAAACCAAAGGTCAAACCTCACTGAAAACCAAGTTGAAACACCAGCAGATAAAAAAATCTGGACTGATGCGGAATTCATGGCACTCAACCGAGATGGACACCGCTATGAAATTGTGAATGGAGAACTAATTGACATGGGGAATTCGGGTGCAAAACACGGTTATATTTGCAGTATCTTGATGATTTTGCTCGGTGGGTATGTCCACATTCAAAAGCTAGGCGCGATGTTCGACTCCAGCACTGCTTTTAAGATGAAATCAGGAAACAAGCGATCGCCCGATGTTTCCTTCATGGCAAAAGAACGCCTGCAAGGGCTAGATGAGCTCCCCGATGGCTTCCTAGAAGGTGCGCCGGATCTGGCCGTAGAAATCCTTTCTCCTAGCAATACAGTGGCAGAAATTCACGACAAACTCGTAGAATATTTCGAGAATGGGGCGCGTTTAGTCTGGGTGATTCATCCTCAAGAACAGTATGTGTTAGTTTATCGATCGTCCCAAGAACCCGATCGCCTGCTTAAGTCCGTTAACTCCCTCGATGGGGAAGAAATCGTCCCCGGTTTTACTCTCCCGATTGCCGAGTTATTTCAGAAACTGGCTTTTTAAGCAAATATGATATAAGCTAGTTATAAAAACTTATAGGAATCTTGTATGCTGGAGTCATTTCAGATACACAACTTTAGACTATTTAAACACCTTGAAGTTAAAAATCTGGGTCGTGTCAACCTGATTGTTGGCAAGAATAATTCAGGAAAGAGTACATTTCTTGAAGCAGTAGAACTATATGCCAGCAACGCTTCTGCTACCGTCATGCTTGAACTTGTAGAGTCTAGGCAAGAGACTTGGTTTAGCGAAGCTCAGCCACATTCCCAAAATTTTATCAGTAATCCTGTGCGGCATCTATTCTTTGGGCATAAATTGCCCAGCATAGGAGGAGATGGGATTTCTCTTGGAGAAGTTTCTTCAAACATAAAACTCCGGATCGGCGCTGGCGCATACCAGAATAAAAATGATGACGAAGGCACAATCAGGAAAATTCGCATCTCTGATGTGGAGTTTGACGAAGATATATCTAATGTTGAAGTTTTTCTCGTAGCAGAAGAAGGCGAAAGAACTAGAAGAATTTTCAGATTAGATAGAAATATCAGAGACATTCGACGTAGCTCTAGAATTTTTTATGAAAGGCAGGAATCAGAGTTAAAATACACGTGGCAGATTGTTTATACAGCAAATATGCCTAATCGAAAATTAGCTGCTCTTTGGGATTTAACGAGCTTGACAGATTTAGAGTCGGAGGTTATTTCTGCGCTTCGTTTAATTGACGAGCGAGTTACTGGAGTCGCTTTTGTAGAGGACTTTAGTATAGGTACTGCAAGTGACAACCGTGTTCCTTTAGTAAAAATTAAAGGCATAGACGAACCATTACCTCTCAAGAGCATGGGAGATGGTATGACTCGTTTGTTTCATATAATTGTTGCACTTGTGAATGCTCGAAATGGACTTCTATTAATTGATGAATTTGAAAATGGATTGCACTGGAGCGTGCAACCGAAAGTTTGGGATATTGTTTTTCAGATATCGGAGAGACTTAATGTTCAAATTTTTGCAACAACTCACAGCCGCGATTGTATCAAGGGTTTCTACCAAGCCTGGAATAACTATCCTACCCTGGGTGCTTTCTTCAGATTGGATGCCAAAAATGAATCGATAAAAGCAACAGAATATACATCTGAGACCCTGAGTGATTCTATTGACATGGATGTTGAAGTACGATGAGTAATACAAGCGAGGTGTCTGAGAAGGATAGTGTTTGCAAGCAAGATACAGATAGAGTTTTACTTGTTGAAGGAGATAATGATTGCCATGTGGTGATGGCTTTATGCAAAGCTCATAATGTTCCTAAGACTTTCGGCATCTATCAATGCGGTTCAGATATCGGGGTTTTGAAGCGACTAAATGCGCTGATTATACGTCCTAATCCTCCTCAAGTAATAGGAGTTATGCTTGATGCTGACAAGCCTTCTCTTGAAGGCAGATGGCAAAGTATAAAAGGCAAGTTACAACATTACAACTATACGTTACCGAACAAACCTGATGCTGATGGAACGGTAGTCGAGCCTTCTTCAGATGAACCTAAACTGGGGTTTTGGCTGATGCCTAATAATCAAGATTCTGGTATGTTAGAAGACTTTTGTGCTGAACTTGCAGAACCAGCATCTTTGACATTTGCACGAGAATGTGTTGAACAGGCACAGGATAGTAAAGTAACAACATTCAAAGACGTGCATCGTAGTAAAGCAGTGATTCATACATATCTTGCTTGGCATGATGAACCTGGTTATCCTTTGGGAAAGGCAATTACAAGTCAAGCTTTGCGTCCTCACACAGATGTCGCTGTAAAATTCAGTAATTGGTTAATACGTTTATTTGTGGAAGGAGCGCTCGCGTAATTCCCGCGCTCGTCCTCAGAGAGCGATCGCAAAGTATAATAGAGTTAATTTATCTCAAAATTCCACGGAATAAGCTAGTAATATAAAAATAACTTCTAGGAGGCTATAAAAATGACAAGCATACCTAACGAACAAACATCTATCATCCGTACAGAAAGAGGACTAGCGATCGCAGGTACCCGCATCACCATCTACGACATCATGGACTATGTGACGGCTCAATATCCGCCTAAGTTTATCAGGGGATTGTTTGAGCTTACAGAGGAACAAATTAACGTGGCTTTAACTTATATTGAAGATAGGCTGTAAATATCCTCTAGCTTTTAAGGGACAAATGAAAGTTACAAAACAATTATTACTAACAAGTTTGGGGTTTGTTACTTTGAGTTGGGGAGCAGTAACCCAAATTCAGGGGATACCGAGAGCGATCGCTCAAACACAAGTTCCCATGAGGTTACAACACGCGGAAGGAACTTATACCCTTACGGTGTCAGAAACCAATACCACAAAATCTGCTTATGGGGGTCAATTGCGCCTCTATGACGTGCATATTGCGAAGATGTTTGAGGTGACATATTCGGACTGTCAGGAGATACCCAACGCTGGCGGTAGAACTTGGTACTACCGCGCCGGAAATGGTAAAATTGATATGGGGCAATTCAGAATAAACTGTCAGTTGGCTAGCGATATTGCTAATACTTATGGTTTAGGGAAACCAGAGCGTACTGCGATCGAATATTCTCAGGGGGAGGCTGGGCGGCCCATATCGAGGACTCGTTCTATTCCAATTTTAGATATTACTGGTAATAAAATTCAGCGGTGGACTAATTTTGTGCAAGGGTTTCGCCCTCAGTCTGCTAATTCTGAAAGTGGTAATTCGCGATCGAGTATTTCTTTTCCAGTTCGTGAAATTGTATCGCAGATTCAAGGTAAGACGAGAGTACCAATTTTTCTCCCCAGTCAGCTTCCATTCTCAGAAAAAATTTACTTAAAAAACCGAGTAGAAACAAATGGCTATAGTGTTGAAATGGGCCACATACCTAATTGCAGCAGTACGCCTTGCTATATCGGGAGTATCTCAGCAGAAAGAGGTGGAGAACCAGCCCAACCGCCCCCTAGAGGATTCAGGAGTGAATTCAAAACCATTCAATTAGCCGGCAGAACACAAGGAGTTTTTTCTAATGGCTGCGGTGCTTACTGCACGGCCTTAGTGGAGTGGCAGTATCAAGGCGTTTTGTATCGAGTAACGATGAAGAATGGGCGAGAGGAAACGCTAGTTCAAATAGCTAATTCTGCTATTGAAGCTGGGCCTCGTTAGTTAAATGTGCAGATAATAGTGCGTCATGGCAAGTCCTCTTATCCAATTGGAGATTTATTTTGCCTGACGCAGCGTAAAACTGCTATCTAGATAGAAAGCATATCAATTCTAAACTTTTAAGCCGGAAATTTCGCCTGCAAAACATTCTTTTTAATTTGTTCCTCTAATTCATTGACCACCCACATTACACTATGTTCGGGCTCGCTCAAAATAGATTTTTTAATGTCATGTAAAGAGTTGACTAAATCTTCACGCAAACGAGGCTTGTCTTCTTTAACTCCTTGCGTATAATCCCAATAATCCCAAGCGATTAAACCTATGGCAAGGGTAGGCTCAATCATACTGCCTAGTTTCGCAGAAACAGCAGCTACAGCTTTACTACCTACTTTAGCAGCAATTATACCAGTAAGTTGAGCAGTTCCAGCAGCACCTACAAATCTTACTAAAGATACTTGATCTCCTCGTTCATTTTCTAGCCTAAAATTTATAGCTTCTAAATATTTAGCCCAGTCGGATTGGGGAATGTTATACTTTTTCGGCACACCGTCAAATTCCTTAGATACTTGTTCAATATAAAAATTAGCCGTATCGATTACTATGGTATGAAATTTAATCTCTGCTGAATTTGCTTGCAATACTCTCCTATAAAATTCTCTTTGAATATTGTCATTTATGCTTTTGGCAATCTTTTCATTAACTCTACTCAGATCAAACCCATTCATAACATTCTCGCCTATATATTGAAAAAGAACACCAAATTCTTGCTGTTTCTGATTAAAATAATTAAAATACCAATTTAAAAAATCCGTATCAATTCGATTTATTAAATCAGCCTCCCACCGATTCAATTCATTGTTAGCATATTGTTTAGCACTTTGATTGGCACTGTTCAAAGCTTTTTTGAAAGCTTCTTCTCTTCCACCAAAGGCCACTAGAGATTGAGTAACTTCTAGGGAGGGATGAGAGGTTAATTCTGCCGCTAAAGCCTGACTCATAACTAATCGTCCCAGTAACGGGATAAATACAATTAGAATTATAATCGACCAAATAATGATACTAACTATCTTATAAACTTTTACAATCCGCGATTTTTGAGTAGGTTCTTCAGTAAGCTGAGATTCACCAGATTCTTTAGCCTTCAACTCAATGGCCACTAATTCTTGAGCGCCCAAGACATCAGTTAATTTTTGGTCTAGCTTTTTGGCAATCAACTGACGACCATAAGGTATTCCATTTGAATGACAAACAAGGTTATTCTTTTCGTCTAAAAACACCTGTCCTAAAATTTGCCCTTCGGCATGCTCTTGGCGAATAATTGCTCCTTTTTTTAAATTAGGAGTTCCTGGACGATCGCTCTGGAAATAACTTATAGCTTCCTCAAAGGTTATCTCCTCTAAAACTTCAGATGTCCCCAGAATGCGTGGCAAACATTTATTAAATTCGCCAACTATCCGCTGCACATCCCCAGAAGTGAGTTTCTGCTCTCCTTGAGAGGCGTCTTTGGCAAACCAGTTAAACGGTGTCATATTTCCTCCAGAGCATTTGATAACTTATAAACTTCTACTATATTCCTTATATCTCTCCTGATCATAATTTAATATGAAAATGTATTTTTGGCTATTCATAAAAGTGTTATTTGGTGTACAGTTACCTTTTTTTAAAAAATTTATTAAGAAGAAAAAGTGTTATTTAGTTTTCCAGGTGTTATAAAGTGTGATATAGTGTGATGGTCAAAACTCAACCCCCTTTTAGGTATGGACATCCAAGAGGTTTTACAATGGACTGACGAGCAAGTATTTGTGAAGACGGGAAAACATATTGATTCATTACAAAGCTCTATCTTAAAAGAAGTTTGGGAGGGGGAGAAATATCATAAGATAGCTAAAAAGTGCAATCGTAGTGAAGATCATATTAAACAAGTTTCTAGGAAATTATGGAAGATGCTTTCTGACATATTGGGAGACGATATTAAACAATCTAATGTTCGCTCTATTTTAGAAAGCAAAGCAGTATCTAGTATTTACAATTTTGGTAACTCTTCACAGATTGTTAATAGTAAAATTAATAGAACTCATATCAATATCTGTGGAGAAAAAAGGCAAGATGCAGAAGAGGCCAAGCAGCGATCGCCCTTTCCCCCTGAATCTCCCCAAAATCAAGCCCGATCGCCCATAATCGATTTAACCGACGCACCCGAACTCCCTTACTTTTACGATCGCACCTCAGAACTCTCCACCCTCAAACAATGGATTTTGCAAGCCCACACCCGCTTGATTACCGTCTACGGCTTAAGCGGAATTGGCAAAAGCGCGATCGCCCTCAAACTCATCGAACAAATTCAAACCGAATTTGATTATATTATTTGGTTAAGCCTCACCAACACTCCCGCACTTTCCACCCTCCAAACCGAACTCAAGCAATTTTTTGGGCGATCGCAACAACTCCCATTACCCACAATCATCGATTATTTCCGATCTTCTCGCTGTCTAGTAATTCTTGATGACGTACAGAATATTTTTAGTAGCAGTCAATTAGCAGGTCAATATTTAGCAGGCTATGAAGACTATGGCAAATTTTTCAAACAAATTGCCACATCCTCTCATCAGAGTTGTTTAATCCTCCTCAGTTGGGAAAAACCCAAAGAAATCGCGAATTTAGAAGCCGAAAACCTCTCCACGCGAAGCTTACACCTCAAAGGGTTAGGACAACAAGCCGCAGAAATTTTCCAACAAAAAGGATTAGTCGATGAGGAAAAATGGTCAGACTTGATCGCCCTTTATCAAGGTCATCCTTCCTGGTTAAATATCATTGCTGCAACTATTTTGGAGTTGTTTGATGGTAGCGTTTCCCTGTTTTTATCCGAGGTAAATGATTTATTTGTAGGTGACTTAGAACCCATCTTAGACTCTCACCTAGAGCGTTTATCAGGCTCAGAAAAAAAGGCATTATACTGGTTAGCAACTCAAAATGAAACTGTAGATATTTCCCGAAAAGCTACTGATAGTGAATTATCCCAACCAGAATTTTGGCAAGCTATACAATCTTTAGCGCGACGTGGCTTAGTGGAAAAAGTGTTAGTAGGAGGGCGATCGCTCTTTTTCCTCAATCCCGTATTCAAAGCATACATTCAGTGCAGGTGAAATATTATATAATCTATGAGAGATTACATTTCTTACATTTAACGAATAGAAAGCAAATCTTATGAAAACATTTACCGCTATAATCGAAAAAGATTCTGAGACCAAGCTTTACGTTGGTTATATTCCTGGATTTCCTGGGGCGCATTCCCAGGGAGAAACCTTGGATGAGTTACACGAGAATCTGCGTGAGGTAATTGAGATGCTCCTAGAAGATGATACTCTCGTCATTCAGACTGAGTTTATAGGTACACAACAGATTGTGATCCGATAAACATGAGCAATATCCCAGTTCTGAAACCACAGGAAATAGTCCGCATACTAGAGAACCTTGACTTTGTAGAGGTGCGTCAAAAAGGCTCACATAAGCAGTTCCGTCACCAAGATGGGCGAGGAACTACTGTTCCTTTTCATAAAGGGCGTGATATATCACCTCGATTGCTTCAGCGGATTGCAATTGATATTGGCTTGACAGTTGAGGAAATGTTGGAGTCCCGGTGAGTTTACGTGAACTACGTGACTACTTTTTGCCCCAATTGCTGCTGCAAAACTACCGAAATCCGGGAACCGAAACTGCTGGGAAACAAACTCCGGCCCAGGCAAAATGTGAGGGGAAAGCAGGATTTTTTTAATCGCTCTTCTCAACTTCTACAACGATCGCATAAAAGCATTCACCGCATCATATTGGTCTGCCATACGCGAATAGAACTCGATCAATCGCAAATCCAAATCCGCCAAAAGTTCGCTCTTACTCACCAACTCATATCCCGTTGGACGCAAGCAATAAACCGAAATTACCCCATCCTCCCAAAACCAAACCTCCTGCACACCCACCCGACGATAGATTTCCAGCGTATCAATTCCACCACTCGTCACTGTCACCTCGATCGCCAAATCTGGAACTGACTTGCGCGTACCCAAACAGTAAGACTCATCTGGTTCCTTCCGTGCGCCCAATTCCTTCATCCCGATGGTTGTACTGCCGCGCCCGTAGAAACGAATATTTCTCATCCGCATATAAATTTCTAAAAGCTGGCCTAAAGTGTTTTTAGGTTCTTCGTGGGCCTCAGATAAAGGAGCCATAATTTCTAAACACCCATCCAAATAAGTTAAACGCGCCCCAGTGTCCGCCAAATCAGCATCCAATTTTTCCAGAGTCTCCCATGTCACGTTTGACAGGAAAGCCGCACCTTTACCCAATCCTGCTTTAGAAATTGCGACAACCATCTGACTTACCTTTCACAATCATTTTTCCATAATATACGACTTCAAAAATTTGGAGTCTATCGCCATACTAAATCCGGCTGTAATATTCTATTCTTTAGTCTCGCGTTGCGCGGACTTCGTTTGTGTAGTAGCGGTTTCAACCGCCGAGTCTGATTGTTCCAAAAAATATTTTTTCCCAAACAAAAAGCGCCCCTATTTCTAGGAGCGCTTTTTGTAATCTCAGACTAAAACTTAGCCATTGATAGAAGGAGCAACCAAAGCTACAGGAGTGACTTCACTAGCAGCCAAGTCG
>NZ_JAUBTG010000077.1:0-21423 GCF_036702395.1 Microcoleus sp. D3_18_C2 | reverse complement strand
TACAATTTTAATTGTTATTGTGGGATGGGCGTCCCGCCCGTCATGAGTGGACGGGCGGGACGCCCATCCCACTTTCATTGTGGAAGTTATTTAATTCTCATTCCTTAGTTGAAACAATGAATATATTAAAAAAATTCGTAAAGTTAAATTTATTAGGTCTCCGATAATTGGCAAAAAAAATGATAATAAAACCAGAAAAATTAGGCGGAGATAAATTTTTAGGGCTGGGATTTTTCAAGCATTCCCAGTGCTGCGAGTCAGATATGCCGAATGTGCGCTAAAGAGCGATCGCACAAAAACTGGCGCAGTTGCACACCGATCGCCTCCAGAGAAAAATGAGTTTCCACCCGAATGCGAGCGCGCTTACCCAACTCCCGCCCCCACGCCCGATCGTCTAAAACCCGACCGATCCCCCCTGCCAAAGCGGTTGCATCCTCACGGGGCACAACGATCCCGCCGTCAGCTTCGCCCCCCTCGAAAATATCAGGCACTCCAGGGGCGTCAGCAGCCACAACGGGCAACCCGCAAGCCATCGCCTCCAGCGGTGCAACCGGAAACCCCTCATGCCGAGAAGGCAAAGTATAAACGTCAGCAGCCGAGAGGTACTGTCGCATCAAAGCGCGATCGCGCACATATTCATTCACCCAAACAATGCCCGAAAGCTGCATCTGAGCGATTCGCTGGCTCAATTCCTCCGCGTCGCTACCAGTCCCCACCAGCAACAGCCGCAAATCTCGGTTGGGGCGATCGCGACAGATCCCTTCCCAAGCTTCCAGCAATATATCTAACCCCTTGCGGCGAATCTCAATCCGCCCGTGACAGGCGACAATTTCAGCGTCACCGGGAAAACCCAGCAGTTGCCTAGCTTCAGCGCGATCCATTGGTTGCCACAGTTCCAAATCCAGCGGGTTAAAAATGCGGGCAATCTTGGCTGTCGGCACGCCATAGCGACTTTGCACGCGCTGTACCTCGGTTTGCGAAGCAATAATTAAACCCGCGCTCGCTTTGAGGGCGATCGGGCGCGACAAACCTTCCCAAGGACTAACCTGAAAATCGCCCCCCTGAAACGTGGCAAAAACAGGCAGCCCCATCCGCCACCCCAACCAAGTGCAAGCGTCGAAGCGCGGGTACTCGTATTCTTGGCAGAGAATCGCTTGGCAGTTTTCCCGTCGCAGTTCTGCCGCCAGCAACCCCAGCGGTGTAGCCAGATAAGGAGTAACGCTTTTCACCCCTGCCAACATCAGACGGCCCAGGCCTCGAACCTCTCCAAACATATCCTGAACCGTCCACCCTTGAGGGTTAACCATCTGGCGACGGACAGCTTGGTAAAGTTGAGGTGCGGGCAGGGTGCAGATTGTTGCACCTGTGTCTTTGTGGGTGTAGCGCACGGGTTCAGCCACGCTACCAGAGATGCAGAATAACACTGTCCGCACCCCTGCCCGCCGCAGCGCCTCAATGTAGCCAAACATCCAGCCCCCCGTCATTTCGTTGCAGAAAGCTTCAAAGGAAACCCCGATGGTATCTAAAAAATCTTCGATTAAATCGCCCCAGTGCAGGAGGGCGATCGTTGGTTCTGGTTGGAAATTCATAAATTTTATGGCTTCTGCCAAGCTGATGCTGTTTCCGTTCCCAGGGAATCAGGTTTATGCAGCCAATAGCTTACCCAGGTTACAGGACTCAGGGCAGTACAGAATAATAAGCGTATGAGGGCAGGCAAGCGAGAGAAAGCAAAATCATGGCAGACTACTGTCAGGGGATTGATAAAAGTAGCAGAACTCTGGTAAGGCAAACCGATTAAATCCCTCAGTTGATCGATCCTATAGCCGCGCCGAACGTGACCCCATTCTGCCATCACCTCTGCTTCAGGCGGACAGAGCGGTTTCATCACGCCGTAGTAGGGAAAGCGCCAGTTCTCATTGGGACTGCTCACTAATAAAAAACCCTTGGGTTTAAGCACTCGCAGCGCTTCAGATACAGCTTTTTGGTGGTCGGGAATGTGTTCGAGAACGTCGAACATCGTCACTGCATCAAAGGACTCATTTTCAAACGGTAAATTGGTCGCGTCGCCACAGATGAAGCGTACTTTTTCCTGCAGGTTGCAAGGAACATTTGCATATTTAGGATCGAGGTCAATGTTAGTAATTTGCGCTTGCGGATAAAGTAAAGACGTTAAGCCTCCTTGACCTCCTCCTACTTCTAAAATTTCTTTAAAGGGCATATCTGGGGAAATGCGGTGAATTGCCCGCATCTTTTCTCGGTAAAAGAATCCCAGGGTCAAGGGCTGACCGAAAGGGTTGCGGGCTAAGAAATTGCCCAGCTTTTCTTTATGCGTCTCAAATTTTTTGGTCTCAACAACTGTTGCCATAATCTTCCTCTAATTGGAAAAACTATTGATCCTTCTTTACACGATTTTTGAGGTAAAAGCTGACTCCCGCAAAGCAACCTAATACCTCTGCCAATAGCGTTCTATTAATCCCTTTAAATCCGGTCAAAAGACCGATTAAAAATCGTTTCACATAATAGAGAGGTAAAATGATGAATAAGCGAAGCAAGTTCCCCCAGTGCTTGTAGCGCCCAAACTGAATCAAAAGGGCCGCGATGTGACCCCGCATATATTGGTACATCTGATGTTTCAAGCTATCGAGATCGCCCCGGTGATAGTGATAAACAACAGGGGTCGGATCGTAGTAGCAAATCCACCCTTCCGCCAGCACTCTATACCATAGCTCTGAATCTTCACTGCACCCAGATGCCCCTGCACCCAAGCGTTCGTCAAAGTCTCCTAGTAACTCAAAAGCTTCACGCCGAAAAGCCATATTTGCTCCTGCACCAATGCGCCAAACGGGAGCGCCTAGGTGTTTCGTATCCTTAAAAAATTCAGCGTCAAAAGTCAGAGATCGGTATCCCCAACCAAAGCCCGTATCACCTTTTTGGAATATTAATTGGGCTTCTGTTTCGAGTTCAGCAGGCAGGACGAGGCCGGTTACAGCGATGATCTTGGATTCGCGGAAGCTTTGTGCAATCCTGGCCACCCAGTCAGGGTGAACGATCACATCGTCATCGGTAAACGCAATAATGTCGCCTGTACAGTGGCGGATGCCAGTATTGCGGGCGATGCTTAAACCAGGGCGAGGTTCTAATACATATTTGACTCCAGGGATCTCGGCCACCAGTTGGCGGGTGGCGTCTGAACTCGGAGCATTATCAATCACGATAAGCTCATGAGCAGGTTGGGATAAATTTTGCAGGGATTGCAAACATCGCGCCAACTGTTCTGGCCGATTTCGAGTGCCGATTACGACAGAAACAGATGCGCTGCTAGTCTGGTTCAAGCGTTCCTGCAGCTTGGCCAGGGGTTGCTCTAAGGCAGTCAGGGCATGAAACTCAGGGGGCTGGTGCCACGCCCGATTTTTTTTGTAAACTTCAGGCAAAGGCGCTTTAAAACCTTGCTCTAGCAGGTGGCTACCGACTGCAGGCGCGATCGCCAGCGCCGCTAGATTCGCTAGTTGTGAAGCCGAGATTGGCAACTGATCCTCTAAAATCTCCCGTTCGCCAAGGGGGATATTATGCCACCAAAACACTACATATATTCCGGCGTAGTTGGAAATCAAGGGCAATTCAGGAATATTTTCGCTCAATTCGACATTGAGAACTTTCCAAGGCTTGCTCACAGAAATTACCTCAAGAAATATTATTTATGAGCTGTTTAGCCAGCTAATTTTGCACGCCCCAATATCAAGCTGCGTTCTTCTGGGCTCATGCGAACCACACGGCTAATTCCGGCCCACTTACCACGGACAAAACTCCCATTTATCTCCACTTCCGCTGGATTCATCCGCCCCAAAGCTGCTCTTAAAGATTGAATCAGGACATTTTGGGAAGCTTTCACCGCATCGATAATAAATTTCAACAGCCAATCTCGATAAGAACCAGACCAGAGAAGAGAATCCCCCAAAACTTGAGAGGTTCCTAGACCATAGTTAATGTCGATCAAGTATTTTTGAGAAGTACGCCTAGCCGGAATAAAGTGTCTTAACTGACAGTCGGGAGTGTACCACAGGTCGTATCCTGCTCCGTAAATCCGCAAAGCGATTTCCACATCTCCCCCTGATATGAGCTTAGTTCCGATGCGATCTTGAAGTAACGGTTTATCTATCCAGCCAGTATGAGCGAGGGCTGCTCTATTCAGAACTAATCCTGCTCCCACTAAACAAGATTTTTTTTGGGGTTCTGTACCGTGTTCTTGTTGTGCGAAGGAGTACCCATAATTCAATACATATTTGGCTGGTAGAGTTTCCCAATCTAAAATTACTCGACCGCCAAAAGCGCCGCAGTCGGGATGAGCCGCTGCAAATCTAACAGCTTGTTCCACCCAATTTTCTGCCAGGAAGCAATCGTCATCTACAAAAGCAATCCAATCAGCAGTTGTATTTTTAACGCCACAGTGGCGGGCATAGGTTAATCCTTGCTGTGTTTCTGATACTGTAGAAAGCTGGGGAATTTGCCCCATCACTCGATATTTTTCGACAATTTTCTGCGTATTATCGGTGCAATTATTGTCAACTACTAAAACCCTCCACTCTAGGTTGGGTGAAACTATTTGTTGGGAAATAGCTGAGAGAGCTTTGTCTAAAAGGGGAGCATTGTTATAAGTACAAATTACGATATCGATCGGCGGAAGCTTACTCATATTTAACTATTCTTCCCTGCATTCAATATGAAACATATCTCTGAAAAAACTCTCCTAATTTTAGGCAAATTGCTGCCTAATTTTTTCAATTAGTTTTAAAGAGCGGGGATATTCCCCAAACAGACCTACAACACCGCCCCACAACTCGGCTAGAATCATGGGCGGAGGCAATACATGGCATCCTCTGACACTTTGTTGCAACTGATTTAACTGATTGGCAAACCACCAGGCTACAAGCCAGCGCAATTTCGAGCGTTGGCTCGGATCGGTCTGATAAGATTTTACGACAAAAGCCATAAAACCTAAACCCCACGTCCAATACTGGCGGCGCAATTTTTCATATTCCCGACGGTGTTGGTGAAACACCAGATAGCGAGGCTCATAGACGAGGGGATAGCCAGCGCGAACAACTCGATAAAACATATCTAAATCGCCACCGCCGGGGAGAGGCGCACCTGTATCGAGTGCATCATCAAATCCCCCTAATTTCAGTAGAACATCTCGGCGAAATGCCATATTGCAACCAGCTCCAAATATGCCAGCCCCACAGGGGTATAAGGGATTATAGGGCAAGATTTGACCATAACGAATTTTTTCAAAACCGCGTCGAAAGCCTCCTCTGCTTTCAAATAAAATTTGGGCTTCAGTCACTAACTCATAAGGCAGCACTAACCCTGTAAAACCGCCAGCATCAGGATTTTCTGCCCAAGCTTCCCTCAAGCCTTTGAGCCATTGGCGATCGGGCGTGACATCATCGTCAAGAAAGGCTAATAGTTCGCCCGTTGCTTCCTGCAAGGCGCGATTGCGAGCGAAGTCTAAACCGGGTTTTGGTTCCCGGCCATAGCGAACTCCTGGTAGAGAGTCTACCAATTCCTTCGTTCTTTCATCTGAAGGTGCATTATCAATTACTAACACTTCAAAGTAAAGCTTTTCACCCAAAATAGGTGTTTGCAACTTGAGTAAATGTTGCAGGCACCGCGCCAAGTTGTCCGGCCGATCTTTCGTACAAATTGCTACTGTCAGCGGCGGAAAGGGATCGCCATTTTCGGCAGGAGTTAGCTCTTCTCTAATCGATTCCTGAAGTAACTTAATGCCAACCTCCCGTTCAATGATTTTAGCTAAATCTTCAGGAGAAAGGACGGTCTTGGGAGGAAGAGGCTGCATGATCAAACCAACAGCTTTATCTTTGCGCCGCACAACTAAGGCAATTCCTGTATCCTCCTCAGAAATTATCAGATTTGGGAGGGGCTGTGTCACTTCAATGTCAAGGATGGGATAAGGCATAAATAATTCACCAACTTACTCTTAGTTTTTTACTTAGTTTTGTACGTTACGGTGTTGCAAGTGATAAAGCTTGGCGAAGAGGCCGTCGAGTTTCAGCAAATACTGGAGGTTGCCTTGTTCGATCGCCCTGCCATTTTCCATCACAATAATTTTATCCGCATTTTCTATCGTCGATAAGCGGTGAGCAATGACAATGACGGTACGATCCTGGCTGAGCGTATTGAGGGCATCCTGAATCAAGTTTTCGGCAATACTATCCAGAGCATTCGTTGCTTCATCCAGAATTAGAATATCTGGGTTGCGGACAATCGCCCGAGCGAGGGCAATGCGCTGCCTTTGCCCGCCAGAAAGGCGAACGCCGCGATCGCCCACTTTCGTGTCATACCCTTCCGGCAGTTGGCTGATAAAATCGTGAGCATTGGCAAGTTTTGCCGCCTCAAAAATTTCTGCCTCGGTTGCTTCTAAACGCCCATAGGCGATATTATCCCTCACCGTCCCGCTAAAGATATGGACATCTTGGCTGACAATCGCAATTCGTTTCCGCCAGTCCATTAAATTAAGTTCTTTTAATGAGCAGTCGTCAACATAAATTCCTCCTGACGTTGGCTCATAAAAGCGGCAGAGGAGGCTGATGATCGTAGATTTTCCCGCACCCGATGGCCCCACTAAAGCAGTCGTTTGGCCGCGTTTGAACTCGACGGAGACAGCCTCTATTGCCGGCCGATCTTCAGGATTGTAAGTTAAGGAAACTGACTCAAAATAGATCGCCTGCTTCAGCTTGTCAAAGGGAACTGTACCAGAGCGGATGTAAGGTTTATCCGAAGTGTCTAAAAAAGACATTACCACTTCAGCAGAACAGGCGGTAGAGACTAAACCTAACCTCGCGATATCTAGTTGTTGCACCTGCGGTTGCAAGCGGTAGAGGATGAATAAAAAAGTCAGCAGCGTTGGCATAGCTGACTGGTTTTGCAGGAGGGCGATCGCCAAAATTGCTAGCAGGAGGAGTGCGGAAAAAACTTCATAGAGCGGATTGATGAGCCCTCCCAGCATATCGAGTTGCAAAAAGGTGTTTCGCACCTGCAGGGAAGCGCGATCGAAGCGTTCTTGCTCGTAAGATTCCCGTCCAAAGGAGCGGATGGTTTTCATCCCCCCTAATCCCTCCCACATTCGGACAGCGAGCTGAGAATTGGCGTCTACTGCTTGCTGTGCCAGATGTTTGACTCGCCGCGTCACAAACTGGATGAACTGTGAGATGAGGAAGAGCGCTATACTGATAATTAAGGTGAGTTGCCAAGAGATGAGCAGTAACAGCGTCGCCAGGACAGTAATCGTACAAGCAGACGTAATCAAGTTAACAAACAAACTCAAAGCTTTGCTAGTCTGCCAACTCTCTGTTGCCAAAATATTCATAATCTTTCCCGATTCGCTGCGCTCTAAGAAAGAGTAGCTAACGGTTAAAGTTTGGTTAAAAATTTGGCAGCGCAATCGGTTGCTAATTCGCGAATTTAACCAAGCAAAAAGCAGAGAATTACTATAGACAATCAGGTTTTTGATGAGGATGCTGACTAAAATACAAGATGGAATGATTAAGGCGCGGTAGCCAGCAGGGACACCAGCGAATATCTGGTTCAGAGAATCAATGAAAGAATTGCCAGTTATAGCCTGAGCTTGTTCTTGCTGTAAAGTTTGCAAAAAGGGAATGAATAAGCTAATGCCAAAGCCGTCGGAAAGGGAAGCAAGCATACCCAAGGAAATCATTGCCGGGATAGCCCAAGGATAAAGCTTGAGGAGGGGTAGCAGAGTTCTAATAGCCTGAATTTCTTTTTTCATAAGACAACTCTGCCTTTGTCGGTGGCGTGGCGCTAATTTTTACTTAAGGGAGCGTGTCAATATTTGGTTGATTTCGCTGGACAAGGAGGGAAATTGACTGGTGAAAAATGTTCCCTATCGTTACCATGAATTCGATCTTTTTGCGCCGGAGCTCTACCAACACCTCCCGGCCCATCGGTGGGTTCTCAGAGTATGGCGTATCTTCTACTCTCACAGGTGCATCTAGAGCATCCTGATGTTTCCCAGACTGGGATAATAGGTTTAGAAGGCTCTTTCCCAATACTATGTAAAAGCCAGAACGTAATAAGGGTGAGATGCACTCAGTTTTTAAAGCTTGGAATAACCAAAAGAGCGCGGTGCGATCGCGGCCGTTGCGGCTGCTTTGGTTCGCTAAGTACAGCAAAAAATTACTGGTAGATAATCGGTGCAGGAAATCGGGAATTTCGGGATGCCGTTGCTTGGCCGCTTGCAGCATCAAAGATTGAGAATTCGCCATTGCCGTATAGTTGGTAGACATAGTGTTATACATTCTGCGATAGCCAATGGAAAATTCCGGCACGGCTCGAAATTGATAAAGCTCTGCTATCCGCAGGTATAAGTCCCAGTCTTCACAGCCTTGAGCATTCCTTTCCTTCAATGTCTTGTCATAAACCCCCACCTTTTCCAAACAACTGCGACGGATCATAGAAGCACTCGCGTTTCCTATAAAGTTGTGGCAGATTAGGGTGGCGTACACGTCACCTTCAATTCTAAAAGACCGGAATCCTCCTGTTAGCAATCCTTTTTCATCTAAGTCCACTGTCCACGAATAGACTACCCCTACTTCTTCCCCTCCCTCCAACATAGATTCAACTTGTTTTTCTATGTTTTCAGGATACCAAATATCATCGGCATCAATGGGGGCAATATATTCTCCTCTGGATTTCTGAATTCCTAAGTTTCGAGCAACAGCGACTCCAGAATTTGGCTGTTTCAGAAGCTGGACGCGAGAATCTTTTTGGCCAAATTTTTCGACAATTTCAGGAGTTCGATCTTGGGAACCGTCATCGACTACTAAAACTTCAATTGCTGGATAAGTTTGAGCTAAAACTGATTTCAGAGTTTCTTCAATAAATGGCTCAGCGTTGTATGCAGGGATAATGACTGAGACGAGAGGTAAAGTGGGAGATTTTTGAGAATCTGGCTGCATTGCTTTTTAACAAGATTTTTCATTTTTTTTTCTTTGTAGATTGGCATATCTACCTTACACTCGTCGCAGTCAGGACTTACACAGTCGCTGGAAGAGATAGCCGAGAAACCCCTAATAAAAATTGTACCGCCTTCTCTGTTCAACGTCAATGGTATATAGCACGTATCAATGAGTTGTGCAAAGCAAGAGAATGGTGATATACTACAACTAAAAGTTATATTCTAAATGATAAAAAGATGCTAGTCTGCCCACAGCTACTTCGTTCAGCAATGATTTTTATTGTTTCATTGATTACATAAATCCGTGTTCTGCTAAGAATTCGGGTGTAATTGTTCCTAAACTGTTGATTGCGGAATCTTCTTCCCAAGGTTCGGGATGGGATTTTGAGCCGCTGCGGAGAAATTTGGCGACATATTTGCCCAGAATATCTGCTTCTAAGTTTACTAAACTTCCTGGTTGCAAATAGCTGAGGTTTGTCTCACCAAAACTGTGGGGAATGACAGCAACTTCAAACCAATTACCGTCAGCATCGCAATCTGCCACGGTTAAGCTGATGCCGTTGACGGCGATGCTGCCCTTGGAAACGATGTAAGGTGCGATTTGACGTTGCCATCCCGAATTTGCTACAGGTGGGGCAGTAAAGCGCATATCCCAAGCGTTGGCGGTTTGGGTGGATGTCGCTAAAGTGCCGATCGCATCTACGTGCCCCGTCACAAAATGTCCCCCCAATTTGCTACCGGCGCGCAGGGAGGTTTCTAGGTTCACCAAAGCATCGGGGAATGATCCCAGAGTTGTGCGCCGGAGGGTTTCTGGGGAAGCGACGGCGACAAAACCCGTCGCAGGCAGAACTTCCACTACCGTCAAACAGACTCCATCCACGGCTACGCTGTCCCCAATGGCCAAATCTTGTAAAATTAGGTAGGAGTTGTTTGAGGTACAGGAAATTTGGAAATAATCGTTGCCTAACGACTTCAGCTTTCCGAGAGATTGAATCAGTCCTGTAAACATAAGTATTTTTCCTTAGTCGATCGCCTATTTACATCAAACCACAGTCACAAACCAGACGCAGGAGGTTTTGCCGTCCCCCTGTCCCCCGGAGTCAATCGAAAATCTAAAATCTAAAATCTAAAATCGATAGTCCCAGATCAGTTGCAGATTCAGGCGAAGATCGAGTCATACTGGATTTAGGTCATCTTTATGTCCGAGTTTTCTACCGCCTTGCAGTTTCTTAATTCTGTCAGTAACCCAGCCCTAAAACCAGGGACTGAGCTTGTAAGAGCAATCGAAGCAAGCTGTGCTGACGGGCCTCAGCCTTAACTGGCTACGTTATTTGAGTCACGACACCGGAGAATGCGACGCTAGTTTTCCGCTCTGTCATTTGCAATTAAACAGTCTTAAGGTAACAGAGACAGTGTTGCAAGTCTAACAAGCTCTCATAACATTGACCGACAAGCGAACATTACCCCGAAAGGGAGCCGGAGACAACCATATCTCCAAAGAGGGGCAACCATACCCCTCTACCCCCGAAAGGGGAAAGGGGATTCAAGGTGGTGGTCACTCTCGCGTAGTCGAATGTGTTGAAACCGCCCATGTTGTTTCCCTCTCAGGACTAAAGTCTCTGAGTTTCCCACTTACCGAGTATTTTTATGATTGAAATGAAAGTCGCTGGAATTGCCTTAGATGCAGCCACGCGCAGTCCTATTGTCCTATTGAGAGACGCTACTGAGCGACGGGCTTTGCCTATTTATATCGGTCAGGAGCAAGCAAAGGCTATTATTAGCGCGATCGAAGGCCACAAACCTCCTCGGCCCTTAACTCACGATCTGATGGTCAATTTTTTAGAGGCATGGAGTCTTACCTTGGAGCGCATAGTTATTCACTCGCTGCAAGATAACACGTTCTATGCCGTGCTGATCGTCCGTCAGGGAGAAGTTAAAAAAGAGATCGATGCCCGACCTAGCGACGCGATCGCCCTAGCCTTGCGAACGAATAGCCCCATCTGGGTGATGGAAGAAGTCGTCGCCGATGCTTCGATACCTGTCGATCGAGATGCTGATGAGGCCGAACGCCGGGCATTCCGGGAATTTATCTCAAACCTCCGTCCAGAGGATTTGATTAAGAGAAGCGGCTTCAGCCCAGGCGAAACTTCCTAAACTTTATGCGCTATCGACGGTTTGGCAAAACGGAGTTGCACCTGTCTGTATTTTCCTTGGGAACCATGCGCTATTTGGCTTCTGAGGAAACTGCCTGTCAGACTGTACAAGAGGCTGTGTCTCAGGGAATCAATCACCTGGAAACGGCTGCAGGTTACGGTTGCAGCGAGGAATATCTTGGCGCGGCCCTTTCGGCTGGTTTGTCTGTCGATCGATCGCGCCTCCACGTCACTACAAAAATTTCCCCAACCGAGGATGCAGCAGCAATGGAACGCTGCATCGACGCATCCCTCAAACGCCTGAATTTAGACTATATCGATTGTCTGGCAATTCACGGTTTGAATACTTGGGAACATTTGGCTTGGGTGCGATCGCCCACAGGCTGCATGGAAGCTGTACGCAAAGCCCTGGCTGACGGTCGCATTCGGCACGTCGGCTTTTCGACTCACGGGCCTCTGGATCTGATTTTGGCTGCAATCAATACAGATTTGTTTGAATTTGTCAATCTGCATTATTACTATTTTTTTCAGCGCAACGCCCCGGCAATTGAACTCGCCAAAGACAAAGATATGGGCGTTTTCATCATTTCCCCGGCAGATAAAGGAGGGCAACTCTACACGCCCCCAGAAACTCTCGCACAATTGTGCTCGCCTTTCTCGCCCTTAGAGTTGAACTATCGATTTTTACTCAGCGATACGAGGATTGGGACTTTGAGTGTGGGCCCTGCAAATCCGACAGAATTAGAGCAACCCCTGAAATATTGCGATCGCGACTTTCCCCTCACCAACGCCGAAATCGCTGCGTTCGATCGGCTAGAATCGGCTATTGCAGCCAGTTTGAAGACCGACAAATGCAGCCAGTGCTATGCCTGTTTGCCTTGCCCGGAAAACATCAACATTCCCGAAGTATTGCGACTCCGCAATCTCGCCGTCGGGTGCGACATGACTGACTTTGGCAAATACCGCTACGCCATGTTTGAAAATGCCGGACACTGGTTTCCCGGCAACAAAGGCAACCGCTGCACCGATTGTGGCGAATGTTTGCCCCGGTGTCCCGAAGAGTTAGACATCCCAACTTTGCTCAAAGATACTCACCAGCGACTCGGGGGCAAAGCAGGCAGGCGGTTGTGGGACTGAAAAAAAGGTGATGAAGGCAAAAGGCGATCGAGCATATCTAAGTTTTGCAATAATTAGGCTAAACTTTGGTTTAAGTAAATTTACGATACAGTTGATGGAAAATTACTTAGTCTGGCGACTGTCTGCAAGAGCATCCCGATTTTGCAAAAAGCGTTTTCAAAGGAGTGCGAGCATCCTGCACAGCCAAGCCTATATCTAAGCGCAAGCACTCCTTTGAAAGCCATCATTGGGATGCTGCGAACAAACTTTCAATAGGAACCGACAGTATATGTAAAAACAGCTAAATAAGATAATCTGATTAACACCTAGAAACTGATTTCTGTGAGCATACCCCAGTCATTTTCTTGCTTGGTTGGCGCCGACGAGAGGCAACAATTTTAGGATAATATCATGTGCGATCGATTAACCATAATATCCCGGTCGGAGCGGGTTTTTGAGATTGTCAATTATTGGCAGGTATTGTTGGTGAGGGAAACCCCTACAAAAACCGCGGTCGCTCAACCGGACATGATATGAGTGATTAACCGAACTCGATATAAAATCTAAAATCGTTCAACTGATCGCTCACGCCGAAATCTAAAATCTAAAATCTAAAATCTAAAATCTAAAATCTAAAATTGATTACCTTCCAGATTAATTTATCGCCTGTCATCTATAACCGATTCAGCATCTACTATTATGGCTCATACTCAGTTAAACGACAGCCAGCAAAATTGTCTGCAGCAAACTAAAGTTGCGACTTCCGAAAGAAGATTGAAAGCAGCTTTCAAGCCGTCTACCTACAACTTATCTGTTACCAGAAAACAGCTAATCGGACTGCTGACTTTACAAACAATCTTGCCCGTGGGAATAACGGTAGCAGCACTGTGGTTAACATCGGCAATTGGAAGCAACGAACTGCAAAATCAAGCTAAATTAGAACTGAGCCTTAGTGAAATTAACTACAATCTCCAACTCGATCGCGCCGCCGACCGTTTGCAAAACTCCTCTGACAGTCAAACGATCGCCCAAATAGCCTTAGCTTACAACAGCGGCAAAAATTTATCATATTTGCAAAAATCTGTCAATCAAATTCTAGAAAATCAAGTCAAAACAGGGGAAATAGACAGCGCGGCCTTAGTTGGAAAAAACAGGCAGATAGTGGTTAGCATAAACTCTAACCAGAAGGGAAAAACTTTTAACCTGCCAAAAATAGTCGATCGAGTATTCGCTGCAAAAAACCCAATTACAGCTACCGAAATCCTTGCAAAATCGGAAGTTCAGGAACAATTGGGATCTTTGCCGCCCGGAAAGGGCGATCGCCCTGTGCTCGTCCGCTACGCAGCAATTCCCGTAAAAGATCCAAAAACTCAGACAGTGATTGCTGCCTTAGTCTTAAGAAAAATTATCAGCCAAACGTCGGCAGTTGCTAGCAGCGAAATGCTCAACTTACAGGGCGGCGGATATCAGGCTATCTACACACTGCTGGCTGACGGCAAATTTGTCTTGGCAAGTTCGCAAGCAGTTACAAAAAACCAACAGTTACCAGACTTAAATTCCATAGACAAATCTCTCCTACAATCTGCACTCGCCGGTGGGGGCAAACCAGTCGCCGGAAACGTACAAACAGGCAGTCAAACTTATGCAGTAGCTGCCAAATCCCTCGGCAATTTAGCGGGAAAACCCGCAGCAATTTTAGTGCGGGGCATCCCCAAAACCTCGATCGCAACTTGGTGGGGCAACAACTGGCTGCTGGCAATGTCTGCGGCTGCCGTTGTCCCCTTCACCTTGGGCGTTGCAGTCACGCGCCGGATTGCCAAACCCGCTAACTCAGATTTATTAACAGCAGAGGGGAATTGGGCATTTAACTCCACCGCCGAACCGCAGCAGCGAGCTCGGAAGTTCGTTGGCGAAGCCCTCGAAGAGGATCGGATTTCCGACAATTTAAATTTCGGCGAATTCCCCGATTTATTTCCCAAAAAATCGAGTTTAAACGGTCAATTAGCGGTCGATTTTCGATATAAAAAAATTACCGGCGATGGCCCGTTAGCGTTAGCGAAGCGATCCGAAGGAAAGCCCGCCTCTACGGGGGCTACGCCAACGAAGAGGATCGCAAATCCCCAGATCCTGCTAACTTTCCAACCCCTAGAATTGCCCGCAAACTCCGTCTCAAATCAGTCGCGGCCGGCAAATACAGAACTAGAAAAAAGCGCGATCGCCTTAAATCTAGTCCAAGAAGCTTGGCAAGACTTAAATCGCCTCAACTGGGAATTGCAGCCAGAAATACTCGATTGCCAAAACACTCAAAAAGCCCTGCGAAAGAGCGAAGCACTGCTGCAAGCGATCTTAGACAACTCAACAGCAGTAATTTACATCAAAGACCTTGACGGAAAATACCTGCTCACCAACCGCCATTTTGACAATTTATTCGACATCGCCAAAGAGCAAATAACAGGGAAAACCGACGGCGATATTTTTCCCCAAGACAAAGCAGCAGCCTTGCGAGAAAATGACCTGAAAGTTCTCGAATCCTCCTCGCCCCTAACCATCGAAGAAATCATCCCTCAAGACGATGGCCCGCACACTTATATTTCTCTGAAATTTCCCCTCTGCAACTCCGAAGGTAAAGCTTATGCAGTCGGTACAATTTCTACAGATGTGAGCGATCGCAAACTTGCCGAACTCACCCTAGAAAAAGCCAAAGCAGAATTAGAAATAGAAGTCGAACAGCGCACCCTATTCCTCAAACAAGCCAACGAACTCTTGCAGTTTGAACTCGCCGCCAGAGTCCGCGGCGCCATCACAGTCAGACAAATGACCGCTCAGGTAGCCCGACACGCCAGAACAGTTGACGGCATTCTCGACGCTTCTCTTGACCTAATTTTTCTGGTAGATCGATCGGGAAAATACACTTACGTCAGCCGCACCGCCGCTCAAGCTGCAGGCATGAACCCCAGAGAAATGATTAGCAAAACCTGGCAGGAATTAGGCTGGTCGCCAACAATTATGCAGCGGGTTCACCAAGAATGCCACGGCATATTTGCCACAGCCGAGCCCGTGAAAGGCGAAGTAATTGTCCCCACCGCAAGCTGGGGAACCCGCGACTACGAGTACATTCTCAGCCCGCTTTGTGCCACAGACGGCAGCGTCGAAGCGGTGGTGGCGACACTGCGGGATATCACCGAACGCAAAGACGCTGAGGAAGCATGGCAGTTGGCTAAAGAAGCCGCAGAACTCGCCAACCGCGCCAAGAGTGCTTTTCTGGCAAATATGAGCCACGAGTTACGCACTCCTCTCAACGCGATTATCGGCTACAGCGATATGCTAGCGGAAGATGCCGAAGAGTTAGGCAACTTACAGGTAGTCTCGGATTTAGACAAAATTCGCACTGCTGGCAAACACTTGCTGCGCCTAATTGACGACATTCTCGACATTTCCAAAATTGAAGCTGACAAGATGGAGATTTACCTCGAAAGCTTTGATGTTGGAGGCTTAATTGAGGAGGTGGTAACAACTATCAAACCGCTAATGGATAAAAACGGCAATACTTTGCAAGTATTGAGTTCTGACAATATCGGCGCGATGCACGGCGATTTGATGAAAGTGCGGCAGGTAATGCTGAATTTGCTCAGCAATGCTGCTAAATTTTCTGCGAATGGGGCGATCGTGCTTACTGTCGAAAGAATTACCAGTGAAGAATTAAAAAATAAATATCAACCGAAAGTTGCTCAAATGTTAATTTTGGATGCAGATTTTTTAATTTTCCGAGTGACGGACACGGGCATCGGCATGACACCAGAACAGCAAGAGCGACTGTTCCAACCTTTTACTCAAGCGGACAATTCAACTACTCGCAAGTACGGGGGTACTGGTTTGGGACTGACTATCAGTCAGCGTTTTTGTCAGATGATGGGCGGCGATATTGAAGTTACTAGCGAGTTAGATTGCGGTTCTACTTTTACTGCTTGTCTGCCTGCTTCATTGTTTAGGCGATCGGAATTTTAACATGACAGTATCTACGGGAAATATATAAAAAAGAAAATACTAATTATGAAATACGATGTTGATACCCGCAGGCATGGCATTTTGACAAAAAGTTTATTTTTGTTCGCGATCGCCTGTTATGCGTGCCTCGGAGCCTTGCTCTGCGAGCAATCTGCGGCTTTTTCCCAGGAGCCTGTCTGCCCGACTGGCAGCGCTGCTAATTTCCCGTCGCCCCCGCTTTCGCAAACCGAAAAAAGCGTGCCGAGTCTGTGGTTAGCTCAAAAACTCTTTGGCGGAAAATTGCTCGATCGCTGGTTTGTCGATCCCGGCAATACTTGGGTAATTATCATAGTCAATCGCCAACTTTGGAGTTTGCTCGATTATATGGAACGCTATCAGTTTGTTAACCGCTTTGGCACTGTCGCCAACGATTATGGTTACAATGTGCGAGTTTGCAACCGTCAAGGCACTGCTTTGGCAGTTTATTCGTGCAAGGGCGATCGGCTTAACTGTCGGATTGAGTTAGAATCTCTCTCAAATCCAGGTCTTCGAGGCAAACTCAAAGGATTTTAGTAGGGTGCGTCAGTGGCGAGTTATGTTTTGGATAATCGATAAATCAAGACCTGACGCACCGTGCATTTTAGCTAACAAAATAACAGACAAAAAATGGCACTTCCTAAAAAAGCTTCACGTAGTATCACCATAAACGGGGAAAAATATCGTTGGCTTATTTCACGCGACGATTACGGCATTGGTTTGTACGTAGAGTTATATGAGAATCCTGCTCAGAAATTGACGACAGGTTTTTCTGATGATTATCAAGCTATTACGCCTGTGCTGGTACGTGAGGTAATTCTCCATGCCTTAGCACAAGGATACACGCCTCACAAAAAAAGTCAGGATTTTTGTTTACCTGAAAATTCACCCTTAGTAGTAGTTGAGAATCTAAGAGCTGACGCACCATACAGGTACAACTGGTGACTGACGAACCCTACAGTTAAAGGTTCGTCAGTTTTGATGATTTTCTCGGCGCTTTTGGGCTGGTGACTGACGCACTCTACATTTTAACTTCTCACTACTTGCCTAGTTTCTTGCCAGAGCGATCGATATTGCTGAATACCCGCAGCCCCAAACGGCAGCAGAAAGTCGCTAGCAGCAAGAATCTTAGCATCCGGCAACAACACAGAATTAGTGCGAACAGCTTCCGGCAAATTCTCGGGTTTCATGCCGACAATTATCGGCGAACTAGCTTTTGCGAGCAAAGATAATTGAGGAGCAACCCGAGGTTGTAAGCAAAAATCAATCCATTTGTCAACTAAAGAAACTGGATTCCCCGATGCTGGTTCTACCCACAAATCTGTCCAAAGTGCAGTTCCCGAAACCGGAACTACTAAAGCAATATCCTTTTGAGTTTGCAGCAGTGGCAGCAAGTCCCCAGAGGAACCTACTGCCAACCAAGTATCGCCTAAAATTAATGGTTGCAGGTAAGCGTCAGAACTATAAAGTTTAACTTGTTGGTGCAGATTTGCGAGTTCTTTTTTGAGATTTGGGACTTGATCTAATTGCTGCGTATTGTAAGATTTTCCGAGTTTTTTTAATGTTAAACCGATAACTTCTCTGGCACTGTCTGGCAGAGAAATTCGATCGCGTAATTCGACTCGCCACAAGTCTTTCCAATCTGTCGGAGTCCACCCCAAAGCCTTAAATTTGTCGGTTCGATAGGCAATTACCGTACTTCCCCAGCGGTAAGGTGCAGCCCACACTTTACCTTGAGGATCTAATTTACCCTCATCGTTGCGCCTGACGAGTTTTTGCCATCTTTCGGGCAATTGTGACCAATTAGCAAACTTACCAGGATCGATCGGCTTAATCAATTTTTGCCTAATTGCCAAAGTCAGCCAGTAATCTCCCAACATCACCAAGTTAGCTTGATTTTTTGATTCGGGAACCCGTTTCCACTCCTGCAACAGGGCGAATAATTCTTTTAATTGTCCTTCTTGCGTTACCTGCAAAAGCGGAGACGGTTGTACATCGCGGCTAAATTTGCTTACCAGTTGGGCCGGAATACCGTTTTTGAGCGATCGAATTTTGAGAATCGGCTTCGAGTCGCACCCTGCCGCCAATTGACTTAAAGTTAGGGTGGCGGCCCCCAATAGCAAAGACCTTCGTTTCACCTGTCAATCCGCTTTTCTAAATATTGACCCATCGTTTTGTGTTCTACAGCCGGGGAAATAATTGTTTGTCGAGTCCGGTAGTGGGCGCCGATTTGTCTTATTTCTTTTTCAAACACAGAGCCATTGTACTCGGTTCTGCTGCCAAGAGAGTCTGTTTGACCGAAAGCATCCAGGATACAATCCCCCGAATTTATCCATGGGATCAATTCTAAAATCTAAAATCTAAAATCTAAAATCTAAAATCTAAAATCTAAAATCTAAAATCTAAAATCGCGCAATCGATTGGCTCTTGCCCTGATTTTACCTTCTACATTGTCGATCGAGCTTTCCGATGCCGAAAACTCCGTCAACTTAACGCCTAATTTCTGTGCTGCAAGTTACTTTGAGCCAGTTTTGCTCGTCAGCCCGGTCGATCGACTGCATCTGTGTTACATTTTTTAATATAACGAAACAACGAGAGCGCTGCCATCTGCCGTTAGATGACGCTTTTTACACAACCGAAGTGAAAAAGTATTTTTATATCGGCGACAGATTAATAACTAAAAAAACTAAAAACCAATTTATCTAAATCCTGAAAGCACTAGCGAGAGCGAAGTCAATCTAATAGGACGCTCTGCCATCCGACTCTCAGAAACCCGACGTTTTATCTCTGATTCAAGGTTTGAACGAAGTATGGAGGTTAACCAACCCGGTTCCTGTGTCCAAGACTATGTAAAACCTAAAATCTAAAATCTACAATCGACTCACGAATGGCGAGCGATTATCTTCAGGCTGGCTCCCTAAATCTACCGTCAGAATTAGAAACACAACAATTACGTCAAAAATTAAATAATTTAGTGATAAATCCAAGTTATGTAAAGATTTACCTAAAATGTAAAGATATTAAGTTACGAGCCAAAGGATAATTGTATGGAAGCGCTCCGCCAGCAAGTTACAGTATTGAGCCAACAAGTCGAGGCCCTCTACAAACTCATAGAAAACCTCAATGAAAAGCTCTTGGAGTCGGCCAAGGAGACGAAGCTGACTCAGCAACAGAGAAACGATCGCTCTGGAACGCTAGGAAATGATCAAACCTCCCCCTATCAAAGCTACAGCAGTCTCGACGGCCTCCTCGAACACAAAGACATACTGTTAGATGACAGCTACTTCGACAAAAATTCTCAAAGCCTGGAAAAAGAGCTGAGCGCTGAGATTCAAATCCAGCGCTTAACAGCTCAGCTAACAGCAGCTTACAATCGAATTGCCGCCTTGGAAGAACAGTTGCTCTCCAAAAGAATGCACTCGCAACATCTAGGCGGGCCTAATTAAATATTGCTACCGGGTATCGGGTATTAATTTCAGAAAAAATACAATTTGCGTCGATTTATGCTCGTCTACTTATAGAGTGATTGTAGGGAGTTTTTGGTCTCGCACAAGTAGGATGGAAATAGCATATTAAGGCGAGATTTGGTATAGAAATAGCAATCCTCTTTGTTTGGTGAACAAGATTTTTTTTGATGAACCGCAGAGGGCACAGAGGGCGCAGAGAGAGAGCACAAAGAGCACAAAGAGCACAAAGAGCAGAAAGAGAGAAGTTCGCAAATCCGGGATCGATTGCTATAACTACGTACTTAATTTTTAACTTCACACCGCGAGGCTAAAGCTTCAACAGCGTGGAGGAGTTGAGTTGGAGTCCAATTTGCAGTCAAGCCACTGGCGATCGCACACGATCCCGCACCGACCCCTTCTTTAACATAGCCGCGATCGTAAGCTTGCAGTTGCCCGTAGCGAGAACCCGCAAAACTTAGCTGCGCGGCGAACAGAGGCACACCGCCGATATCATTAGCAAGTCCTACAGTGTCTCCTGTAGGGTCTTCGGCTACCCAGCGCGTAGTCCCCACCGCAACTTGTTCGGGACACCATAGCAGAGCATATTCACGGGCTAAGGCTTGCATCAAAGCGTATACTGCCAGCATTTGCGTACCCCCGGCCAGAAGCACCCCGCAAGTCCGACTCGCGGCGATCGCCATTCCCGCCACCGCTATTTGCATCGGATCGCCCACCGCCGCTACCAATTCTAGGGGAGTGCTGTTTTGTCCGTTAATTTCCCACTCAGCATTATTGAGTCCCGCTGTCACCGCAGCCAATTTTTGAGCGTGATTGCAGCGAGGATGAGAACTATTCACTTTGCCTGCCGCTGCAATACCCAAACCCATTAACACGCCCAAAGCAGTAGTCGTTCCCCCAACTACGCACTCCCCTAAAATTAAATAGCTGCCATTAGTTTGAGCAGCCAATTTAGCTCCCCAAATTAATCCTTGTTCGAGCAAATGTTTGACTGTTTCGAGTTCTAAAGCATTGCCAGAAATCAGACACTTTGCCGGAGTGCCGCCCAAATCAATTGCAGGTACGGTAGGTGGGAGGGGCAAACCAGCATTAAATAGGTAAAGCGGCAGTTCCAAAGCTTCGACTACAGCGCGAGATATCAGTACCGGCGAGGCACCCGCTTCTAGGGGCGGCAAAGGATATTGGGGCGACGGTTGGGGGCCGTTATACAAAAATTCTGCATCGGCTAAACAAGTAAATTGTCGATCGTGCGGGGTTGCTCCTGCTGCTGAAATCCCCGGAATTAAGCCTGTCGCGGTAAATCCTAACACGCAGGCAAATATCGGTTTTCGTCCTCGATAGCGATCGAGCCATCGCTGCCCCTGTTCAATTTCTGTATAAATACCAATCATAAATTAGTCATTAGTCAGTAGTCAGTAGTCATTAGTCAGCAGTCATTAGACCTCTGCAATAATTATTGTGGAACAGGCATCTTGCCTGTTCAAGACTTGCTTTGCAGGAGAGGTCTATTAGTTATTAGTCATTAGTTATTTAGTAGCCATTAGCAATTAGCAATGCCCGATGCCCCATGCCGCATGCCCCAGGCCCAATAACTACTCTTCTTGACACTCCCCTGGCTAAAGCCGAGGGGATTCTTGATTCGCAGAATCAACTTGCCGATGCAGAATTACTTCAACAT
>NZ_JAUBTG010000076.1:0-21533 GCF_036702395.1 Microcoleus sp. D3_18_C2 | reverse complement strand
GCGCTGAGCAAGGTAGGAATCATCAAGACTCCGAACCAACCTACATAAATGCGGTTGTCGGTGCTTGTGACCCACTCGCAGAAGCGTTCCCAGACGTTGGCGCTTTCGCGCTGCTGTAAGGTTGTTGTCATGGTTTTATGATTGCTGTATTTGGTTGTCAATGTTCGGATGATGTTTATATTATTACGCCTATCGTTAAGGTTTGTAAAGGGGTTTGACGACAGTTAAACTGATGAGTGTGATTAGGAAAGCTGATGAGAGGAAAGAGATGGCCCATCGCCCCCGCACGAAAAGAGATGACAGCGTTCACGCGCGGCGCACCTCAACCCTAACGAACAGGATCTATGGGAGGTGGAGAAGGTAAAGGAACAGGAGCGATCGCAGGTGGAGAGGCAGGGATGCGAGGAGGTGGAGAAATCCTGAACTGCAGGAGTTGCTGGGGGGTGAGCGATCGCAAAATTCTCAGTCCGAGAGTGTCTCTGGAGATGCTTAAAGCGTAGGATGGCTCCAAATACGGGCGGAAATTGGATTTATTGTTCAAATAGCTTTCCATGAACGCTAGGCTGAGTCCGCTGAGGTAGCGGCGGGCTAAAGCTGGTTCGGGCCCGATCGCCTGTGGTGGTGGCAGAAAGAGGCTTTGAGGGGATTCCTCGATCGTTGAGAAGTGAGTCCCGTTGTTCATCAGTACGAGATATTTGTTGGGCGATGTCAGCCATGTGAACGGTTGAATTTGTTCGAGCAAAGCGGGGGCGACTGTATCGGCGCTGCCTGCGATTAGCATGACGGGGATTTGGATTTTGCTGAGGTTTGTTTCTCCGAGAATGCTGCTGGCGATCGGGTTAACGGCGATCGCAGCTTTGATGCGCGGGTCGCCGAAATTGTACTGGTTGCGCTCTAGGCCGCGGGCGCGGCACTGCAACAGTAGGGAGAGGTTCCAACTATCGTTCTCGAGTCCGCAATCTTTGTCTAGCTGTGCAAAATTAATCCCTGCCCCGGCTAATGCTAAAGCCGTATAGCCACCGAAAGACTGGCCGATGACGCCGACTCGCTGCAAGTCGAACTGCCCTTGGTAGGCCGGATCGGTTGTAGAAAGTTTGGTTAAATAATCGAGCAGGTCTTTGATGTCGAGGGGGCGGTTGACAAATTCTGCTGGTTCTGCTACTTGATTGGCTCTGCCTGTTACTAAGTCTTGGATTTGTTGGGCGTTGCTGCCGGGGTGTTCGGGGACAGCGACGGCAAAGCCGTAGGAGGCTAGGTGTTTGGCTAAATATTGAAAGGAAATGCGATCGGAACCTAAACCGTGGGAAATTACTACTACTGGGGCCGGTTGGGGGCTGCCCTGTGGTAGGTAAATGTCCATATCAAATGTGCGATTGCGATTTGGACTCGTCAGAGTTACCGATGATTTTTTCCAAGTATAGGGGCCAGGTAGCTGGGGCTGCTGCATTTGGGCGGGCGGTATGGTGGGTTCTAAGGCTGCTTGTGCTTCCGACAACTGGGCGACTCCGGCGATCGTCTGATTGGAACGGTTGATCAGCGATGTCAGCTCGTTGGCGATACCCAAGGCGCGGGCGATGTCAATCCTGATGCCATAGGTGGGGAATTTCCGCAGCACGTTGAGAATTGTCAGGCCTTCTGGATCTGAGGCTGCTAAAATCAGGGCGGCTCGGATGGCATAAAATCCGGGCTGCCGAGCTTTGGTTTGAATTACTCGGCCCAAGCGTTTCAGCAGCACTTCTCCTTGAGGCGTGTAGAGAAATTGGGCGATCGTCACGTGGCTGATTTCAGCCTTCGCTTGCAGGGCGCTGCGAATCTCAGCTAGCTGAGATGCTTTGACGTACTGAGCGAAGCCGTCCAAGTTTGAGTCTATTTTGCCTTCTTTGGCGAAAAGTGCCAGGGATTCAATGGGAACTGATTCTTCTAGTGGCCCGTAAGTTACGTAAATTCGCTCGGCACCCATTGCCGGTGCGGCGGTGCAAACAGCAGTGAATGCACACAATCCTAGGTATTTTTGGGCGATCGAGCGCCGAGTACCCAGGGCAGCAGTGGAGAGACTCCGAAACAGACAGTTCATAAGTTTCAAACCTAGGACTTCTAATAATTAGTCAGTGAAACGATGTAAATTGTTTCACTAACATTTAATACCAAAAAATCGATCTGTTGCTTCGGATGCTTCCGAAATTAGGTTATCTTGGGAAGCATAGCCAAAAGAGCAATTTTCTGACCTGACAAGACTAGCTGAAATTTAAAATTCAACGCCGAGGGGTCAAACCTACTGGAATGCCCATTAATTATTTTTTCAGCAAGGCCAAGATATTTTCGATCGAGTTTGTAACTACAGCCTGAGTGAGAGAATTTATGATGTTCAATGCAACTGCTATCCTGATTGACGCTTTTGTGCAAGAGTTGCAGGCCGGCTACCGTCGCACCTACGGCAAGTACAAGCCTGACTACCCTGAAATTATCGCCTGGGCAGGGACTATGGCTCTGGAAAATATCGCTAACTGCGATGCTCTCTACCACAATGTGGAACACACAATGCTCGTGGCTTTGGTGGGACAAGAGATTCTCCGGGGCAAGCATATTCGCGAAGGCGGAGTGTCGCCGGAAGATTGGCTGCACTACCTAATCTCGCTGCTGTGTCACGATATCGGCTACGTCAAAGGTGTTTGCCGCCAAGACCAAGAAGCTGTGGGACTATATGCTACGGGTATTGACGGGGGCATGGTTTCTGTGCCGATCGGGGCAACTTCTGCCAGTTTAACTCCTTATCATGTCGATCGAGGCAAACTCGTAATTGACGAACGCTTCGGCGGCCACACATTAATTGATGCCGAACAAATCAAGCGCAATATTGAATTGACGCGCTTCCCAGTTCCTGCTAGCGAAACTCATCAAGACCGAAATAATTATTCTGGACTCGCTAGGGCCGCCGATTTGATCGGTCAGTTGAGCGATCCAAATTACCTGCGAAAAATAAGTGCCTTGTTCTACGAATTTGAGGAAGTCGGCACTAATAAAATCTTGGGCTACAAATCTCCGGGAGATTTGCGACAAAATTACGCCAAGTTTTATTGGAATGGAGTTTTTCCCTACATTCCAGCAGCTTTGAACTACTTGGAATTAACCCAAGGAGGCAAACAAATTATTGCCAACCTCTACGCCAATGTATTTCAGGTAGAACACGCTGAACCGCTCGCTTTCACAAAGCCAAACGCTCAAGAATTTACCAAATACCGCGCCAATAGCAACTTGAACATCGAAAAAGATGGTGATAATCTTCAACCTTCAATGTCCGGGGAAAACAAGAAATTTACGGAGTTTCCCGACTTAAATTTGTAATGATTTACGCCCATAATTCGGCAGCTATAAAGGCGAATCAGTGGATTTTAAAATTGAGAATGTGGCCTGACAGGTTTGGCGCAACGTTCGGCGTTCAATCAGTCGAAGGATTTGAAATTTACTTCATAGATGAATCTGGAAGGTTGAACAAGAGTCGAAAGTTTTGGCCGACTGGCAACTTTGGTCGGAAAGTATATCCGTTTTTGGACAGGGTGACAATTAGGATAAGTTTTGATTTTCTAGTTGCTATATCTTGGTTTTTAGCTCAAATTGACATTGCTCATCTCAAATCTAAAATCTGTCTGGCAGCAGAGAGGTTGCTCGATCCTTTTTTTTGAGCTAAAATGGAAAGTTATAATCAAAAATTTAACATCTAAAATCTAAAACCTTAAATCGATATGGCAGCAGAGATTCAGCAGCAAATTCAACAGTTGAGGCAGCAGCTACAGGAAGCTAGCTATGCTTATTATGTTCTCGATGCGCCGATTATGCCAGATGAAGTGTACGATCGACTTTATCGCCAGTTGCAAGAATTAGAATCAGATTATCCTGAATTAATTACTGCGGAAAGTCCGACTCAGCGCGTGGGAGAACAGCCTGCTACTCAATTTTTTAGCGTCAAACACAATATTCCTCTCTACAGTTTGGAAAATGCTTTTAATTTTGAGGAATTTGCTAAATGGCAGGAACGCTGGCAAAGGGTAGCACCTTCCCTAACCCCCGTTCAAGAAGGAAATGCACCCCCCCTAACCCCCCCCTATCAAGGGGGGGGACAAGAGGGAAATGTACCCCCCCTAACCCCCCCTTATCAAGGGGGGGGACAAGAGGGAATAGCATCTTCCATTCGCAATCAGGAAAACAGGGAAATTACTCCCCCCCTTAGCAAGGGGGGGTTGGGGGGGGTTTCCTATGTTTGCGAATTAAAAATTGACGGTTCTGCTTTAGCGTTAACCTATGAAAATGGAATTTTAGTTCGCGGTGCAACGCGGGGAGACGGCATTGCCGGAGAGGAAATCACTCAAAATGTCAAGACTATTCGCTCGATTCCTTTAAAGCTCAATTTAGATAATCCGCCGCCTGTTGTGGAAGTGCGGGGAGAAGCTTTTTTGTCTTTAGCTGTGTTTGAGGAAATTAATCGGGAACGGGAAAAAGCAGGGGAACAATTGTTTGCTAATCCTCGCAATGCTGCGGCGGGTACGCTGCGGCAGTTGGATTCTAAAATTGTGGATAAGCGACGGTTGGATTTCTTTGCTTATACTCTGCATTTAGATCAAGGTAACGAGGGTAACACGCAGTGGGATTCGTTGGAATTGTTGCGACGAATGGGGTTTAAGGTGAATCCCAATCGCAAAATTTGCTATTCTTTGGATGAGGTTCGGGAGTATTACGAATATTGGGATACTGAACGGCGGAATTTGCCTTACATGACTGATGGGGTTGTTGTTAAGATTAATTCGGTTTTGCTGCAAAAACAATTGGGTTTTACTCAGAGGTTTCCGCGTTGGGCGATCGCCCTGAAGTATCCCGCGGCAGAAGTGCCTACAATAGTAGAAGCTGTCACAGTGCAAGTAGGGAGAACCGGGGCTCTGACGCCTGTAGCGGAACTAAAACCGGTGCAGTTGGCGGGAACGACGGTTTCGCGGGCTTCTCTCCACAATAGCGATCGACTTTCCGACCTAAATCTCCATATTGGCGATACTGTGATTGTCAGAAAAGCTGGGGAAATTATACCAGAAGTTGTGCGAGTTTTGCCGGAACTTCGGCCCCAAAATGCTCAACTTTTCCAAATGCCTAGTTGCTGTCCCGAATGCGAACAGCCTGTGGTTCGGGAAAAGGGGGAGGCAGTTACTCGCTGCATCAATACATCTTGTCCGGCAATTTTGAGGGGTTCGCTGATTCATTTTTGCAGCCGGGATGCTCTGGATATTAACGGTGTTGGCGAAAAGTTGGTGCAGCAAATGGTTGATAGCAATCTCGTGCATTCTGCGGCGGATTTGTACGATTTGACTGCGGAAAGATTGATGAGTTTGGAACGCATGGGTAAGAAGTTAGCAGAAAAGTTGGTAAGTGCGATCGCCCAATCAAAAAATCAACCTTATTCGCGCGTACTTTACGGCTTGGGCATCCGCCACGTCGGCAGCGTGAATGCTCAATTGCTGACAGAAAGGTTTGCAAATGTAGAAGAGTTAGCAGGAGTATCGGCGGCCTCGATTGAGGGCGTTTACGGCATCGGCCCGGAAATTGCTCAAGCTGTTTATCAGTGGTTTCGAGTGCCGGCAAATCAAAGTTTAATTGCACGGTTGAAAACTGCAGGCTTACAATTGCAGTCAGAAGTAAAAAATCCCAATTTAGCCAGCACAAATTTACAACTTGCAGGCAAAACTTTTGTGCTGACCGGAACTTTGCCCAATTTGAAACGAGATGAAGCTAAAGATTTGATTCAAAAAGCAGGAGGTAAAGTCACAAGTTCTGTGAGTGCTAAAACTGATTATGTGGTTGTGGGAGAAGATGCGGGTTCTAAGTTGGAAAAAGCTCAATCTTTAGGAATCAAACTACTTTCGGAATCTGAGTTATTAGAACTGCTATCCAAACCATAAATGATTGGTAAAAGTCAATATATCTCTCTCTTTGCTCTTTCTCTGCGCCCTCTGCGCCCTCTGCGGTTCGTAAAAAAAGCTCATTCACTTGGGCCGTTTTCAAAGAAAATCCCCAACAATTCTATTGCCCTAGATGCAAAATAGCCCCTCGCGAATTGGGCAATACCTCAAAAGGCAGAGAAATCCCGATCGCCCTTGGTGAATATACATACTTCCCCAGCGGTGCGGCCCAAATCTGTTGTCGGTACAGGCGAGTTTTGCTAAAATTTGATAAAGTTTGCAATAGCGATGGCAACTGCCAGCTTAGCCAAATCCCAGCAATCATAGGAGATACATTATGTCGGAAATTCCAGCAGAACAAGCACAAACAAACTTGCCAACTCCAGAAACAACTACCGAAAGCTCAATTTCTGGGGTGGAAAACTTGAAAAACAGTGTGGGAAATGTCCTAAATAGTTGGAAGTTGAAAGCAGGATTAGCCGTTGCTGTACTTTTGGGAGTTTTGCTATTTGCTTTCTACTGGCAGCATATGATTGCAGTCGTAGGTATGAAGAGTTGGTCGGCGCGATCGGGTGCTAATCCGATCGAATGTATGGTAAGAGATACTAATAATGACGAGTATGTCAGTTGCAGCGCCCTCCTCGATCAGCAGATTGTCCCTCTTGAGTGCAGTTCGAGTCTGTTCAATATCGGCTGTCGAGTCAATTACGGAACTGCGGCACCAAATCCGAGACAAACCAACCCTAGATAGAGCATCTGCGGGTTAGAGATGATTGTTGAAGGAACAGATTTGCTACTAAAACATGGGAATTATAAAAAAATTCCCACCGTGAAAATACTCCAGCAATAAAGAGGGGAAAACTATTGTTTTTCTTGTTGTAAATTAGCAGGTAAGTCTACTTACCTGCTATTGCCATTAGGTAATCTGTGATAGATGATGTGTGGCAGTATATTGGCGATCAGAAGGTTTTGATGATATTAATTTGGTGGTGATGAAACAGAAATAGAGTTCCAAACCCCCTGGATCGGCGCTTGAAATTGGGGCAGCCAGGGGCGAACCGCCCCAACCACCCAAAGCGGGCATTGCCCCTAGTAGAAACTTTCGTCCTTCAGAAGCGGAGACTGAAAAATAAAGATGGCAGCTTACCAAGGGCTTCCGATCATGGTGAAACTACTCCAATAATAAGGATGAGAAAAATTTTGGTTTGGTTGTTGTAAATTAGCAGGTAAATTTAACTGGCCGCCTGTTGTTACTAGCTGTCCGTTTTCCAGCCGCACTTTACCGGACATTATTGCTTGTTGAGCCAGTTGCAAAGCTTCTGCCTTAGTTGTGGTTCCTCGCAACTGGTGGTAAAATTCGCTCATCAGCGCCAAGGTGCCTCCATCGTCAACATACCACAAACTCCCTAAAGCAGATTTGGCGCCGGATTTTACTGCTAAACCTCCAAAACCTAACTCTGCTTCCCGATCGCCCATAGCAGTTCTACAAGCACTTAATACTAACAAGTCTACCTGCGGATTGCGCCAATTCAAACTCTCTATGCGATCGAGCTGCAATTTGGAATTCCACATTTGAATGTAGGAATTGCTCGCTTTTCCCGGTTTGAATTCAGCGTGAGTTGCTAGATGAACGATCCGAAATCCTCCCTTGGCGTGTTCCGACGTGAGATTATCTAAAGTGAAAGCAGAATTGAGGAAAGATGGGCCCTGCCACTGAGCCGAAATCGCCTGCAATTCGATCGGCACACTGGGCAAGGGCTGTTGGTCAACAAATTCTGACCTTCCCATTGCTAGCACTGTGGCGTCTCTAACAGCTTTATAATCGGTATTAGTCGAACTAAAACTCGGAATTAGGCTAAAACTGTATTTTTCAATCAAGAAGCCTTTACCGTCGTGCAAAGCGGCAAAGGGCAGGCTCCGCAATCCGGGATCGACTGACAGTAATAAAGTTTGAATTCCTAAGTTTTGTAGGTCTTTTTCTAGGGGTGCGATCGCCCATTTATATAGTTGCTGAGCGGCGGCTAGATAAGTGCTAGTATCGCGTTTTGCGGGATTGGTGATTTCAGCGCGAAACTCCTGGACGGTGGGGAAAAGAGCTGCTTTGTTGGCTTCGGGGACGCTGTAGTGAATCGGCCACCCGGCGGGAGGAACTAAAATTAGTTCCAATTGATCTTCTCGCGAGACCATGTAGATAATACCAGACCGCTTGCCGGTTTGCTGTTCGATATTTTGTAAAGTTTGTTGGGATGTCGAAATCAAGGTTTTTTCCTCTAGGATGTTGGCTTCTACCCCCAGGTATTCTGCAAATTCTTGATTCCTCATTTCTTCGATTCCCCAGACTGTTTTCTGTATGTCGTTACCTTCAAAAAGTCGATCGGGAGACGGAACATATCCCAGAACTAAATTAGAAGTAGGGTTAACTGTTGGTGCTTGTTGGGATGCGAGTGAAGAGGCTACGATGCCAGCGGGTAATTGACTGATGATACTTTGATCGATGGTTAAAATTCGATGATCGGCAGCAGCAACACCGAGATTGTCTAGCGATCGACTTTCGGGGCGTTTAAAGTCTTGTTCATCGGAGGTTGACGGTTCGGGTGTGGGTGTATCGGCGGCTGTGGGCGAGTTTGGCGCTGTCACAGGTGTGGGCACTTGTATTTCCGTAGGATCGATCGAAGCGGGAGTGACACTTGGAGTGGGAGTTAGGGTGACACTTGGAGTGGGAGTTGGAGTTATTAGCGGAGTGGGAGTGAAAACTGCAGTCGGAGTTGAAGTTACTACCGGAGTGGGAGTTGGAGTTATTAGCGGAGTGGGAGTGACAACTGCAGTCGGAGTTGGAGTTATTAGCGGAGTGGGAGTGACAACTGCAGTCGGAGTTGGAGTTACTACCGGAGTTGGAGTGACAACTGCAGTCGGAGTTGGAGTTACTAGCGGAGTGGGAGTGACAACTGCAGTCGGAGTGGGAGTGACAACTGCAGTCGGAGTGGGAGTTACTACCGGAGTTGGAGTCACACTTGCAGTCGGAGTGGGAGTTACTACCGGAGTTGGAGTGACAATTGCAGTCGGAGTGGGAGTTACTACCGGAGTTGGAGTGACAATTGCAGTCGGAGTTGGAGTTACTACCGGAGTTGGAGTGACAATTGCAGTCGGAGTTGGAGTTACTACCGGAGTTGGAGTTTCACTCGGAGTCGGAGTCGGAGTTTCTACCGGAGTGGGAGTTTCACTCGGAGTCGGAGTTGGAGTTACTACCGGAGTGGGAGTTTCACTCGGAGTCGGAGTCGGAGTTTCTACCGGAGTGGGAGTTGGTGTTGGCGGCGGGTCGATCGCGTCATCAGTGGAAAATACAATATTACCAACACTACTAGAACGCGGAAACGACTGCGATGTAATGGTAGATTGTCCCGTGGTAATTGCACCCGCCGTACCGTTGCTAGCAGCATCCCCTACCACAAACGGTTGAATCGGCGTCCCTCTATCTCCCCCAGCGTGTGTAATTGCGATATTTCCGCTACCTGTGCCGCCAGCAGTAGAAATGCTAGCAAATCCCGTCGGCGACAGTGGGGTGGAAAAAGTACCCGTAGCGCGGAAATAATTGCCTGTTATTGCTGTGACATCGCCACCGGTGCCGCCTGTACCGCCTTCGGCATTGATAAACTCTACTTGAATATCGCCGATCGGATCTAAGAACACATTGCCGGCATTTCCGACTATACCGCTAGAGTTAATTTGTCCGGTTGTAATTGAAGTTATCGCCTTAACAGTTATGTTGCCACCACTGTTTGCCGATGTATTCAAATTGCCTGCGGTGAAATTGTTACCAGTTGTAAATAGAATTTCTCCGCCATTAGCAGTAATATTTTTAACGGTTAGATCACCCTTGGCAGTAATATCGACTTTGGCGGCGGTGACATCTCCCAATAAATTGACTTTTTCTGTGTTTAGTGCTGTCAATTGTTGCGCGTTAATTGTCGAGTTTCCTGTCACATTGCCAGCATTTTCGATCGCAAGATTTCCTAACTTGCTGGTGGCACCCACCGCACCGTTGAAAGTTATGCTGCCGCTACCGGAGGCTAGAGTTAAGTTGCGGGCATTAATGCTGTCACTGTCGATCGCACCCAAAGCAATATTTCCCCCTGCCGTACTAAATACCGCATCCTTTGTCAAAACCACAGCATTGCTAATATTAAGGTTGCCGTTATTAGTGGTAATATTACCGCCTAATTTAGTATTTAATCCCGTAATATTAAAGCCAGAATTGCTGTTAACGTTTCCAATAAATTCTGCATTTGAGGCAGTAGCCTTCAAAACAGATAATGGCGTTGTTTCTCCGATATTTCCTTGCACTAACACATTGCCTGTAGCGGCATCTAAGTTCAACAAATGATTACCGTCTATCGCACCAATTATCTTAATATCTCCGCCGCCGGTAGTGAGATTAATATCGTTGCCGAGTGTGACAGTGCCGTTGAGATCGATCGGATTTTTATTGGTATTGATGCCATCATTCAAATTAATTGTGGCAGCCTTGAGAGCAATGCTGCTGTTGTCATTGCCGGTAAGAGTGCCATCAAGTGCGATCGTACCCGTTCCCGTTTGAATATTTACTGGATCTAAAAATGTAAGATTAGAGGAAATACTAACATTTGCACTGCTATCCGATCGCCCGATCGCGATCGAGCTAAATCCATTTTGAATCAAATTAAGTTCCGCAGCAGTCAAATCTAAAGCGCTAGTATTGTTATCTGTTCCGCCAACAACAATATTTTGTCCGGCTGTTGCTGGTTGCAGCGTTAGCACGCCCGTACCCGAAACATTCCCCGAAAAATCAATTTCACCTGCCCTTAAAGTCAGCGGGTTACTACCTGCTGACAAACTCGAACCGAAATCAATAGTTGCATCCCCCAGTGTAAAAGTTACAGGAGCGTTTAATGTCACCGGAGCGCTAAAACTAATGTTATCATTAGTTGTTGTAATATTTCCGCTAGCCGCAACTGTTCCACCGCCATTTTGAATAAATTCACCGTCCAAGTTCAGGTTTTTCTCAATATTGAGATTCACCTTATTGGTAATTGTGAGCGTGCCGTCATTGGTGGTTGTTACAGTTCCTTTAAGATTAACATTGTCCGCAGCAATACCGAGATTGCCAGCCACGTCAACTGTATTATTGAAACTAATGTCGCTGCCTGCGAGAATCGGATTATTGGCAACCGTCACAGCATCTGCATAAGTTTGAGTGCCGGTTGTAGTGACATTCCCGCCTAAAGATATCTTGCTGTTGGCAGTTAAACTTGTGAGAGGAGTTGTTTCGCCGATCGCACTTTTGAAGGTAAGATTACCGCTAGTCGCCTTCACAGTCAAATTGCTGGTACCATCAACAGTATTATTGAAAGTAATGCTGTCACCTGAAATAATCGGATTGTTGGCAATTGTAACTGCATCTCCATAAGTTTGAGCACCAGTTGTAGTAACATTTCCCTTGACTTGAGTTGTGCCGCCAGCATCTGCAGTCAAACTCGCGGCATTCACTGTTTGATTAAATGCGGTTGTGCCTGTAGAGTTAGCTGTTAAATTGCCGATCGGAGTTACAGCACCAACTGCACCATTGAAGGTAACATTACCAGTACCGCCATTCACAGTTAAATCGCTGCTACCGTCAACAGTTGTATTGAAAGTAATTTGGCTGCCGGAGAGAATCGGATTATTGGCAATTGTAACTGCATCTCCATAAGTTTGAGCGCCAGTTGTAGTGACATTGCCACCTAAAGATATCTTGCTGTTGGCAGTTAAACTTGTGAGAGGAGTTGTTTCGCCGATCGCACCATTGAATGTAAGATCACCGCTAACCGCCTTCACAGTCAAATCACTGCTGCCGTCTACAGTATTATTGAAAGTAATTTCGCTGCCTGCGAGAATGGGATTGTTGGCAATTGTCACTGCATCTCCATAGGTTTGAGCGCCAGTTGTAGTAACATTTCCCTTGACTTGAGTTGTGCCGCCAGCATTGGTGGTGAAACTGGTAGCTTTGACAGCATTAAATGTAGTTGTGCCAGCACTGGTGACGGTGACATTTCCTAATGATCCAGTACCGGGCAATCCATTAGCATCAATGCTATTTATCTCGACTTGATTGGGAGTGGCGATCGCGATATCTCCGGCCGCACCGGAAGTAGAGCTAGAATTAATTACTCCTGAAACTGCAACAACGTCGCCTGTTTGGCCTGTGAGGGTGATTTTGCCGCCATTGCCAGCAGTGGAACTAGAGTTAAGATTACTAGCAGTAATATTGTTAGCACTGAGTGCGATCGGGCCACCATTTCCGGTAGTGGATGTGGTATCAATTGCCCCTGCTGTCGTATCAATATTGCCATTAGTGCTGGTAAGGGCGATCGCCCCTCCGGGACTTCTCATACTACCAACGGTAATATTGCCTGTAGTTTCAATCGAAAAATCGATCGGACTCTTAACATCCAAAGAATTGATTGTTTTCAGGGAACCTAAAGGTACTGTATTTCCAATGGGCCCGTTGACATTAATCACGCCTGTTCCCGTAGTCAAAACTAGGTTGCCATCGCCGTCAACCGTTCCCCCAAAATTAATGTCACCGGCATTATTTAACCCAGTATCGAGGGTGACATTAGAACCCGTAGCGAGAGAGACTTTGCCACCAAAGTCAATCTTCTGTTCGTTGGTGACAATGGTGAGAATATTTTTGTTTAAGTTAGTCGTTAGAGCATTAAAAGTAATTGAAGCGTTGTTTACACCTGTAATGTTTCCATCGACTGCAATTGTGCCAGCTTGCATTGTGACGGGGAAATTAAAAGTAACACCAGCAGGGTCAATTGCGATATTCCCCGTCCCATCCGTGCGCCCGATAATCATTTGGGAAAACCCATTTAAAACCGGAGGCGCGAGTTCAGCACTGCTGAGATTCAAACGATCGTCCGCAGTATTACCACCCACAGTAATATCTAAACTGGGAGTAAGCGGCTGCAACTGGATAATCCCAGTACCTTTAATTTGAGTTATTGATGACAATGAAATGTCATCGCCCGTCAAAGTGACATTGCCGCCTAAAGTCGCCTCAATCACACCTGGGGTGAGTCTAATGGAATTATCGGAGTTGTTAGCCTTTCCCGTGAGACTAATATTACCCGTTCCCGTAGCTTGTATTGTGCTCGGTGCCATGGTAGTAAGAATCGGGGGCATATCAATCCCGTAGGTGTTCAATCCAGTCCCTAAACTCGTACCGGTTAAAACAATATCTCCATTCTCCGATTTTACCGTGCCCTCGAAGAGCCTGATCCCGGAATTACCGCTCGCGACTGTAGTGCTGATGCCTGCACTGCTCGTCCCCGTCAACGTCACCTTTCCCAAGCCTGCGGTTTGGATTGTAGCATCATTTAATATCTCTATACCGTGGTTGGAAGACCCAGTCCCACCACCTGTACCCGTCAGACTGACATTTCCAGAAAGCGCTTTCACTGTAGCGTTCTCAACGAATATCCCTCGATTGTCACGAGTCCCATTACCGCCAACACCGATCAGAGTCACAGTCCCATTCTCCGCCGTTGACTCCACTGTAGCGTTGTTGAGATTAACGCCTGTATTTTCGATTCCTGTCCCCGCACCTGTTCCAGTCAGGCTGACACTTCCCCCGGCCCGCACTGTACTGCCGTCAATAGATATCCCTTGATTACCATCTGTCCCGTTGCCGCCAGTACCGTTGAAAGTAATATTGCCGCTGTCAGTAGTTTGTAATGTGGTAGCACCCGAAATAGAAATACCGACATTGTTTCCCCCTGTCGATTTTCTTCCCGTACCATTCAGGTCAATTTTTCCACTTCCGGCATTAATTTTGCTGTTCTGGACATTGATTCCCGGCCCGAACACAAGAGTCCCCTGACCCTTACCCAGGAAATTACCACCATTAGTAGCGATCGTGGAACCTACGATACTGAGAGCACCACCGTTTAGATTATCGCTATCAGCATTCAGAGTAATAGTGCCTCCCTGAGTGGTGATAGTGGTCTTATTAAGATTAATATTATTATTCGCATTCAGAGTCAGCGAATTATTATTAGTCCAAGCGATCGGTGCGTCAACGTTAATATTGCCTTGCTCCGTATTACCTGACGCCGTAGAAATAGTAACATTTCCCAAATTTAGCTGTGCTTGCAGCCTCCCATTATTAATCACAGAAGGAGGGCCGGAGTCAACAAATCCTGGCCCCGCAGGAACATTATTCGGACCTTCGACAATAGTAATATTAGTAGGATCTAACAATAAGGTACCAGCAATCCCAAAGGTCGATCGCAAATCAACTAATCCTTGAAAATCCAGCCATTGCTTTCCAGACACTTCCGCAAAGCCCCCATTCCCAGAAACCAAGCCACCTCTGGCCGTAATATTGCCATTAAAGCGAGTATTTTCATCAGCCCAAACTATAACTCGCCCGCCATTCCCATTACTAACAGCATCAGCATTAATCGTCGAATCGCTGCTAACAAAAGTCCGCGAAGCATTGGGCACAGTCCCCAAACCCTGATAATCTCCGCCAATCAGTACATTACCGCCGCCGTTAATCCCAGAAGCATCGATATTGCCTGCAATAACACCTACTTTGTCGCCTAAAATATTTACAGTACCGCCAGTGTTGCCAGAGACATTGAGAGTGCCGGATGCGATCGCAGTTCCCGCAGTTACCGGCACAGCAGCATTCCCCGTTAACACAACTTCCCCATTGGGATTTACCGTCAAACCCGTCGCCTGTGCCACACCTTGTCCAGTCAGCAACTCCGGCAAAGATAATACTGGCTGCGTCCAATTGTTTGGCAGCGAAGTGTGATTTGCTGTCGGCTGAATATCCAAGCTCAATAAATTTCCAGCTTGACTAATCCGCACCAAATTGTTACCCGGTACGGCGCTGATGATAATATTGCCGCTAGGCGCATTTACCTGACCAGTATTGACAACCGTACCGCCGATCAAACTTAAACTTTGACCTGGTGTCACCGTCAGATTGCCTGCATTAATTATGCTTCCCCCTGGCAAATTTGTAAACGCAAAACTATTCGGTGTCCCGATTAATGTTGCCCAATTGTTATTGCCGATCGCACTAAACCACTGATTTTCCCCAAAACCAATCCCTGTCGCCGTAGTAGCATTAAAAGATCCAGGCACGTTGAGAATGGCATTCGGCCCGAAAATCATGCCAGCAGGATTCATCAAAAATAAATTGGAATTCCCGCCCGTAACTTGAATTAAGCCATTTATTAAAGAAGGATTACCCCCAGTAATCCTTCCCAAAATATTTTGAATATTGGGATTGGTCAAAAAGTTAGCCGTTTCAGCCTCGCTGAGGCCAAACTGAGTAAAACTGTGAAAAAGATTAGCCCCATCTCCGCTGAAAGACCCCCCGGAAATGTCGTAGCGGTTGCCGTTGGGAGTAACAACTGTGTTAGTGCCATCTGGTGCGGGGGCGATGGGTTGCGCCTTGGCCGAACCCGCCGCAGCACTCAGCCAGCTAACAATGAATAACCATCCGAGGAAATGTAGTTTGTTGGGTGTCATTGTGTTTAAAGATGGTGCTTAAAGTGCGATCGTATTTATTTCTCCTATTTTTACTCCTAAAAAAATCTCATGTCAATAGGAGCATCCTATTTTGGGCGGTCGAATAATTAGGACTAAAAAAGGAAATCTACAGCCTATTCGGTCGTTTATGAAGTACAGTAGAAACCTTAATTGCGTGCTGTTAATCCTCCGGGTGCGGAGCTACGATATCTTGGATATACAGCACTTTCCAGGTAAGTGAAGTACAGAGAAACCGGGTTTCTTGAATAAAACCGGTTTCTGGCGAGAAATCCAGAAGAAACCCGGTTTCTGGGGTGTACTTTATCAACCTGGAATCCGCTGTAACTTACAGATTGACTGGTGTATCCGCACCGATGCTTGCCATCAGATTATGTGTACCACATATACATGGAATATGCTGTATGTTTTCAATTAGGAATGAGAATTAAATAACTTCCACTCTTGAAAGTGGGATGGGCGTCCCGCCCGTCCAAAAAGAATGGGCGGGACGCCCATCCCACCATAACAATTAAAATTGTAAGTTATTTAATTCTCGATCCTTAGTATGATTTACATATTTTTTTTTACTAGGAATCATGCGAGGTAAATCAAACTTGGTTTCTTTTTTTGACTTTCACTGCTTCCTTACCACAATTACCTTAAACAACCGGGTTAATTTGTTCGGGACTGTGGCGGAAAATATGGCACATAACGCGAGGTTTAGGGGTTTAAAAAACTCGCGATTTTAGTCAAAACTACGTAAGTATCGCTCGCCTGTTATACATCTTGCTTAAAGTAGCAAAAAACTCGCTCAAATCCCTACTCGCCGGCGCTCCCGCTTCTTTCTGCATCGGGCGAGCAGCTTGCAGCCCGCTTTCAGGAGCAACTAACCGAACAGCCGACTTTCTCTCAAAAACTTTATATTTTAGGGATGAACTTTACCAAAACTTCATAAAGCTCGACTAAAATTTTTATGTATTTTTGATGAAAGCCAATATAGGCAAGTCTTGCACTCAACTTTAGACAGTTACCGAAACCAAGTAAATGTAGTAGCTTGGAAGTCTAGGCCGGATGAAAATCTTGCTGTTACAGATTAAACTGTGCCAATCTAGTGTCAGTGAAAACTCTTAGAAGAAGCACTCATTTACTGCAAAACACCCTTAAGTGAGATATGTATGTATATTCACTGGTGTGGAGCCTCTTCTTCAGGTTTGACGATCGTCCTAAATATCGCAGGCTCGCGATCGTCTATTCGCGTCACGGCAACATGGCATTTAGGGCATTTTGGGCCTAACTACCTAACAATACAGGAGGAATCAGGGTTATGACTACCTTAACGCTAGTCAAAAAAACATCTTTTACAGTCGCCAGCTTGGCAACCACAATGTTGCTCAGCATCTGCCTGCCCGTCCGAGCTTTCATGTTTGGCACCGACGGCATCCAGTTCGATCGAGATACCAATGTAGAGTTCACATTCCTAGAATCTCACAACTCTTACCAGTCCAGCTTGTGGGTAGCAGCTTTGGCTGCTGAGCCAGAAAACAATGGCTACACAAACATCGCCAGACTGTTTTACGAGACTAAACCCTCAGATAACGGCTCTGCCAACAACTGGAAAGGAACCTTCGGGAACGCAGTCACCTCCGAAAACGGCTCCATCACCCAAAACTTCAGATTTTTGAAGGATCAAATTTATGCCCTGCTGCTGTGGAGCGACACCGGCACCGGCAGACCTTTCGAGCAATACGTCTCGTCAAGCACCTTCATGAACAGCTCCCAATGGCGGGCCGCTGGCACCCAGTTCCGAAGAGATGAATGTCTGGTGGCGGGATGTCAGCTTGCTGTGTTTGGTAAATTTAGCCTCGACCCCAACTCCAGCGGCTCCTTTGCAAACATCAACGGCGGTAAAGGCCCAGAGCAATTTTCATCCCTCACAATGGCCGAACTGGCTAATGGCACAAAAATCTCCTTCGACGATGCCGAACCAGGAACCAAGCTAGACTTCAACGAATTCACCGTGTCCGCTGAGTTAGCCCCCCAACCAGTCCCCCAACCAGTCCCCCAACCAGTCCCAGAACCAGCCCCCGAACCAGTCCCCGAACCAGTCACAGTATTCGGGACTATCCTGGGGATCGGGGCTTTGGCTGCGGCTCGCAGGAAAAAAAAGCGAGGGCAGTAACCATAAAAATGACTCTTAACCAGACCCATACAAATCTAAATAGTGCGTCTGTTCAGTGGTAATCTGAGGAATAGCATTTCTAAATGTTAAGACTTTTTCCATAACGGGAAAAATAGCATCCTAACAAAGGCACTATTCATGGTATCCACCGCAGAAAAAACGAACGTAGGCTACATCACCCAAATCATTGGGCCGGTTGTAGACGTAAAATTCCCAGGCGGCAAACTGCCCCAAATCTATAACGCTCTCACGATTTCCGGCAAAAACGAAGCAGGTCAAGACGTTGCCGTTACCTGCGAAGTTCAACAACTGCTCGGAGACAGCCAAGTGCGTGCAGTTTCCATGAGTACCACCGACGGCTTGGTGCGTGGCATGGAAGTAGTAGATACCGGGGAAGCAATCCAAGTTCCAGTCGGCATCCCAACTCTCGGCCGGATTTTTAACGTCATCGGTCAACCCGTAGACAACCTAGGCCCGGTCAATACTTCCGAAAGTATGCCCATCCACCGCAACCCGCCGGCTTTTACCGAACTGGAAACCAAGCCTTCGGTGTTTGAAACAGGGATCAAGGTGATTGACCTGCTGGCCCCCTACCGTCGCGGCGGCAAAATCGGTTTGTTCGGCGGCGCAGGCGTCGGCAAAACCGTGATTATGATGGAACTCGTGAACAACATCGCCAAGGCTCACGGCGGCGTGTCCGTGTTCGGTGGTGTGGGCGAGCGCACCCGCGAAGGCAATGACCTCTACAAAGAAATGATCGAGTCGGGGGTTATTGACGAAGAAGACCGCAGCAAGTCAAAAATTGCTCTGGTTTACGGTCAAATGAACGAGCCGCCTGGTGCTCGGATGCGCGTGGGCCTGTCGGCTCTGGCGATGGCCGAATACTTCCGTGATGTCAGCAAGCAAGACGTGCTGCTGTTCATTGACAATATCTTCCGGTTCGTGCAAGCGGGTTCTGAGGTATCGGCTCTGTTGGGTCGGATGCCTTCGGCTGTGGGATATCAGCCGACTCTCGGTACAGACATGGGCGACTTGCAAGAACGGATTACCTCGACTACCGAAGGTTCGATTACTTCGGTTCAAGCTGTGTACGTACCTGCGGATGACTTGACTGACCCCGCACCGGCTACGACTTTTGCTCACTTGGACGCTACAACTGTGTTGTCTCGCGGTTTGGCTGCGAAGGGGATTTATCCTGCGGTTGACCCGCTGGATTCTACGTCTACGATGTTGCAAGTTAGCGTTGTCGGCGAAGAACACTATGGTGTTGCTCGTCAGGTGCAGTCTACTCTGCAACGCTATAAGGAATTGCAAGACATTATTGCAATTTTGGGCTTGGACGAGCTGTCGGAAGATGACCGCTTGACAGTTTCTCGCGCTCGCAAAATTGAACGCTTCTTGTCTCAACCGTTCTTTGTGGCTGAAGTGTTCACCGGTTCCCCCGGCAAGTACGTCAAGCTGGCAGACACCATTAAGGGCTTCCAGATGATTTTGGCTGGCGAACTTGATGAATTACCGGAACAAGCTTTCTATTTGGTGGGCGATATCAACGAGGCGATCGCCAAAGCTGAAAAAATGAAAGCTGACGCCAAGTAATTTTAGTCATGAGTCAGTAGTCAGTAGTCATGAGTCATGAGTCAGTAGTTATTAGTTATTTGTTATTAGTTATTGGTTATTGGTAACAACTGACAACTGACAACTGACAACTGACAACTGATAACTGACAACTGACAACTGACAACTGACAACTGACAACTGACAACCGACAACTGACAATTTATGACATTAACTGTGCGCGTAGTGGCCCCAGACAAAACTGTTTGGGATTCTAATGCTGAAGAAGTAATTCTGCCGAGCACCACAGGCCAACTGGGTATCTTGAGCGGTCACGCTCCCATGTTGACAGCTTTGGATACCGGAGTGATGCGCGTCCGTCCCGGCAAGGAATGGGTGTCTATTGCTCTGATGGGTGGCTTTGCAGAAATCCAAGAAAACAAAGTTACTATTCTTGTCAACGGCGCTGAAAAAGGCGAAACCATTGATAAAGAAGCTGCTCGTACTGCTTACACCGAAGCAGAAGCTCGTTTGCAAAAGGCTACTACCGGCACTTTGCAAGAGCAAATTCAAGCCAAGCAAGCAATCAAGCGCGCGAGAGCTCGTTTCCAAGCTGCCGGCGGCACGCTCTAGCTCTAATGGTAAGGACATAGTGCTTTTGTAGTAGGGACACAACATTGTTGTGTCCCTGCTGTTTTTCTGGCGTTGTGTCCCTAATGCGAGAGCTAAACTCCCGCCTCGGACAATAGAGATTGCATTGTTTCCCAAGATAACCCCTGCTGAAGATAGCGGGGGTTATTTGGATTGTAGGGGCTCTCCACGCGATCGATACTGACAATTTTTGCTTCCTCCGGCAAAACAGGAACCTCTGGATCGCTCGCGGTCGATCGCGTCAGGGAGCTAGAAAAGCCTTTAAAAATAGCAATTTCATCGAATTCGCCGTCTATTTCGGCCTTGACGATTAAAACTTCGTGCGATCGTTTTACCGTGTATTGTTCCAAGCGACGAGCAATAGAGTCAGCCATAGCAAATATCACTTTCCTGAAATCTGCTATAATATACAGCACTTTCCAGGTAAGTGAAGTACAGAGAAACCGGGTTTCTTGAATAAAACCGGTTTCTGGCGAGAAATCCAGAAGAAACCCGGTTTCTGGGGTGTACTTTATAAACCTGGAATCCGCTGTAGCTTAATTTTGTGGCTAATTTCAGGGGCAGCGATCCAATATTTTATTCTTAATTAAACCTTTTTTAACAGCCGGAAGTAAGCGCACATAATATAAATTGTGTAAAAAAAAGTTGCAATATTTTCCGTCGGCACAACCTACTTGTTAAATATTTTACAGCATATTTTATGTACATTTAGTACGGATAAACCGGGTTTCGAGCGACAGAATCAGTTAAGATGCGAGAACTGTAAATAAACCCCGTGAGAGCGGGGTATAATTCATAAACCTGGAATATTCTGTATGATGCAGAAACAGAACAAAGCATTCAACTAAAACAGGCAACTGCTGCTGAATTTCAAAAATGTCTGGAGCTTTATTTCGAGAAAAATTTTACTTAGACGCAAAAATTGTTCAATAAGATTTGCGAAAGAAAGCCTCAAGATAAGTTAGCAGCAATTTACTCTCAGCGCTCTCTAAAGAATGGAATGTCTGGAGTGCCACAAGGATAGTCGGGGATAGAAGCTTTGGATGAAAAGTAGTGATACAGATACAGCACTTCCGGATGTTATGAGGTACAGTAGCAGCAATTAGTAAACCAGTTTTTAAGATGTTTCGGATTAATTAAGTCAAGAGCCACAGCAATTATCCTGTCAACCATTTTAGTGCTGGTTGGTGAAAACTGTCGCAATAAAGATTTGAGTTGCGACCACCATAATTCAATTGGATTAAAATCAGGAGAGTATGGGGACAAACACAAGATAGAAGCACCCACCGCTTCAATCATAGTCTTAATTGAATCTACTTTATGCGCTGGTAAGTTATCCATCACTACTACTGCTCCCGACCACAATTGTGGCACTAAACATTGATCGATAAATACCTCAAATGCTTGGCTATCCATCGAGTTGTCAATGGTCATTAATGCCACTACTTGCGTGAGACTAATTGCACCAATTACTGTGACTTTTTGGCCTCGATAAAAAGGTTTGACCGCATAGGCTCTAGTCCCTAGTTGGGAACGTGCATGACTTCTGCTTAAACCTAGCAATACCAGGGTAAACGCATCTAAATTAAGTTGACAGAAAATCATATTTGTGCATGATTTGTTTTTTATAAAACAATTCTTAA
>NZ_JAUBTG010000075.1:0-22104 GCF_036702395.1 Microcoleus sp. D3_18_C2 | reverse complement strand
AAAATCCTCAAGCCCCCGAATTTATCTCGCGCAAGTCAATCCAAAATCTAAAATCTAAAATCTAAAATCGAATGACTCATCATTACCTCACCGGAAAAAATCTTTGACTTTTGAGGGAAAACTTCAGAGTATGGGCGATCGCATTTTTACCATTCAGCAGTAAGGTACGCAGCGCGCACCTTACAAACTATTAACCTAGGACTATTCTGCCACTTCCTCAGATTCCGATTCTTCCGCCGATTCTTCACCAGCAGCCGGCACTAAAGCCACAGCTACGATGGAATCATCCTCATCTAACCGCTGCACCCGCACACCCGTTGCTGTGCGCGATTGAGTAGAAATTGCACTCACCGCCTGACGGATAATAATACCTCGGTTGGTAATGATCATCAATTCGTCATCTTCGTTGACAATTCGCAGGGCTGCTACCTGATCCTTACCCTTTTTCGACTTAAATTTAGTAGCCGTCAATCCTTTGCCTGCCCGTCTTTGTAGGCGGAATTGAGAAACAGGAACCCGCTTGCCGTAGCCGTTGGTGGTGATTACCAACACCGAAGGAACTTCGCTGCTAACTGTCGAAATTTCTTCAACCTCTTCGCCTTCAATTTCCTCTGCTTGCAATTCTAATTCTTCATCTTCCGTTTCCAATTCAGCACTTTCTGCCCCTTCAAATTCCGCTTCGTCCGTTTCTAATTGAGCAATATTAGCTCCCTCAAATTCGGAGTCTTCAGTTTCCAATTCAGCGATTTCGGCAACAATTGAACTGGGCAAAATGTCCATGCTAATCAACTCATCGCCCGATCGCAATTTCATTGATTTTACACCCCGCGTCGCGCGGCCGACTGGGCGCAACTGTTCGTGATTGGTGCGGAAATGAATTGCCATGCCTTGGCGCGTACCGATGATGATGCTGTCACCAACTTTTGCTCTCCGCACCCAGCGCAGTTGGTCGCCTTCTTCTAGAGAAATCGCGATTAATCCATTAGTGCGGATGTTGCCAAAAGCGGAAAGTGCGGTTTTCTTAATGTAGCCGCCGCGAGTCAGCATGACTAAGTATTCTTCGCTGGTGAATTCTGTGACTGACACCATAGAAGTGATTTTTTCTTCTATAGGAATCGGCAGCAGTTGCACCACGGGAGTGCCGCGGGCCGTCCGGGAACAGACGGGGATTTGATAAGCTTTGACAGAGTAAACTACGCCCCTGTCGCTGAAGAACAAAACGCTATCGTGATCGCAGCAGGAAAGGAAATGTTCTACTCCATCGTCTTCTTTCATTTTCGCGCCTGCTTTGCCGCGAGTAGCGCGACTTTGGGCCTCGAAAGTGCTGACTGGCATCCGCTTGATGTAGCCTTGCTCGGTGATCAGAATAATTGCTTGTTCGTTGGCAATTAAATCTCTTTCATCGATTTCTCCTTCGGCGTGTTCGATGACGCTGCGTCTAGGAGTGGCGATTTTGGTTTGGATTTCGACTGCTTCAAATTCGGCGATTTCTAAGATGCGTTCCCGGCGCGCTAAGATATCTTCCAAATCGGCTATTTTAGTTCGCAGTTCTTCGTGTTCTTGCTGGATTTTTTGCGCTTCTAATGCTGTCAAACGCCGGAGCTGCATTTGCAGAATTGCGTCGGATTGCTGTTCAGAAAGACCGTAATTATCCATCAATTCTTGTTTTGCTGCGGCGGAGTCGGCAGCGGCGCGAATTAGGTGAATAATTGCATCTAAGTTTTCTAAGGCAATTAATAAGCCTTGCAGAAGGTGGTCGCGTTCTTCTGCTTTGCGGAGTTCGTATTGAGTCCGGCGAGTAATTGTCTCAATGCGGAAGTCTAGGAAGACATTGAGGAATTGGGAGAGCGTAAGTAGTTGGGGTTCCCCATTTACTAGCGCTAACATATTGGCTCCAAAGTTGGCTTGGAGGGGTGTTTGTTTGTAGAGGTTGTTGAGGACGACGCGGGGATAGGCGTCGCGCTTGAGTTCGATCACGATCCGCATTCCGTCTCTATCGCTTTCGTCGCGAATGTCGGAAATTCCATCTAATCTTTTGTCGTTGACAAGTTCGGCAATTTTCTCAATTAGCCCTGCTTTGTTTGTTTGGTAAGGTAATTCGGTGATAATAATTGCTTCTTTGTCGGGGCGGCCGGGATGTTCGATGGTTTCAATGTTGGCGACTCCGCGCATTGTAATCGAACCGCGCCCGGTGGTGTAAGCATCGCGAATGCCGCCTCTACCGAGAATTTGCCCTCCGGTGGGAAAGTCCGGGCCGGGGATGTACTGCATCAATTCCAGGTCAGTAATGGCTGGATTGTGAATTAGCGCTACTAAACCGTCAATTATTTCGCCTAAATTGTGGGGCGGAATGTTGGTGGCCATCCCTACAGCAATCCCGGAGGAACCGTTGAGCAAAATTTGGGGGATGCGTGCCGGGAGTACGAGGGGTTCTTGCTGGGAACCGTCGAAGTTGTCGCCGAAATCAACTGTTTCCGAGTCGATGTCGCGCAGCATGGAGTCGCTAGTCAAGGCTGTGAGGCGACATTCGGTGTACCGCATGGCAGCGGGCGGGTCGTTGTCAACGGAGCCGAAGTTGCCGTGGCCGTTGATCAGGCGTTCCCGCATGGAGAAATCCTGAGCCATCCGCACCAGGGCGTCGTAAACCGCTGTATCTCCGTGCGGGTGATACTTGCCCAGCACCTCCCCCACGACGCGGGCGCATTTGCGGAAAGGTCGATCGGGAGTCAAGCCCAATTCGTTCATGGCGTAGAGAATGCGTCGGTGAACGGGCTTGAGACCGTCCCTGGCATCTGGTAGCGCCCGACCGACTATTACGCTCATGGCGTATTCCAAGTACGATCGGGACATCTCATTACCCAGATCCGTCGGGATTATCCGCGACTCAGAGGTGCTCATAGGTTGAAAAACTCCGTTAAAAATTTAAATTTGACCGCTATAAATCTCAAAAATGCGATAAAATCGGTTTGGATTCAGTAGAGCTGCCAAATATTGCCAATTACTCCTGAAATTATATCACAATTTGCCTTGGAATTTATGGGAAAGTTGCCAGAAAAATTAAGGGACGAAACCAGCACAATTGATAATTTGTCAGTTGGTGATTTTGTCAGCAGTTGGCAAAAGCTAAAAAGGTTTTTTTAGGCGATCGGGTTTCATGCTTTCGTGAGTTTTTTTGACGGCCATCTAAGAAATTAAAATGGTTACTCGATCGAAATTTTAATTTCACAAAACCGAAGGCCTTCTTAAAGCTAAGTAAAAATCTAAAATCTAAAATCTAAAATCTAAAATCAGCCGATGCTACCCGTCATCTACTCCGAAGATTTCTTGCTGCACAAGACTGGAATGCTTCACCCAGAGCGACCAGAACGTTTAACGGCGATCGTCAATGCTCTGAAAGCTGCTCCCTGGGCGGATCAAATTGAGTGGCAACTGCCCACCCCAGTGGCGCAGCGCGAACAACAACTGTTATCGGCTATCAAAAAAGTTCACTCGCAAAGATACATCAAAGAAATCGAACATTTGGCTCATCGGGGTGGCGGCTACCTCGACGGTGATACGCCGATTTCTGCTGAAAGTTACGACGTAGCGCTGCTGGCGGCGAGTGCTTGGCTCGATGGGGTCGATCGAGTGGTGGTTGCGGGGGAACCGGCTTTTGTACTGGCCCGGCCGCCGGGACACCACGCTGAAAACGCCCGCGCGATGGGTTTTTGCTTGTTTTCCAATGCTGCGATCGCCGCTCACTACGCCTTGGAACAGCCGGGAATCAACCGTGTCGCCATCCTCGACTGGGACGTACACCACGGCAACGGCACTCAATCTTTGGTGGAAAGCTGCCGGCAAATTGCCTACTGTTCCCTGCATCAATCTCCTTGCTATCCGGGAACGGGAGATGCCGAGGAGCGCGGTGCCTACGACAACGTGCTGAACATTCCCCTCTATCCCGGCAGTGGCATAGCTGAATACCTGAGCGCCTTTGAATCTCTTGTCGTGCCTTTTTTGTCCAAATTTGAACCGGATTTGTTGATTGTCAGCGCTGGTTATGACGCTACTGCGTCCGATCCGCTGGCGAGTATGACTCTGATGCCGTCAGATTTCGGTACTTTCACCGGATACTGCCTGCAACTCACCCGCCGCATAGCTTTTGGTTTGGAGGGGGGTTACGCACTGAAAGATTTGGCAGAGTCGGTTGTGGCGACTATTGACCGATGCCTCAATTAGCTGGAAAATTGGCATAGGGGAAAATAAGGTTGAGAAGCCATGAGGACGAGATGGAGAGTTTTTGAGGGCGATCGCGCTTGATGGTCTTTTTCCCTCTGACTTCTGACTTTTCCCCTCTGACTTTAGTGACAAGCATCACAAATTTAAGAGATCCAAGTCACTGCCGATCCAAGTCTCGGTCACAGATTTTTAGCCAAAAAATCACACCGTGTCAATGTTTTCGATCGCCTTTGAAGTCCCTCCCAGAGTGGATAATAAAAATACAACAAGCCTGTTAAAATTTTATCTGTCTCAATCAACTAGGAGGTTTATCATGTCAGTATCCCAAATGACACTCGAAGAGTTATTTGGTCAGGTCATGTTCTCCAGCGTCGTGACTCGCCACGACCGGAGACAGCTCAGATCTGCACTCTTAGAAAGAACACTGAATGAAGATGAGTATGCCATCATCAACCGACTGCTGTACAACGTTCGCCGCGGTTGGGTAAAAATTGTCGATTAAAGACCTGGCAACCACTCTCTGTAAAGGAGTTAATACCATTTTCGATTTTCGATTTTCGATTTTCGATTAAAGAATTGGTGATGACTGATAACTATCGGGATTGATCTCACGAGCCTACAGTTACATTTTTTGGGAACTCGTTACAAGGAGAACTTGCCAATTCGGGAAGTTTTTTGTGTTTAATAGTGGGATCGAAAGTGTGATGTGTTTGCCCAGTGTGTTAATTATCAAAATCTCGCTACACATCAGCCTATAGGTAGAGATAATTATAAAATAACAGGTTTCGGGTGCATCTCTACTTGTTGAAAACTTGTGAGTTTTGAGTTGTTAACTGCAAAGTTAGAATTAACTCAAAACTCATAATTTTTTGGATTTGATATCATGTCCGATCGATTGACCGCGATTAAAGGCCAGGGCGGGTTTACAGATTTTCCCGTTTCTATTCAATATCTTGGTGAGGGGAACCCCTACAGGAATCATGGTTAATTGACCGGACATGATTTGAGATGGGAGATTAAAGAGTGGGAAAACTGATGAATATCAGGGTTGAGAACCGCTAGAAAGTTAATACTTTTTAAACTGATATTAAGAATCAAAACTATAACCAGTTTCCGGTTGAGGAGGATTGTGCGATCGTTACAAGCACACCGAGTCGCATTGGTCGATCGACCATTCCGGCAATTTGAGCTCAGAAGTGTCAAAATATTAACAACCAGTTCATCCCCAAAATATATGGCTCCCGCCGTTTTAATTGAAAATCTTCAGAAACGCTACGGCACTGTAGAAGCCGTTAAAGATGTTTCCTTCAAGGTAGAACCGGGGGAAATATTTGGTTTGCTAGGCCCCAACGGTGCAGGCAAAACCACAACCCTGCGGGTACTTTGTACTTTGAGTGCGCCCGATAGCGGACGCATTGAAGTGTCTGGCATTTCTGCTGTCAGTCAGCCGAGAATTGCCAGACAAAGACTAGGCTATGTCGCCCAAGAAGTGGCTCTGGATAAGGTGCTGACGGGGCGGGAACTCCTGCAACTGCAAGCAGCGCTTTACCATTTGCCGCGCCCTAGGATTAAAGGGCGGATTGACGAAATGGTGAAACTCCTCGGTTTGGAGGAGTGGGAAAATAAAAAGACGGGCACTTATTCCGGCGGTATCCGCAAACGCTTGGATTTGGCTGCTGGATTGCTGCATCAGCCTGATGTTTTGGTGTTAGACGAACCGACTGTCGGGCTCGATATTGAAAGCCGGGTGGTAGTGTGGGATTTCCTGCGCCGCTTGCGAGAGGAAGGTACTACGGTTTTGATAACGAGTCACTATCTCGAAGAAGTTGACGCTTTGGCCGATCGCGTGGCGATTATTGACAAGGGTACGGTAATTGCACAGGGCACGCCGGAGGAGTTGAAAAATCGGGTTGGGGGCGATCGGGTGACTCTGCGGATTCGGGAGTTTTCGCCGATGGAAGAAGCCGAAAAAGCTAAAACTCTGATGCAATCTTTGCCTTTTGTGCAGGAAGTAATTGTCAATACGGCTCAAGGAAATTCTCTCAATTTAGTAGTAACACCGCAAAGCGATGCGCTGGTGACTATTCAGCAAGCTTTAAAAGATGCGGGACTTCCTACTTTTGGGATTGCTCAATCTCGGCCGAGTTTGGATGATGTGTATTTGGCTGCGACTGGTAAGACTCTGTTGGATGCGGAGTTGGCTGCTGCTAGCAACCGCGATTTGAAGGCTGAGCAAAAACAGGCGATGCGATCGTAGTTTAGTTTAATAAACCTCTCCAATAATTATTGTGGAACAGGCATCTTGCCTGTTCGAGACGCTCTTTTCCTGAGCCCGTCAGGGGTTGAAACCCCTGCCTCAAAGCTAAAGTCCTCTCAAGAGGACTGAAGAAATCATTACTCATTAGTCCTCTTTAGAGGACTTTAGCTATTAGCCAGGGAATTAATTCCCTGGCGGTCTTTCGGTTGAAGCGAAAACCAATGAGCAATGCTTTATCCTTATCTTTTCGGCAGATTTGATATCATACATCCAACACTTGCTCTGCTGTCAATGCTAATTCGGGGAAAGTTCGAGATATAATTCGCTCAGTTCCTCGGTAAGCAGTCATTTGATAAACCCCATTTTCATCAAGTAGATAAACAAAAACAGTCGGTTCTTTCGGGTTGCCCAAATAGTTTCTGCTACCCAAAGCTAAATAATCGACAATCCAATATTCAGAAATTCCCAGCCGCTGATATTCATCCAGCTTGTCGATATAATCATCTTCCCAATTTGTTGAGACAACTTCTACAACTAATTGTGGTGGTTCAGTTAGGGCTGAGAGGGCGAAATGTTGAGATTTCCAGAGGGTTTTGTCTACTATTGTAACATCAGGATGGCGGCCTTGTTCTTTACCATTCGGGGTTAATGTCCTGACTACAATTCGGCCAGATACCCTGTAATTTAGGTTGAGTATTTTTACCTCGTCTTGGAACGTATTTTCAATAAAATCAGCTACATTTTCGTGGAGTCTGATTGTTGGTAATATTTTGACAATTTCTCCATTAACCAGTTCATAACGTCCGTCTTCATCTGGAAGTTGCTTGATGAATCGATCGAAAGTGAGCATTAGTTTAGGTTGGGTTTGAGTTGCGATCGTGGTTTACTCTCATTTAGCTAGATTAGGACTTACGCATGGTGGCCCAGAAACCGGGTTTTTTTACGAAATACTTAGTTACATACCGTAAATTAGGTAAAAAACCCGGTTTCTTTAATCGGAGCGTGTCCCGGACTATAGATATTTAAGACTATTCTGCAACCATTTTAACATACTGTTTTAACACAGGTGGAATCGTGAAAATGGTTTCTGTTTCACCGCTCAATTTTTCGATCATTCCCCGTCTGGCTAAAGATTGAATTGCTTTACATAATTCACGTTGTGAGCCTTGACATTTTGCCATCCATAGGGTAAACGAAACAGGCTCGATTTCATTACTAAGTTGCGAAATCGCCTGTTTTTCTATTTCCGACAACCGCTGATATTGCTGCTGCAATATCGGTGTCAATTCATCGCTTAAAAATACTGGTTGATAACTCAAATATTGAGATACTCTACCGCTAAATAAGTTGTTAATAGTTTGAGCGACTAATTTTAACCATAGGGGATTGCCTTGATAAAGTTCAATCAATTCTGGCCAGTATTCTTCATCTAATAAACCTTTTTCTCTCAGAATTTCTGTTGCTGCTTCACCTAAACCGGTTAACTGCAATAAACGTACTGCTGAATTATCGTCGGTGAATGTGATGATGTCTGAGGGAGGTTCCCAACTATTGAGAATTAAGCAGCTATTGTGGGGAATTTCGCCGATGAGTTTAAATAGGGTTCCGTAGTTTTCATATCCGGGTTTGTAATTTCCTGCAAGTTGCCCGCTGCTGAGAATTTGCTGCACGTCATCGAGGATGATTAGACAGCGATTTTCGCGCAAATATTCGATTAGGATTGACAACTGAGCATCGATGTTGGCGGAAAAGTTAATTTCTGGTTGATTTGAGAGAAATTGAATGAGGGTTTTGAGGGTTGTTTCGAGGGGCGGAGAAGTGCGGAGACTGCGCCAGATGATGCGATCGAATTGAGTTTGAATTTGGGGGATGAGGTTACGGGCGATCGCACTTTTGCCGGTGCCTGCCATGCCTGTGATGGTGAGGAGGCGGCAGTTTTGCTCTAGAATCCAGGTTTCGAGGGCGGTGAGGGGTGAGTTGGGGTAGTTGTAGAAGGTTTTGAGCTCCGGTGCATCTCTTAAATCGAGTCGGGGTTTCTGTTGGGTGTTGTCTTCATTTGAGGTTTGTGTAGGGGGTGAGTGTTGTGGAGCTTTTGGAGGGTGTGAGGTTTCTGTGCAAACGTTGATGTTACCTTTGTTTTGTACAAAATTAAAATCACCAAAATTTGAAACTTTAGAAAATTCATACCTCTCCATTGTGGAGCGCAAATTTGATTTCATTACATCTTCATCTAATATTTCTGAAAGAGTTTGCCATAACTTTGAGGCAATATTTCTGACATGGCGTTCAGTACAATGAACCTCTTTAGAAATTTCGGAGTATCTTTTACCTTGCCACGTTCCCCGTACTACTGCCTGTTGCAGATCGTCCAATCGTTTGCCGGTCTTAGCGAACACCAAGCCATCGGCCAACCTTAAGAGTTCTTGAACATCCATTTATTGGGTAAATGTAGGAGGTTTTATCTATTGTATCAGACTTTTTCTGACGTTTTATGGCTAAGAAGGACAAAATATGACTTTTAACGGCTAGCTAATTTTATTAACTCCTGGCAAATTGTGACATTCTCCTACTTTCCAATACATAAAAATTAAATTAAAATTTAATAACGGGCTTGAAAACAATCTTAGGCAACCTAAAAGATTTTAACAATGTAAATCTGACTGGCGCAACTATGCCAGATAGCACCGTCCATCCCTAACGGTTCAAAAAGTTGCTCAAAATGTGGCTGCATCGGTGAGCAATGTCTAGGGGATTTTCGCCTCGTGAAATGTTCGTAAAAATTTGGTAATTTCCAAGAGGATAAAAAATTATGTCTAGTGCATTATCCCTACCTCAAGCTAATTTAAAAATGGCTCTCTGGCAAGTCGATGCTGATGCAATGAGTAGCAGCGACTTGTATGTGTGGTTAAATGATATCGGCTTGCCGCATGAAGTCTCGATCCGGCTGCATGAACTCGCCACATACACGAAAAAAGCTGCTAACAAAGTTTTACTTATCGGCAAAATTCTCCTCATTAAAATCATAGAATTTGTCAAAGCGCATCCCCATTTAGCGATAGGGGTTGCTGTTGGTGTCGCTGTAAGAATTTTGGCAAGTTCGATACCATTTGTCGGCCCGTTATTAGAACCTTTGGCAACAGCGCTGGGTATCCCAATTGGTGCAATAGCCGGCCACCGACTCGATCGAGGCAAAGAGGTGTCTGATGGAATTATTGGAATTGTTCAAGAGATTATTGAGATTGCCAAAGATTTTTTTCAATTACTGATAGACGTTTTCAATACAATTTTCCGCAACGTCATCACTGCTTAACTGCCCAAATTAGCAAAAAGATTGAGGTTTAATATGTCGGCCAATAAAACGCCAACCAAAGAGCAAATTCTGAAGGCAATTGAGCAACTGGAAAAAAACCCACACGATAAATTAGGGATTTTAGCAGAGATTGGCATTGGTGTAGTGGGGGCTGTCGGTGCCGGTGCGGCGGTGGCAGCTTTCGGTGGTGCATCATTTCTATTTGGGTTAATAACCGTTGCACCTCCCGTAGGATTAGTTGTTGGCGGTGCAGCTTTAGGTGCTGCTGGTCTTGTAGGGGTAAAACGAATGTTATCGGATGACACTTTTGACCAGGGAAAACAAGCAGAAATGGTTGAAAATTTAAAAAAACAGGTAACAGATATTGAAGCCAAAGAAAGAGCCTCTAAGCTGGAAGACAGCGATAAAAATAAATTTATTGTTTCCTTGAAAGAACCCGTCAGGCTCAATTTAATTAGCCCGAAAGACGCTCAGGATTTAATTAGGGCCGTAGAAAGCGGTCAAATTGCAATCAAAGAGGCGATTAAAATGGTTGAAGATGTTAAAGCTGCTAAACCATAACTGCCTTCTGACTGCGTAACCTGGGAATGCTAAGTTGTAAGTCTGCGATCGCCCTTACTTAAACCAAGTGCGATCGCCTCCTAATTTTCTGGAAAATAACGCTCCAAAAACTCCCTAGCCGTAACAATAGGAATCCCCTCATATTCCTGCAACACTAACAAATCCAGATCGCCCGTCACAATTGCATCAGCATCAGCAGCGATCGCAGTTCCTAAAATCATATTGTCATTAGCATCTCGTAACTCAGGCACGTTGATAGTGGAAATCGGATAAATCTCCACTAACTCTCGTGTTCCGCTCATTAAACCATTAACGGTAAAACTCAAAGACTGTAATCTCGCCTGGAGTTTTTGTTTGTTCAAAGTATTCTCTAATTCTGCTAGTATTGGTTCAGAAGCACAAATTATGAGTTTACGAGTTCGAGCTAATCTGAATAAACGAGCTGGGATACCTCCCCACAGCCAGCCTGACACAAAGATATTAGTATCCACTACAATTTTCATTTGTGCGACTCTTTTTCAGAACGTTTCTCCCGACGCACTTCCCGCACAAGTTCGCAAATTTCTTCCATTGTTAACTCATCAGGATCTGGACTCGCTGCTTCTATTCGCCGTTCCCATTCCTCCCAGTCAAAACCTGTTACCTTCTGAAAAACAATACTATCTCCTGTAACTGTAACTGCATATCGATCCCCAGGCTTCAGTTGAGCTTCAATCTCAGCGGGAATTTCTAACTTACCGTCGGGGTTGACAGGAATAGTAATATTTGATTTCAGAATGTATTCTCGCAGGTGTTCAACAACTCTATCTTGAAGAGTTTCTGGCAAAGATTCCATGATTTTAACCAAAGTGGCGATCGCCCTTGATGACATAGCTTTATCCTCCTAATAAATCAAGTTTTTATTTAGCATATTTGATGAGCTTATTCTCAATTTTAGACCGATCGCCCGCCCAACACCACCAATACCTCCAGACTTGCTACTGTAAAGAGAGTTAGATTTAATCAACAAGCAATTATGAGCGGTACTGTTACATCCCCCAACAACCTCAACCAGCAGCGGCCACTCTCCACGGCATCCGCTGACACATCCACTTCCCTGCTGGGCGACTTTATCCAAGAAACACTCGCCTTAACCAAGCGCCTGTTTATTCAATTGCAGCGTCGCCCCTCGACGCTAGTTGCAGGCATTATTCAGCCCCTGATGTGGTTGGTTTTGTTCGGAGCTCTGTTTGAAAATGCACCCGCAGGCTTGTTCGGCGAAAGCCAGAATTACGGACAATTTCTCGGCGCTGGTGTAATCGTTTTTACAGCCTTTGCCGGGGCGCTGAATGCTGGTTTGCCGATTATGTTCGATCGCGAATTCGGATTTCTCAACCGCTTGTTAGTCGCGCCGTTGGCTTCCAGATTTTCGATCGTCCTCGCTTCGGCTATTTTTATCGTCACCCTGAGTTTCATCCAAACCGGCACAATCGTTACAGCGGGGGCGTTTTTGGGCGCGGGATTCCCCGGAATTGCCGGACTTGGGGCGATCGCCCTGATCGTGCTGCTGCTAGTTTTGGGCGTCACCGGCTTGAGTCTGGGTTTAGCCTTCGCTCTTCCCGGTCACGTAGAATTAATAGCGGTAATTTTTGTTACTAACTTGCCGCTGTTATTTGCCAGCACAGCCCTCGCGCCGCTGTCATTTATGCCAGAGTGGCTGCAAGTTGTGGTGACTCTCAATCCTCTGAGTTATGCGATCGAACCCATCCGCTACCTGTACCTGCACAGCGATTGGTCGCTAGCCAGTGTCGTGATGCAGGCTCCTTGGGGTACTGTCACCTTTGGAGGAGCGCTATTAGTGCTGCTGGCGTTTGATTTGGTGGCGCTGCTGAGCATTCAACCGCTGCTGCGACGCAGGTTTGCTTAGGGCGATCGTGGCCTATCTGCGGGCGATCGTTTAGCCTGCACCGTCAATTGTAGGGACACTCCAAGAGCCCATTGGTGTCAACTTAACGTCAAACCCAGTCACAGAATGGTGTTGGACTATTAAGCCTAGATCCCCCCTAGCCCCCCTTAAGAAGGGGGGAACCGGAAATGGATCAAAGTCCCCCTTCTTAAGGGGGATTTAGGGGGATCTGGACTCAGGTAAAAACGAGATTTATCAAGGCTTTCAGGTGATTGTTCACACCAATCGGCATTGCCGTGTCCTTAGCCCCAGCGAAGTAATATAATATTTAGTCGCAAGTCAGAATATTGTTTAGATACAATTGTTTTTTTGAAGATTCAACTAATAAATTATGAACACCAAAACTTCCAAATCCGGCAAATTGATGATTGGGATTGCTGCAAGCGCGATCGCATCCTGTGCTCTGTTCTCCCCTCAAGCAAGCTTCGCTCAAGCCAGCGGTTTAAATAATGCCCAACCGCTGCAAGACTTTCAAACTCAAGACAATACCGACCCCTTTTCCGGCCGCAGCAGCGGAAGCGGAATATTTGATTTAATTCACAGATCCAGATTGGGAGGCGGCCGCAGCATGGAAGAATTTACTACCGAACAGCGCCAAAATTTAAACGATGCGGCCGCAGAATTTCGGAACAAACAGCGCCTACTACTGGAAAAGCAAGCAGTACCTACACCAGGGGCGATCGCACCTACAGAAATTACCGCCCCTGTCCCTTAAATTGATTTCTTAGTCCGCGAAGGCGGACTTCGTTTGTCTAGCAGCGGTTTCAACCGCCAAGTTTTAATCTTTATTTATTAGTCCGCGTAGGCGGACTTCGTTTGTCTAGCAGCGGTTTCAACCGCCGAACGATCTAAAAACCATCCCCCTTAATCCCGTTCCAACCACGCCCGCATTTTACCCGGATTAAGCAAACCGTAAGGATCGACCAACTCTTTAAACTGCAACTGTTCCACATTAATACTTTTCATCCCTCCATCTTCCAATATATAAGTGTGAGGATTAGCAATCAGTGCGCCTTGCTCTTCATGATAGCGAATAATTTCATTGAGCCGTGATTCCGTAGTGTAGCGAACTATTTGCAAAGCCGCAGCGATCGCCCTGCCATTCATCCGCAAAAACTCCAAGTGCATCATCACCTCATCCCCATAATAATTATACAGTTCCTCAATCAATTTCAAACCTTTATCTGCGGGAAAAAGCGTCTGCAAATAAGTCAGAGACGGGTCAGCGCTGCGAGCGTGTAGAGTTGTATGATTCCAAGTAAATTCAGCAATGGCTGCACCTTTGCTCGCTGCTTGCGCGTTTTTTTGATAGCAAATTGTGCCGCCATATTCGCCCACCAAATCTTGCAGCGGTTCCAGACAAGATTCAGCTACCATTAACAAAGCACAGTGCTTACCTTCAGGAATCTCCTCGCGGAAAGCAGCAAAATAAGCAGGAATCGGCCAAGCACAAACACAAATTAGTTTTTTGATAATTCCGTCAGCATCGCCCAAAGCTTGACCGAAGTTTGCCGATGTCATAAAATCGTCAAAAGCGACGATGATTTCCGCCCAAGGATAAGCAGGGGCGAGGGGAATTTCTAACTCAGTAATAATCCCATTTGTGCCGTAAGCGTGATTGACTTTTTGCACTTCATCGCCGCGCAATTCGATGACGCGGGGATCGTCTTCCATTGTAACGACTCGAACGGCATGAAGATTTCCGCGATCGCGCAATTGCCCGTAAGTTATCGAACCAATTCCCCCGCTACCGCCGCCGATAAATCCCCCAATCGTTGCGGTGCGATAGGTTGAGGGAACCATCCGCAATTCCCAACCAGTTTCTCGCGCTTGTTTGTCGAAAACCGACATTTTCACCCCTGGTTCTACGCAAGCTAAACCCGGTTTTATCCAGCGGATACTGTTCATTTTGCTGGTATCTAAAATGACGCCGCCCTTGAGGGGAATACACTGCCCGTAATTGCCCGTTCCTGCACCTCTAACAGTTAGCGGAATTTTGGATTTGACGCAGGCTGCAGCAATCCGCAAAACTTCGGCTTCGCTGGCGGGACGAACTACTAAATCTCCTGTTTTATCACTTAAGAGAGGTTGCAAAACAGGACTGAAGTGATAATAGTCTTGAGATAGCTTGACAACTTGCGCGCGATCGCTAATTATTTCGATTCCCGATAGTTCCGAAGAAAAAGCATCCCAGTCAATACTTTGAATCGCAGTTGCAGTCATTTTGTTTCCTCAATCCTGACAGTATTATATATTTTATAAAAGCCAGTAGGGTGCGTTAGACGCAAACCCTAATTATTTCGCGCACATCCTCAGCCTGACGCACCTTACAAGTCGATTAGACCTCTTGCAAAAATAGCTGGGACGGGCAAGAGGCCCGTCCCACAAAAAGTTTTTTCTCTTGTGGGATGGGCATCTTGCCCGTCCGAAAATTTGATCGAAAGGACTTTTGCAAGAAGTCGATTGAATCGCGACAATTGCATCCGAGTCAGTAGGGTGCGTCTGACGCAAACCCTAATTATTTCGCGCACATCCTCAGCCTGACGCACCTTACAAGTCGATTGAATCGCGACAATTGCCTCCAAGACTGCTTTTTTCAATTAACAAATCCCCCAAAAACCGCCATCCCGTAGTATTTCCAAGGCACTGCCACAGTGTCAAATCTAGCATTTACCAGCATTTCCAACTGTGCCGAAAGTGTAGCTAGGCGATCGGGATTAGAATATCCGTAAGAGACACTCTTCCCCACATTTGCGCGAATTTGTGCTAATGTTTCCCCCTGACTTAGCGCCCAATCTTCTCGCGCCGCTTGATAAATATCTTTCATTGCTGCTGATTCTGCTAAAAGAGGATCGGCATTCCAAAAACAGCCACCAGCATTTAAACTTTCGCGAATCCGTTGAAACAATTTTAACTTAATGTCATCCTCAAGATGATGAATTGCCAGAGATGAAATGCAAGCATTGAATTTATCGCCCAAGCCTGAGAAATTTGGATTGTTTGCCCATTCTCCAAAATCCATTTCTATGCCAGTCCACCGGGCTGCGTATCCTGCAGACTCAATTTTGGCGCGGGCAAAATCAAGCATTCGCGGCGAGTAATCGACAGCAACTATTTCCGCAGACGGGTAGAGTTTGAGAACTTTTAAAGTGAGTTCCCCCGTACCGCAGCCTAGTTCTAAAATGCCGTCGTTTGTATTAGCAATGCAGCCTGCTAATACATCCAGCATTTCGTCATATTTAGGTAAAAGTCGCCGAATGCCGGTATCAAAATTGGCAGTATTGACGAAAACTTCTCCCGGAAAAATTTCGTTGCGCCCAGGTGAGGCAGTAGAGTCAGAATTCACGATCGTCAACCATAGACTACAATTGCTATCCTAACTGAAATAGAGCAAAAAGTGCGGAAGTAGGGACAAGCCACTGCCCTGTCCTTACCCGATCATCTGTACTTCACTCAACACAAAACCGCTATATAGTTATGCGTATTTTTACGGATAAGCCAAACACTCGTGGTAAACAATAATTAACCGAAAGCATCCACGATACCCGCCACGTGATTCATCTGTCCAGAAATAAAAAACCTGTATCCGATGAAACTTGCCGAACGTATTTATCTCGCGCAAGTCAATGCTTCAATTCTTTAATGTAAAATCAAAAATCAAAAATCAAAAATCGATTGATCCTCCGTTACAGCCAGAGAGTCTTGCTTTACCCCGGACGCCAGCAAAAAACTTTGAACAAGCAGTGTTATGTTAGTAGTGAATAAATTGAAATAAAGATTAAACCTCAGACTTGAGGATACCATGCGCCAATTGATTTCTCGCAGTCGGGCTGCCATCAGCCAATTAGTTTACAAACAAATTCTCCTTGCTTTGACAATTTTATTTGGTGTCGGCGTAGGGAGAGCGATGGCAAGTATGTCTGAGCTTTCCTCCATCCTGACGGGATTGCAGGCGCGATTCAAGTCACACAATCAACTTACGATATCTTGCAAAATAAGTATCTGTTTGAAAACAGAGGAATTATTCACATCAAAGGCAAGGGCTATATGAATACTTATCTGCTTGCAGGCAGGCTAGTCAGCGCCGTTTCGGTTTAATTTGTTTATTATATTATGAAGGGGTCTGCTAGTTAGTCGAGAGCGATCAGTCATTAGTCAGCAGCAAGCAGCCAAGAACTAACAGTTAGTCGCTGCTGACTGCTGACGGCGGACTATTACAGGAATTACACAGGGGATGTGAGAACCCGGTTTCTGCGCGGTTGCTTCGTTGACAACCCAAAATTGATTACCAGAAACCCGGTTTTTTTCCTATGTCCTACATTAGCCATTTGCCAAATAGTAAATTTTATGCCCTTGCCGATTTTATCATTCTTGAAATTTTTCCAATCTCGCTTGTCTAGGCAAATAGCTTTGTGGGTATTTGCTAGCATTCTTGTCATAGAAGGAATTATTTTAGTTCCCTCTTATTTTCGACGAGAAAATGAACTTTTAAGCCAACTGGAACAGGTATCTCGGGCGACTGTTGATTCCCTAGAGTTTGTGCTCCAACAAGATATTTCCGATCGCACTTTATTGCAAGAAGAAGTAAAAAATATTACTAAGGATTCTCAAGTAGTCTTAGGACTATCTATTTACCAAACTAACGGTGAACTAATATATACACTTGGCGAACCCCCAGAAATCAGTTTAGAGCAACTAAAAGAATCTCGCATAGTTCACAATCACAATTTCGATGGCAAGAGGTACGATATTGCTTGGACGGAGCGACATTTGGGAGGCGATTACATCTTAATTGTTCGCCACGATGCTTCCACAGTCCAGCCGGAACTCTACGCATTTATCGGACGGATTGCTGTTCTAGTCATCATTATATCAGCCTTTGTCACTTCTGTGACTATGTTGTTTTTAGGGCTGACAGTAATTTCACCTATCTTGAGATTGCGCGATGACTTGATCGCTGCTGGAGACGCTTTGAGCAAAGATCGAGAACAACCTGATTTCTACTCTCTGTCTGTCAAGCGGGATGACGAGTTGGGAGAACTCATGGTCGCCTTCAATCAAATGTTTCACCGAGTATACCAGGAAATTGCACAGCGGAAACAAGCTGAGGAAGTATTGCGCGCCGAACAAGAAAAGTCGGAACGTTTATTACTAAATATATTACCAGTAATGATTGCCGATCGCCTAAAACAAGGTCAGATAAATATTGCGGACGGATTTGCCGAAGTTACGGTTTTGTTTGCTGATATTGTGGGCTTTACCGAAATATCTTCGCGCACATCTCCTGAAGAATTAGTCGAGTTGCTTAACAAAATATTTTCATCTTTCGATCGCTTAAGCGAACAATACGGCTTAGAAAAAATTAAGACGATCGGCGACAATTATATGGTAGCAGGCGGTTTGCCGCTTCCCTGTACAAATCACGCCGAATCTATTGCCGAAATGGCCCTGGAAATGCAGCAAGAAATTATGAAATTCCGCGACGAATGCGGTAAACCTCTCAATATCCGCATTGGCATTAATACTGGGCCTGTTGTAGCAGGTGTCATCGGCACTAAAAAGTTTATTTACGATTTGTGGGGAGATGCTGTAAATACAGCAAGCCGCATGGAATCTCAGGGACTTCCGGGTAAAATTCAAGTTAGCAACTCAACTTATGAATTGCTGTGCGATAAGTATTTGTTGGAAAAGCGCGGTAAAATTAATGTTAAAGGCAAAGGAGCTATGACAACTTATTTGCTGAAAGGTAGAAAATTGTAACTGACAATTTTAACCATCGCCCGCGAATAAGTGAGATGGCGGCAGACGTTACAGCGCAGCCGCCCTCGACACCAAACTAGATTTTTTTTTAACGAACCGCGAAGACGCTAAGGACAGGTAGGAAGAGAAGAAGAAATAATCAAAAATAAAAAGTTCATAAGGTCGTTATTATTGCTATATTAAAAGGCAGGTTAATATTAGTAATCGGGGCAAAAATGACTGCGAATCAGGAACAGAATTCTTCAAATTCACCGATTTGGCAGCCCTTCACGCAAATGAAAACGGCTGCCCCGCCACTGAAGGTAATTCGCGGCAAAGGAGCGGTGCTGGAATTAGCAGACGGGCGGCAAATTCTCGACTGCATTTCTAGTTGGTGGGTGACAGTTCACGGGCACAGCCATCCGGTTCTCGCTGAGGCTCTTTACGAACAAGCCCAAAAGTTAGAACACGTAATTTTTGCCGGATTTACTCACGAACCTGCCCAGAAACTTGCGAATAAATTGCTAACTCATACGCCTGCTTCTTTAACGCGGATTTTCTTTTCTGATAACGGCTCGACTGCTGTTGAAGTTGCTCTGAAAATGGCATTTCAATATTGGCAAAATATCGGAGAAACTAATCGCACTAGCTTTATTAGTTTTGAGGGAGGTTATCACGGCGATACTGTGGGCGCGATGTCGGCTGGCAGAAGTTCGCTGTGGTGGGAATCTTTTGCACCTTTAATGTTTGCTGGGGATGTTGTTCCTTTTCCCGCGACTTTTGACGGCGATGAGGAGGTGGAAAGCAAGGAGGCGGCGAGTTTAGAGAAGTTGGAGTTTTTGTTAAAGCAGGGCGGCTATGCGGGAATTTTTATCGAACCTTTGGTGCAAGGTTCTGGGGGGATGCGAATGTGCCGCCCTGAGTTTTTGCAGGCGATCGCACAACTTGCCCGCCAGTTTAATGTATTGTTGATTTACGATGAAGTAATGACGGGTTTTGGGCGCACGGGCGAACTGTTTGCCTCGGTTAAATCTGCAACTTCACCGGATATCCTGTGTTTGTCTAAAGGATTGTCTGGTGGCTGTTTGCCAATTGCTGTCACAATGGCATCGGAGGATATTTATCAAGCTTTCTGGCGAGATGAATGGGACAAAGCTTTTTTTCACGGTCATTCTTACACCGGAAATCCCTTAGCTTGTGCGGTGAGTGTAGCATCCTTGGAGCTTTTGGAGCAAAACCCAAATGTGTATCAAGGGATGGAAAAACTCCACCACAAATATCTGAATCAATGGCTGAGAAATCATCCTAAACTAGAACGGATTCGGACTTGTGGCACCATCGTAGCAATGGATGTGAAAACGGAAAGCGATTCCGGTTATTTTAATGACATTGCTCCTGTATTGAAAGCCAGATTTCTCGAAGCGGGGTTTTTGCTCCGCCCCTTGGGAAATACGCTTTACTTGATGCCTCCCTACTGCATTTCTCCTGATGAACTAGAATCGATTTATCGGGTGATTCGTCAGGTTTTGGATACTCTGTAAACCCTTTAATTTTAGTAATGAATTTACCCAATTGGAACGATTTGGCTGACGACGCGCTGGCGGGCAAATGTCTCTCTCGCGAGCAATCTTTAGCCGTATTGCGCGCACCGGATGAGGTTTTGCTGGAACAACTAAACGCAGCTTATCGGGTGCGCCGCCACTACTGGGGAAACCGAGTCAGGCTGCACTATTTGTTAAATGCTCAAAGTGGCCTTTGTCCTGAAGATTGCCATTATTGTTCTCAGTCAAAAATTTCGACTGCGGAAATTGAGAAATATCCGCTTTTAGCTAAGGAGAAAATTCTGGATGCGGCCCAACGCGCCGCAGATTTAAAAGCAGGTACGTTTTGTTTGGTGATTTCGGGCCGCCAACCTAGCGCATCTACTTTCGATCGCGTTTTGGATGCTGTTGAGACTGTGAAGGCAAATTATAACCTGAAAATTTGTGCTTGTTTGGGATTGTTGAGCGAGGAACAAACTCATCGTTTGGCTAAAGCTGGAGTCGATCGCGTAAATCACAATCTCAATACTTCCGAATCATATCACTCGGACATTTGCACGACTCACACTTTTGGCGATCGGGTGGAAACCGTCGAACACGTAAAAGCAGCGGGTATCACAACTTGTTCCGGCGGAATTTTGGGGATGGGCGAATCGGATGATGATGCGATCGATTTAGCACTTTCGCTTCGCAACTTGGGCGTTACTAGCGTGCCGGTCAACTTTTTCATTCCAATTCCCGGAACGCCATTTGCAGAGGTGAACAGGTTAAATCCCCGCCAATGTTTGCGAATTCTCTGTTTGTTCCGATTTTTGCTTCCCAGTCAAGAAATTCGGATTGCTGGGGGACGAGAAGTGCATTTGCGATCGCTGCAACCTCTCGGCCTTTACCCTGCTAATTCTATCTTTGTTGGCGATTATCTGACAACTCCCGGACAAGCTGCCCATCAAGATTGGGACATGATTCGAGATGCGGGATTTGCGATCGAATCCCCCGAAGGTTCTCTCTTAGAAGTTGATTCAGCAGTTACCAAATCCGAACAAAAAACCCTGGCTGTGTAACTCTTACACCAGTTTTCAATCAGATGAAATAGAGTAGGACACGGCAGTGCCGTGTCCCTACCCAATATCTATATTTCATGTTTACGCATGGGCGGATAAAAACCGGATTTCTGAGGTAGCAAATGCGTCAGCCGTAAGGAATGAAAAATAAATAACTTAATGGTATCCGCTCAATAAATCGGGGTAACAGTAAAAAAAGAAGGTTCACAATCTAGGCACAGCACATTGGTAACAAGTTAAGCTTGTATGGCAGTTGTCAAGGGGGTTTGAGAAGATGTTTCAAAGAAATATCGATCGGAGCCTCGCTGTCGATCAGGGAAAGGTGCAACAATTAACTTAACATTGGGCTTTCGTTGAGATTTAACAATACCTAAATCTCGATTTTCACTGTAGTTTAGACTAAAAAATGAGCGCAGCTAAAAGTAGCCACCTTTGAATCTCAGGCAAGCTGTTGCTCAAAAACTCAAAAAGTAGAAGATTAAATAGCTAATCTTGAAGACTTTTTACGTCGAGAAACCCGTTTTTTAACGGTGGGATAGCACGGTGCCTTAGTTCGTACCCTTCCTTTTTCCCAACCGGGGGATTTTCCCCTATGTTTAGGGATTTTTGTTGGAGTCCCAATGTCAACCAAAAGCGAAAACATTGATTGGGCAACACGTCCAGGGGTTAAATTGATAGTAGCAGATTGCCTGCAGAAGTCTATTCTCGATTACTAAATCTCTGGCCAGCCAGAGTTGCCAACTCATCAATGGCATTAAATCACTCCAACGCTCGGATTGTTCAGGGGTTCTCAAATTAGGCAATGTCCAATGCAATCGTTGCTTCGCAAATCGATACCAATGATCGACTCCAAAGCGTCGCAAATATTTAAACCAAACAGTTTCTAAAGGTAGAGTTCGTTCTCCCACCCAAGCTAACCATAAGGGTGGAAATGGTTGACCGTTTGACATGGGCTTCATTCTTTCAACGAGGATTAAATTGACTTTTTGTTCAGGGGCACGATAAAAATGTAAGTCAATCCATTGTCTGACTCGGACTTGTCCCAACTCTGGATCTTCGTCAATTTCAATCGCAGTATCCGCTTCAGGCCATGTGGTTGGGTCATTGAGTCTCATTTTTTGCCCGTGCTTGTGCGGTCTACCACGACCACTATAGGCTGGTGGTGCTGACCATAAGCAGGCATTTTTTCGGACTCTGATTAAGCAATCAGCTTGAATATCTGCTTGTGCTAAAACCCAGGTTGCATTGCCATATTCTCGATCTAAAACTGCTAAAACTGGGTTGACACTATGTTCACAGACAAGTTTGAGTTGAGAAGCTGCTTGAAGTATGGGTGAAGACCCACTACTAATTCTTTCATGGAGCAGGGGTAATGCCCAACTTCCTTGTGTTTCAGGTAGTTAGAGTCGATAGGGGCATTTCTACCCCTACCTCTCCTTCAGAACGGAACGTGAAACTTTCGCTTCATTCCG
>NZ_JAUBTG010000074.1:0-22477 GCF_036702395.1 Microcoleus sp. D3_18_C2 | reverse complement strand
GTCCCGCCCGTCCACTCATGACGGGCGGGACGCCCATCCCACAATAACAATTAAAATTGTAAGTTATTTAATTCGCGCTCCTTAAAAACTCCAGAGTAAGGATGCTAAATATCGAATCGAATTAGCGCGGCGGTGTTTGCGAGACTTGGGGGTATAATGCGCGATCGCGGGCTTCTCTAACCTCAGACAGAAGCAAGACAGATGCAGAAATACGTCCTAAGAGTTTTGCGATCGCCCCTAGCATCAGGTAAGCTTCTTGTTAATTATTGCGCTTTGCTCAGGAGAAAAAATTTATGCCAGATATGTCCGGTCAAGACCCCTCGGAAATTAAAATGGCGACGGTTGATGAAGAAGAAAAAGGCGCAACGTTTAGCGGTACGGTCATCCTTGCTATCGATGCCGAGGCTGGGGAAGTCGTTTTCTTCAGAGACTTTTTGATTGAAGATTATAAAGGCGAACTTACCGCTTATCTGGCAACAGATGGCAATATAACGAAAAGCATTGATTTAGGCGAACTTAAGCATAAGAGCGGCAGCTTTAAGCTGCCAATTCCGCTGGGGACGGATACATCACCCTACAATACAGTCGTGCTGCGCGACGAAAAAAGCAAGAAAAAAGTTGTGACGATCGAGCTGTAAAATTTGCAATGAGAGCTCGTAGTTCAGTCAAATTCGTTAGTGCAGCCCTCGAAGAGGAGCGCCCTCTTTTTTCCTGAAGTGCGATCGCTCTTAAATTAAGGTGCGTCACTTTCGATCGAACAGTCGAGTTGTAAAGTGATGCACCCTAATTTTTAAAATGGAATCGGATCGTAATCGGGATTTTCCGGTTCGTTAGACGAACCCGACTGGCGATCGGACTCAGAATTAGACGACTGATGGGAGTTCCAATCCGAACTAGACGTGCGGTTAGGGCCGCTTGGAGCGCTGTTAGAACTGCGGTTCCGCGAGCCTAAAGGTACTACATTGCTCGGCACATTAGCCGGGGCGGTGTCGCGAATTTGAGCCGGTTCCGGGGCGGTTCTAGTTGGAGGAGCCGAACTCATGGCATCGGCGCCGACACTGTAAATCCTTTGAGCTGTCAGTTCAGCGCGCTTTTCTTTAATACCATCTCTTTCGATCGTATTCATGCTCAGCCGTCCCTCAATAATCACGCGATCGCCCTCGTGATATTTCTCGTGAATTTCTTGAGCAAAATTGCCCCATCCTATCACTTTCAAATGTTCGGGCGGATCTTCTGGTTTTGGGCCAGGAAACTGCACCAACATCTCAGCGATTTGAAGTTGATTGTCAGGAGTATAACGGAGTTGCGGTTGTTGAATTATTTCCGCCATCAAAATGCAGCTATTCATCTGTTCTCTGTGCGTAATTGGGAATTGGAAGAAGAAGGAAGAAGGAAGAAGGAAGAAGGAAGAAGGAAGACGGAAGACGGAAGAAGGAAGAAGGAAGAAATAGCTATCCGTGTACCGATGACTTGTGGGTCTTGCTTTGGGGAATTGCCAATTGCCAATTGGTAATTACTGATTTTTCTGCGCCCGATCGCTATTAGTTGTCACCATGACGGATTACACGTTACCAAATTTATCTTGGAGAACCGCCGCCTCGGCTTGAGTGACAAAATCGTGAACGAGGGCGCGGTACTCCTTCAACGTTTCAGATACCCAATCTCGATCCTCACTGTTGGCGAAGATATGAACGGTCGGTTCACTAGCATCGGGTAAAACTAATACCCAATTGTCGTCGCTGTAGTTAAAAATCTTCACTCCATCTAATAATTCTAAACGATCGGGCGAATGAGTTTCTACTAAATGTCGCATCAGCGAACCCTTGATAGTCCAAGGACAGCGGACGCTGTAACTGCGGTGGGTGATGCGGGGAAGTTCCGCCTTGATCTGTCCGAGCGATCGCTCCTGAATCGTCATCATTTCTATCACTTTAGCAATGCAGAACATTCCGTCAAATCCGGGATGCAACTGCGGGAAAATAAAACCCATAAGGCCGCTGCCGCCCAAAACCACATTCGGGTTCCTGTTAGCGGCTTCCATCAAAGCAGTTGGGTTCGCCTTCGTGCGGATTACCTTGCTTTGATAGCGTCGGGCGATCGCCTCCACCGCAGAAGACGCATGAACCGGCACTACTACTGTACCTTTGGGATGAGAAGTCAGCATCAAATTTACCATCAACGCCGTCAGCATTTCCCCACGAATCGCTATCCCAGACTCATCTACCAAAATGAGCTGTTCGCCGTTAGCCGATACCTGCACTCCAAAATTAGCGCTGAGTGCTTTCACCACCCGGCCGAGTTGGTCGAGCAAATATTCCCGTTCCCCGTTGCTTAGAGAAGTCTGTTTGAGACTGGCATTGAGAACCACCGCATCGCAGCCGAACTTGGCAAGCATTTGGGGCAGAATTGCTCCAGAAACCGCGTAAACGTAATCGATTACCACCTTAGAATTGCTGTAGCGTATTGCCTCAACATTCATCTGCCGCTCAAAAATGCGGTTGTAAACATCGAGAGCTTGGTTAAAGTACGTCATCTCTCCAATTTCGGGAATTAGAGCTCGCCGCAAATCTTCCTTAAAATAAGCCCCCTCGATTTTTTTCTCAGCTCCTTTTGTAATATTGATGCCTTTGATATCGAAGAATTCAATTAAAATGTGGTCGGAGCGATCGGGCGAAATGCGAACATGAATGCCGCCAGCAATTGATATCGTAGACGAAACCGTGCGCGCGATCGGAATTGCCGTCGATTCCAAATTGATCACATTAATTCCCACCGACATCAAACCCGCAATCAAAGACCTCGAAACCATCCGCGAAATGCTCCGCTGGTCACGAGAAACCGATACCGCAGTCCCCGGTTTTAAAGTCGAGCCATAAGCCGCGCCCAATTTCACTGCAAATTCCGGGGTAACATCCACATTTGCCAGTCCTTGAACGCCACGCTGACCGAACAAATTCCGCTTAGCTTGTTCTCCCCAAATTAAATTTTGATTTAACAGAGCGCCGGATTCAATATTTTTGCTCGGCCAGACGCGCACGCTCGGCCCCACTTGTGCTTCTTCTCCCACGATGGACATTGAACCGACGACAGCACCTTCGAGGACGTGAGCGCGCCTGTCTACGCGGGTACTCCGGCAAATCACGCAGGCCCTAAGATGAGCGTCTTCACCGACAATTGCTCCGTTCCAGACGATGGGACGTTTGAGATTAGCGTCGGCCCCCACAGTCACGTTATCTCCGATCACAGTACCTGCATCGATTTTAACTCGGGCTCCAATTCGGCAATTGTTGCCGATCATGGCCGGTACTTCGACGATCGCGCTATCGTCAATAAAAGTATTTTGACCTACCCAAAGTCCCGATCGAACTTCGTTGTAGTAGCTCAAATCCAGTTTGACCTTTCCCCGCAGCGCGTCGTACTGAGATTCCCGGTAAACATCTAGCTGACCGACATCGCACCAGTAACCCTCGGCGATGTAGCCGTACATCGGCTCATTTTTTTCCAGTAGCAGGGGAAACAAGTCTTTCGAGAAGTCGCACTCCTGATTTACCGGCAGGTAATCCAAGACTTCGGGTTCTAAAATATAAATGCCGGTATTGATAGTATCGGAGAAAATTTCGCTGCTAGAAGGCTTTTCCAGAAAGCGACTGATGCGGTAATTTTCCTCGGTAATCACGACCCCGAATTCCATCGGGTTGGGAACGCGAGTTAAAATTAACGTGGCTTTGGATTGCTGGCTACGGTGAAATTTGATTGCTGCGGTTAAGTCGAAGTCTGTGATGCTGTCGCCGCTGATGACCAAAAAAGTGCGATCGAGCAATTCAGCAATATTTTTGACGCAACCAGCCGTACCCAGCGGTTGGTCTTCCTCCACAGCGTAAGTCATTTGAACGCCAAACTCTGCCCCGTCAGTAAAATATTCGCGCATGACATCGGGAAGGTAGTGCAGCGTCGCAATAATTTCCGTAATCTGATGCCTTTTTAGCAAATTAATAATGTGTTCTGCGATCGGGCGATTCAGAATCGGCACCATCGGTTTGGGCAAATCGCACGTCAGGGGTCTGAGCCTAGTTCCCGATCCCCCAGCCATCAGCACTGCACGCATAAAATCCTCCTTGCTTAAAAAGCTCTCTACCGCTATTGTCCGCTAGAAAAAGTTTGCCTGCTGTAATTCGTCGGCCGCGAGCTATCAGTTCTTAGTTAATTATCTTCGAGTAGTGACACGTCTGGTAAATCCCGTTCGGCCAGGCCGTCCCCCAACAGCAACCGATTTCAACCGAATTAGAACTTGCGGCATCGCACCACTCCCCCGGTCGAACTCGGATTTGTAGGGGATCTTGGGTGATACCAGTTAAAAAAAAGAATGCAACTGTAGGCCCGTACTCGAAACCCTTATCTCATCATTCCTTCCCAATTCTTTAATTCTTCACTTATTCAATCTTATAAGTCCTCAGAACGATCGACTTTTACCAGAAGTCCCTTCTTGCTTGCTCGGTGAAAGCTATTTCGGGGGTGTTATTTTTAAGTTTGTGGCCAGCGGGGATTTTGCAGTCTCTTTCGGAAGGTGGAATTACTACAGCTATCGGTGTGCCTTGGCGTCTGATAAATGATAGATTAAGGGTAGCGCTTTGACTAGCTGACCCAAAATCCTATCCATTGCTTAGGGGTTTTTTAAATGAGTACGTTAATTAGCTTGGCATTGCTGATCGCTTACGGTGGCGGTATTTGGAAATTTTGGAATGGGTTCGATCGCACTAACTTCGATCGAAGTTTTGCAAATCGCCTTAAGCTCTCGCTGCTCTGGCCCGCGTTAATTTTTAATAAGCCTTACCGCCAAAACTTTACAAAAGCTCTCAAAGCTTCTAAAAGGTAATTCAAGAATGTCTAAAAAGTCCGAACGCCCAGCAAGTACAAGCGAGCAAACTTGGTTTGCCAAAGGCAAATCAGATAGCTGGCAAGTTTTACTATCGCAGGTTGCTGCCCGGTTCGATCGCGAATACCGAGGAGAAGCTTTCGCCTTACCCGAAGAAGTCGAAGCAATGCCGATTTTCCTGGAATCAGTCGCAGGAACTCTCCAAGCAAAAACAGTTTCTCCCTTCTGGAAAATTGCCAAACCTCAAAAAAATCAGCGCTGTTTAGACATTGGCTGCGGAGTCAGCTTTCTCATCTACCCTTGGCGGGATTGGGAAGCCTATTTTTATGGTCAAGAAATCAGCAGCGCAGCGCGAGACGCCTTAAACGCTCGCGGCCCTCAGCTCAATTCTAAGCTGTTCAAAGGCGTAGAATGGGCCCCCGCTCACCAGTTAAATTACGAAGAGGCTCAGTTCGATTTATGCCTCGCTACAGGCTTTAGCTGTTACTATCCCATAGACTATTGGAATATTGTCATGGGAGAAGTAAAGCGGGTACTAAAACCGGGCGGTCATTTTGTTTTTGATGTCCTCAACCCCAATGCTCCTTTAGCAGAAGATTGGGCAATTTTGGAAACTTATCGAGCCGGCGAAGTATTTTTAGAGACAATAGAAGATTGGGAAAAAATGATTAAAGCTGCAGGCGCTAAGGTAGTAAAAAAGCAAAGTGGTGACTTATTTCAAATGTATAAAGTTCAATACAATTGAGAGATTAAGGGGAATAGGTAATTAGCTTTGTAGTCAAAAGTTCAATCGTCCCCAGCCTGGTCAGGCGGACGAAAAACAACTTCGTTCTTAGTTGATAAAGTAGGGTGCGTCAGCAAGTAGAAATTCGTTTGAGAAGCTACAAATATTCAAGCTGACGCACCCTACTAACTACTAACTACTATTGTTTATAATTGCTTATAAACTCAACGAAGTTTTACAATACCGATTGCCAATTAGCGATGCCCAATTAATTTTCGGTAGCCGCAGGAGATGGCGCTGCTTCCGGCGATGGTGACGGCGACACTTCGGCAGCAGGAGATGGCGCTGCTTCCGGCGACGGTGACGGCGACACTTCCGGGGCAGGAGATGGTGCAGCTTCCGGCTGCGGAGACTCTTCGGCGGCAGGAGATGGTGCAGCTTCCGGCTGCGGAGACTCTTCGGCGGCAGGAGATGGTGCGGCTTCGGGCTGCGGGGACTCTTCGGCGGGTTGCGGTTGAGGAGAAGGCGACTGTTCCGCGGCTGGTTTCGGTTCAGGCGAGGGCGACGGTTGAGCCCCTGGCTTGGGTGCGGGCGGCGACGGTTGGGCCCCTGGCTGCGGTTTGTTTGAGGGGGCAGGCGGCTTCTCGAACTGCGGTTTCACTTCAGTAGGCGCTGGGGATGGCGGCTGGCCTGTTGGTCTGCTGGGCGCTGTCGGCGCGGGCGCGGGCTGCTGCTGGCCTGGTGGGTTGGGCCTGGTTGGGGTGACAGGAATGCCACTACAAACTTTTTCGTCGTACTTAAACTCGACATCCAGTTGGTAAAGCTTGTGCGTGCTGGCTGCTTCAAATGTTAGAGAAGGGCTAATAATCGCAATTTTAGCCGCATTATCGAGAATACCGTAACCCGTGGGGACGATCGGCTGTGGCTCGGCCTTGAGCAAGCCTTGAGGGCTGACAACTGCTCCAAAAACTGCTCTTCCTTGGAGTTTTTGTGAGCAAGCTGTTACGGGATAAGGCACAGGCACAGGAGTCGGGCCTGTCATTTCCAAGTCAGGATAAGCCTTTTTGAATTTCTCAAACAAAGCAACATAGGTCTCTCCAGCCGCCAGCAGTGTCTCTCTGTCGGTGGGTAAGTTTGAACCCGGTTGACCGGACTGAGTTTCTGCGATGAGAGTCCTTTTATTGGGATCTTTTTGAGTCAATTTTGGTACTCCATCGGGTCCCACATTCCTGCCAATTGGGAATTCCGGGGTAAAGACTGGAGCTCCGTCTGGAAATAGTGGCAGTCCGCCTCTACTGGCTATAATCCTTTTGAGCGCTTCTGCTTCATCTTCCGAGCCGCCGCCGGGAATCTGGGGCGCTTCATTCAGCGATGGTGGTGGCGGGATATTGCGATCGAAATTACCAGGTAAAGGTGGGAAAAGGAAACCGCTAGGAGGTACGGGTGGGACGAAAGTGGGTATTGGCTGGGAGGGGGCTCTGACTATTGGGGATGGAGTTGTGGGAGGTGGCGGGGCTGTTGGGGCCGTGAAGGGCGGGAGAGGGGAAGGAGGGAGAGGGGAAAAGAATCCAGGAGGGGGCATTCCCGGCGGCATGGCGGGCAAGTTGATGGTATCAGGTGCGGGGGGCAAGGGTGGGGCTAACTTGGGCGCTGGTGGAAGGGGAACTGGTGCGATCGTAAATGGCGTAAATCGCGTATTAGACGGTTTCGGTGGTATGGTTTGTGGCAGGCGGCTGACTTCTGCGGGAGTTAGTTCTACTAAGCCGACAGAACCGGGGATATTTTTTGAGGAATTTCCACCATAAAGTATGTTTGAGAGCGTCGGGGCGGTTGCTCCGAGGACTCCGTGCAGGCCCACAGAAGCTAGGGCTGCCCACCAAAAAGGCTGGCGCAGCGGTTCGGAAAGGGTGTTGGCTAGGGAGGAAGAGTCAGTCATTTAAATTTTAGATTTTAGATTTTAGATTTTAGATTGGGGGATTGTTCGATTTTAGATTTTAGATTTTAGATTGGGGGATTGTTCGATTTTAGATTTTAGATTTTAGATTGGGGGATTGGGGGATTGTTCGATTTTAGATTTTAGATTGGGGGATTGGGGGATTGGGGGATTGGGGGATTGGGGGATTGGGGGATTGGGGGATTGGGAGATTGGGGGATTGGGAAATTGAGTGATTGGGGGATTGGGGGATTGGGGGATTGGGAGATTGAGTGATTGGGCGATGGGTAATTTATATTGTTGTGGTTGTGATTGAGTGTGAATTCGTTTTAATTTTTAATGAGGAGAGGTTGGGAATTCAAAGGTATAATTGTAGCACTGTCGGTATCGAAATTGCCCGATCGACTTTTATTGAGATTTCGCGACCCTCACATCAAGCACTCAAGCCTAGAAACCGGGTTTTTGGGCTGGTTCCACGCTGGTATAACAACCGCCAATCGGGTGAGGACGTTGTTAATCGCTGAAACCATTGTTTTTCTTGCCTAATGCCTTTGACCCAATCCTCTACGCGGTTTCTCAGGTATTGTTGAGAATGGTCAGCAGGCGTCAGGCGGGCGGGACTGGGGCGATGGAAAAAACAGACTGCACCGCTGCTATACCGTCTTTTTTCGGGTTCTGGAGCGCCACTAATTTATTAAACACGATCGATCCGTTCGATCGACCCCTGTTTCCAATTCGGTTACACAACCGGATTCATCCGTGGAAGTAATTATTCAATCCAAAATCCCAAATCCCAAATCCAAAATCTATGGATTCACCAGCGATAGCGGTAATTTTTAAAAGGAGCTCCCTCGATGGTGAGCAAGTCGATGGGATAAATTGGAGCGCCGCTTGCCATATATTGAAACATTTCCCGAACTTCCTCTCCCCGCAACGACAACTGGTCTAATTCCTTGAGAGAATACCAGCCCGCGCACAAAGTATGCTCATCCGGCTTACTCTTGGGCGGCGTCTTATCTTGTGGACGAGCCACAAAAATGACTCGGAGGCGCACATTGCCCCTAGGCATCACTGTGTGCTCTACCCGGAGAATTCCCTCAACGATGATGGAAATGCCCGCTTCCTCAAAGGTATTACGCATAGCAGCTTCGAGCAAAGTTTCCCCTTTTTCCACTCGCCCTGCTGGGAGATACCACTGCTGCTCGTACTTGCGCTCTTGTACCAGTAGAAAACGGTCTTCTAAGTGAACGACAACTAGGGTAAAATACCATGTTTGAATCGGCTCGCGAGCCATAGAAGTAGATATTCCCTAAGCAAAAGGTTTAACGAGTGGCAGATGTTAGCAATCCAAAGGATGCTTCGGCAAGTGTCTTTTAACTTGAAAAACAGATCGTAGCACTCCGACCGCAAAATCTAAAATCTAAAATCTAAAATCTAAAATTGACAATGCCATTACCAACCGTGATTTTACCAGGATATTTTGCTGCTGCTTCCGACTATCGGGAATTAGAAAAGTCTCTGGTCGATCGAGGTTTCCCAACAGTAACAGTGCCTCTGGGCAAGGGAGATTGGTTGCCGACTTTTGGCGGGCGGTCGATGGTGCCAATTTTGCGACAGCTCGATCGCACGGTCAAACAAATGTTACAGCAATACGGCGTTCCGCAGATCAATCTCGTCGCTCATTCCGCTGGCGGCTGGATTTCTCGCATCTATTTGGGCGAAAAGCCTTACACCATTCACGGCGACGTGCTTGAGGACGCGGGTTTGTGGGAAGCTCACCCCTGTGTGAATACTTTAATCACTTTAGGCACGCCGCACGTCTCTCAAGAGCGCTGGACGCGCAAAAATCTAGATTTTGTCAAAATTCACTATCCAGGGGCTTTTCACCCGCAGGTGCGCTACGTGTGCGCTGCTGGGAAGGCTGTTTTTGGCAAGCGCGGTTTTGGGACTTGGCTGGCTTACAAAAGTTATGAATTGACTGTGGGGAAGGGCGAAACTTGGGGAGATGGAATTACGCCGGTGGAAGCTGCTGTTTTGGACGGAGCCGAAAATCTGGTGTTGGAGGGGGTTTGGCATTCGCCTCGTTCTCCGGGGAAGTGGTACGGTTCGCCGGAGGTTTTGCCCGCTTGGATTGGGTATTTGTGTTAGAAACGAACCGCTTCGAGGTGCGTTAGGGAAGCACTTCGTAAGCGGTTTTGTCGCGAAGGAAGAAGCAGAAGAAAATACTAGGGGCGGCTTTTGTTAAAACCTAGATCGGAATCGAGTTTACTCCTACGAAACTGGCCTTTCCGATGCGATGTTTGCTTAAATTTTTCCTCACCAACTGAATAGATTGAAAAAATATTTTATCTGGCATTATCGGTAAGATTCAGAAGTTACGGCGAACCACAAAATCAAATTCTACGTTGGCTGGGGTGGAATTGGGCGACAATGCTACTGTGCGCTTGGAGGCAGATAAGGAACCTCAGCCGGATGGTTTGTGGAGAATTGATGCAGGAGGTCGATCGCAAATTAGTGATGATGATTATGTGCGATCGCACTCTGTACAATCATCGCAGTGTTTGGTATTTGGTGCGAGGGGCGATCGCTTTTTATTGACTATTTGAGGCGATTACTCTGGCGGTTCAGTATCGAGAGGGGCTTGACGGCGGTGACGAATATGTAATATCGCAATGGTATCGCCCTCCACCACAAACAGAATCCGATAGGTTCTTCTTTTACCAACCCAAAGTTGTCGAATTTCCCGACCAATGATGGCAGCTTCGGGTGCAACTGAGCAACGGTAAGGAAACTGTTGCAGGGATGCGATCGCATCTTGGAGGTCGTAGTACCACTGATTTGCGGCATCAGCACTCAGATAATCGCACATCCAACGGTAGGCGTTTTCAATTTCTTGAAAGGCGGGTGGTTGGATTAGGACTTGATAACTCATAGACGAGGAGGGATGTTGAACTGCTGCTGTAGCGCTGTCATCGCTCTCTCGGCCCGAATACCTTCACCTCGATCGAAGCTTTCGAGTCCTTTGCGGATGCCGATGATGGCTTCGAGGTAGTCGATGCGCTCTAGCAGTTGTTCGTAGGTATTGAGTTGGCCGTGTGGAGTGGATTTTAGCGATCGTACCAAGCTAAGAAGATCTGGGAGCAGTTCGTCAGGGGTGCTATCGATTTCTTGGATGAGGAGTTCTTTGATGGTCATCGCGGCATCTGGTGGAGAATTGATACTTTGATTATAACGAGTGTCGATCGCCCCTTATTGACCTCGACCCGGTTTACTATCGGCAAAACCTGACCCTTCCGAGTATAAGAAAGTGGCGATCGCACTCCGTAGAATCATCGCAGTGTTTGGTATTTGGTGCGAGGGGCGATCGATCTTTTTTCACTCAAGCATCGCTTTCCGTCTAATCCTCGCATTATCATAGTAGAAAGAGAATAAGATTGTCAAAGGTGAACAAATGGCACAAATTACCACGACTGAATTACCTCAAACCCTCCAGACTCTATTTATAGAGGTCGAACGTACCAAAACCCCCCTCACCATTATCCATGAAGGGAAACCATTAGTGATTATCTATCCTGCCACTACCCAAACCCCACGCCCCGTGTTTGGCACAATGAAAGGAAGCGGTGAAATATTAGGAGATTTAATTGCTCCTGTCGCCGAACTATGGGAAGTTTTAGAATGAAACTTTTACTCGAGACCCACATTTGGCTTTGGTATTTACTCGGCGATCAACGCCTATCTCTTCAACTTCAAACCGCGATCGCCGATCCTAATACTGAACTTTGGCTGAGTCCAATTAGCATTTGGGAGACGCTCATCCTTGCAGAAAAAGGAAGGATATCTTTACAGCCAGATCCGGTTACATGGGTTAACTTAGCTTTAAAAACTCTGGAAACTCGTGAAGCCCAAATGAATCACTCCATTGCCATTTTAAGTCGCGAGATTGCACTACCCCATCAAGACCCCGGAGACCGATTTATTGCGGCCACAGCTATTTATTATGGGTTAATATTAGCTACAGTTGATGCCAACCTTACAGGTAATTCGGTGCTACAAACACTCAGTTAGGCAATATTTTATATTTTTGTAGGCGATCGCTCTTTCATTTGAGGCGATCGGTCATCATAACAAAGAAATGGCGATCGCCCTTTGTTTTTTATGCTACGAGCGCTCTTTGTAGAATCATCACTAGGGCTGAGATTCTGCGTTATTTTTCTGAGATTCTCCTTTGCTTTTCTGAGATTCTCCTTTGTTTTCCTTTGTTTCTAAGTTAGTTACCTTTGTTTCTAAGTTAGCCACCTTTGATTCTAAGTTAGTTACCTTTGATTCTAAGTTAGTTACCTTTGTTTCTAAGTTAATTACCTTTGTTTCTAAGTTACTAACTTGCCCTCCGTCACATCTTGTCATTAAAAATATAACTATAACAAGAACTAAGGCATAAACAAAGGATTTGCGTATAGGTGTTCTATTTTCACGTCCATAAGACTTGATAACTCGATAGTCTATGCCATCTTCTCGATCGCTATATTTCGGTTGCTCTTCAGACATATTTAACTCCTTGTTTGTAATAGACGAACGATTAATGGGCGCAACTCATCTGCACTTCTTGCACTGACTGTAAAAATCCAAGAATCATTGTTGGAAAATTCTTCTATTCCTAATTGAGTGCAAGCCTCATTAATGTTTTGAATCATTCGAGTGAAAAGAGGTTTAGCATCCTCTTTGAAATCACTAAAATTGGTTGGCAAACATCCATTATTAATTAATTTCTCAATTAAGTCTTTTTTGTTGATGACAAATATAACACTTGTCAAGTTCTGGCTGTATAAGCTGTTAAAGAGTAATTCTAAGGATGCTTGATTGATGTATTCATAGTGTTCTCGAACCCTTTCTCTGATTTTATCTACTAACTTATTTCCGTTATTAAGCCATTCAAGTAGAGATCGATCATCAAGGGGATTGCCTTGCTCGTCAATTATTCTAGGTACAATATCTACCATGAATATAATGGCATTAAGTACGCGACTGCCTTTAGGGCCAAAAAAATCTGCCGAATTGTTAATTATTACCTGGCTCGGTGTTTGCCCTCTGTAATCCGCTACTTCCACGTCAGTATATTGACCCAAATTTAACTCGTTTCTATGTAGCTGAACTCGGAAACGACGATATTCAAAGTTTTCAGTCAATCTTCTCTTTGGATCTGCTGGATCTATAAATGTAAAAGCCGTTTCTATAAAAGTAGTTTTACCACTCCCATGACGACCAAAAATTAAAATTCTATAAATTGATTTGTCGATAAATAGGCTGATTAGTAAGTCATCGATCAAAACCTCCAATTTTCTTCCTATCGGTCCAAATAACAACGCTCCAACTGGAGTTAATACAAAAAGTGTAACAGTTACAGCAGCTTGCTTATCTAAGGTTTTAGAAGAAAATATCAACCATATAATCCCAAGTGCAACAATTAAGGGGACAATGACAATACACAAGTAAACAACGATAGCACGATCCCTGTTATTCATATTTATTTAACCTCTATTGAACCGAGACAACAACCTATTTAAGGTATAAAGCTGAAAGCATTTAATCCCTAAATTAACTATTTACTACTTCTGCTCTGGTTCTTAGAAATCCGAATTATTTTAATAAAAAAATGTTCAATTTTGCCGACACTTTCATTCTCCTGAATCTATTTTTGTCCAAAAATGTACTAAAAAGCCGGAAATGTGAGCTATAATACACAAAATTCTGGTGTCTACCTAAACCGATGAACCTAAAAGAAGCGTTAAAACTCGCCGATCGCATAGTTTTCGAGAAAACAGGTCAGCACCTTGACGATTTACAAGAGGCGGTACTGCGGGGAACTCTAGAACGCGAGACATACAAGCACATAGCCAAAGATTTTGACTGTTCTGAAAGTAGCGCTAGGAATGCGGGTTCGGAATTATGGCGGATTCTTTCAGAAGAATTAGGGGAAGATGTCAATAAAAAGAATTTTTGCTCGGCAATGCAGAGGTGGCAAGTTTCAAATGTTTCCAATTTTGCAAAAGACGTTGTAGCAATTAGTAGTTTTAACACCTGTGGAGAAGCCAGACATCCGCCAAACATACCGAACTCACGCCCACCAAATCAAGAAACCTCACATCAAGATTTAAGCCATATGCCAGAATTAGGCGATTTCTTCGATCGCACTCCCGAACTCCACACCCTCACAACCTCGATTCTACAACAACGCTGTCGCCTCATCACCCTCACCGGCATCAGCGGTATCGGCAAAACCACCCTAGCAGTACAACTCGTACAACAAATCAAACACGAGTTTGAGTACGCAGTTTGGTACACACTAGACGAATTCCCCACCATCGATAAATTTCAATCTAACCTAATACAGCTTTTTTCCCAGTCAGAAAAAGAAGATTCATCCCCAACAAACCAAAAACGCTTACCACTGATTAAGTATTTACAAAACCATCGCTGTTTAATCGTCTTAGATGACGTTCACAACCTTTTCTGTAGCGGCGAATTGGCAGGAAAATATCAACCACAAGCCGAAGAATATCGCTCCTTATTCAAACAAATAGAAAAATTATCCCATCAAAGCTGCTTGATGTTAATCGGTTGGGAACAACCGAGAGAAGTGACTCAAGTTAAAAACCAAAATACTTCCATTCGCACCTTACAAATCCAAGGTCTAGGCATCGCCGCCGCACGGGAAATTCTCAGAGATTATGGGTTAGAAGAAAGCGACAACAGTGAAACTCTCATTCATCGCTACCAAGGCAACCCCCTATGGTTAAAAAGCGTGGCGAATCTGATTCAAGACTTGGGAGGAGGCGTGACAGAGTTATTACCAAATGATACGATATTGTTGCCAGAAGATTTGAAAGATGTTTTACAGCAGCAGTTCGATCGCTTATCCGAACTAGAAAAACAAGTAATCTCCCTGTTAGCGAAAGGAAGCCAGCCAATCAACCGGGCAAAATTGCTAGAAAATGACATAATTCCGGCTTCAGATTTGCTAAATGCGCTGCAATCTCTATCGCGGCGCTGCTTGATTGAACAACAAGCAAATTTTTACACGATTTCACCTGTACTGAGGCAATATGCGATCGCAGCAATGTAATTTAGGTACATAGTGGTAGGGTGCGGATACATCGAAAATCCCTAAATAAAGCTCGACAATCTTATAGATCGCCACATTACGCTTCCTAATTCATAAAAAACATCCCAAAATTCTGTAGGGGCGGGTTCGCCAACCATTCACGCTCAAAATGAATAATATTATAAACCCGCCCCCGCCCACCAACAATAAAAATGTACGATTAATTTATTGGTAAAATGTTGATGTAAACAATGGCGGATGAGGGCGGGTTTATGAGGTTGTTTGTGGGTTTCATAAATGGTTGGTGAACCCGCCCCTACAAATTGGGGTTTATTATAAAAATATAACCTGTCCTAACACGGGCAGTTGCTATATTAAAGGCTTGGAGGCATTATTTTCGTCCATCAAACCAAGGTGATGACCACCCGTGCGATCGCGGACTGAATAGAATAAATTCGATAGAATAATCAGTAATCGCAATTCCATTGTTTGCCATGACGCTAAAAGAATTAGAGCCTCAACTCCTGGCACTCTCTGACGACGAAAAAGCTCAAGTCGTTCAACTCCTCACTCAAGGTAAAATCACTCCTTGGCGCGGTATTGAAAAAACGCCTGATGTTTGTGGCGGGAGTGCCTGCATTGCTGGCACTCGCATCACCGTTTGGGGACTTGTAGAAGCTCGTCGCATTGGCTACAGTGAAGCTGATTTACTCACAAGCTATCTATCGCTATCTGCGACTGATATTGCTAACGCTTGGGCCTATGCTGAAGCCTTTCCCGATGAAATTGAAACAGAAATTCGGGAAAACAATGAAGTGATAGACGAGGATTTGTAGCCGATGGCACGTCTCTATGCCGATGAGCAATACCCCTATCCTGTTGTAGAATTACTGAGAGCTTTAGGACATGATGTTTTGACTGTCCAAGAAGCAGGCAGAGCGAATCATATCATGTCCGGTCGAGCGATCGCGATTTTTGTAGGGGCGGGTTCACCAACAATAGCGGCAAATAATTGACCATCTCAAAAACCCGCCCCGACCGGGATATTATGGTTAATTGATCGGACATGATATCAGAAAATTCCTAACCCGGATGTTTTAGCTTTTGCTACTAGCGAAAAACCGGTCGTCATTACCGAAAACCGTAAATATTTCTTTCGGCTGCACCGCATACACCCCCTTCATGCTGGCATTATCGCCTGTACGAACGATCGCAATTAAGAAGCACTGGCTAACCGAATCCACACCGCGATCGTAGCCGCAGAACCTTTGGAAGGTAAACTGATTCGCGTTGTGCGCCCTGCTTTGTCACCGTAATACCCCGTTGATTCTTTAGTCTCTGAGAGAGGGACGAAAGTTTGTGTAGGATCTGTTTCAACCGCCGATCGAGGGAATAATCAACTACTGCTATACATAAAATCGCACAAACAAAAACCGGGCAACTTCAAAGCTACCCGGCAATCATAACTTTAGACTTCAGACAAAACTAAAATCTAAAACCTAAAATTCTTAAACAGCCACAGTCTTCTTAGCAGAAGAGCTCAATTCGCCCTTAGCATACTTAGCTGCAAAATCATCCAAAGATACTTGCTTAATCTTTGTACCGTGACCGGCGCAACCGAAAGAATTATAGCGATCGCTACAAACCTTCTGCATATACTTGATCGACGGCTTCAAGAAGTGGCGGGGGTCAAACTCATCGGGCTTCGCAAACAAAGCTTCGCGCACCGCAGCGGTAATCGCCAAACGGTTGTCAGTATCGATATTGATCTTGCGAACGCCGCACTTGATGCCCTTTTGGATTTCTTCCACAGGTACGCCGTAGGTTTCGCGGATTTTGCCGCCGTTGCTGTTGATGATTTCCAACAATTCTTGGGGCACAGAAGAAGAACCGTGCATTACCAAGTGAGTATTCGGCAAGCGGCGGTGAATTTCTTCAATGCGGCTGATTGCCAAAATTTCGCCAGTCGGCTTGCGAGTGAACTTGTAAGCGCCGTGAGAAGTGCCGATAGCGACTGCTAGAGCATCCACGCCGGTTTGCTCGACGAAATCAACAGCTTGTTCGGGATCTGTCAGCAACTGATCGTGAGAAAGCGCACCTTCAAAGCCGTGGCCGTCTTCTGCTTCGCCCATTCCTGTTTCCAGAGAACCCAAACAACCCAGTTCGCCTTCAACGCTAACGCCGATCGAATGAGCAACATTGACCACATCGCGAGTAACTTGAACGTTGTACTCGTAGCTAGCGGGAGTCTTAGCATCCGCTTCCAGAGAACCGTCCATCATGACGCTGGTGAAACCTTGGCGCATGGCAGAATAGCAAGTGCCGGGGGCATTGCCGTGGTCTTGGTGCATGGAAATGGGAATGTGAGGATAGGTTTCAACTGCTGCCAAAATCAAGTGGCGCAGAAAATTTTCGCCAGCGTAGGAGCGAGCGCCGCGAGAAGCTTGCAGAATCACGGGGCTGTTGGTTTCGTCAGCAGCGCGCATGATCGCTTGGATTTGCTCCATGTTGTTGACGTTGTAAGCCGGTAGGCCGTAACCATTTTCAGCCGCGTGGTCGAGCAGCAATCGCATAGGTACAAGCGCCATAGATATTCCTCCTAATTATTTGTGATTTTTGGGCAGTGAATTTTGGACAAGCTTAATTCTTACGATAATATTAAGACAATTTGCGACCGATCGCGCACTATCTTTCCAGATTTACTAAAAAGTTCAACAAACAAAATTTTGAGTTCCGAGCATTCAGCTCAAAACTCAAAATTCTTAACTCACAAATTTTTATGGGTCGCCCGGGATTTGAACCCGAGACCAATCGGTTAAAAGCCGAATGCTCTACCGCTGAGCTAGCGACCCGCGAAAACATTGTTACCGCACACAATTTCTAATAGTAGCACCCCTCATTTGAAATAGCAAGTCTTTTTTAAATAAAATTTGCAGTCATGCGAACCAGCATCTCGCAAGTCGCGCCGGGGGGCAAATAAATCAAGTGTTCGCCAGTGTTGAGGGCATTTCGAGGAGCAGTCCAAGGTTCCAAACAGTAAAAATCCTTGCCCTTCACCATCCAGAAAACCAACTTCCCGTAGCTGGAGTTGTAACTGACGGTCAGCCGCAAGCCGGTCGCCGCGTCAGTGACAGTAGCAGCAAGACCAGTGAGTTCGTCAAAGGAAACATCAATTTCATCCAGCGTCGGGTCAAAAACCCCAGTGAAGTAACCCTTGGTGTGGGTGTTCTGATCTCTGTACTGCATCCCCGGAATCTCAAAGCGGAGCTGAGATTTGTCCGTCGCCAAAAAGTAGGGGTGCAAACCACTAGAAAACGGCATGGGTTCGTCAGACAGATTGGTGTATCGCTGAAAAATTTCCAAAGAATTGCCTTTAATCTGATAAGTGAAGGCTAGTTGGAAATCAAACGGATAAACAGCCAGCGTCTTGTCGCTGCTGTCGAGAATCAGCGTCAGAGCGGCGCAACCCTCCGTAACTTGTTCGCCTATTGTCCAAGGCAAGTCTCGAGCAAAGCCGTGCTGTTTGAGCTTACGCTCCACTCCCTTGTGCGTGTAAGTATTGTCGGGGAGATTGCTGCAGATGGGAAACAGGATGGGAATCCCGCCACGTACAGTTAGATCGGGATTGGCGAACCGTTCCGCGTCCAAATAGAAGATTTCTTTGCCTTCAACCAGCCAGCTAGTGGCAATACCGCCCCGTTCCGGCACAACTTCTAGAGTAGAGTTAGCGGTTTCGTCGGAGAGGATATAGGTTTTGTACTGCTTTTGCTTGAGCGCGATCGCAAACACATTTCTCATCGGTAGTAGGTCATTGATCATTGGTTGTCAGTAAATCGATCGTTAATAATTGGTCGCTATTATCTTGATGTTCACCCATTACCGCCCCTATCCTCCCCCTGCATCCTCGCTCCGGCCCCCACCGGCTAACCAATGCTCCTAGCTATAGGAGGCAGGGCGATCCGCTGCTTGGAGCCGTTGCTGGTGGTAGCTGGAACGATCGCGGAGGCCGAGTGCCCTTTGAGTGCGACTTCAAAAGATACAGCCCGAGTCGGGGGAAGATAGCTTTGGGGACTCAGCACCGATCCTTGATTGGGAGATGGGGGCGAAATAAACGGTTCTTTGATGAATGGCTCTTTTGTAAACGGCTCTGGTTCCCGGCTGGGATTTTGAGGTTGAGTAGGGTAGATGCGGGGCGGCAAATTTTGATTCGGAGGCGGATTTGACTCAATTGCAGGCCCTGTCCCGTTCGGGAAAAATGAGGAGTTGTCCGGCTGTTGGGGCGCAGCCGGCAAAGCCGGCAAAATCAAAGTAGGTTTGGGTTGTCCGGGGCCTTGCTGATTGCTTTCACCGTCGCTGGCCCCGGAACCTCGCCCCGGCTGGTATGTACCGCTCTTTACTGCTCCTGGCAAGGTCGAATTTGGAGTTTTTGATGCCGCTCCTGGCTGGAGTAGGGCTTCGAGAACTACAGAAGATCGCATCGGTCGATCGAAAATACTAGAAATTTGCTCAATGCGTTTGAGGATGCGATCGGCTGAGGCTCCCTTGACCACCTTCGGCTGAAAATTTTTCACCTCCACAGGCAGAAACTCTACCTTCATATTCCTGTCTTTGAGCGATACTTTCAGGACTGCGGTATCGTAATCCCTGCGAGCATTCGGGCCGAATATAAAATTACCCAGCGAGTAAACTATCGGGCGGCCATTGTAAATTTCTGCACCTTGCAGTACCTGGGGATGGTGTCCCACTACCAAATCAGCTCCTTGGTCGATCGTGAACCGAGCCAAATCAATCTGCCCGTCCCCCGGATAATCTGCCAATTCGACTCCCCAGTGGTAATTAACAATAATCCAGTCTACCTGACTCCTAAGAGCTCGAATATCCTCCGCCACGCGATTGTTGCGGCGGGGGTTAATGCCCGCTTTCCCTTGGTCAGCGACGTTCAGCTCGGCATCGTAATAACCGAGGTAGGCAATCCGCTGACCCTTAACTTCAATAATATCTGGACGCCTGGCTTCTTTAATATCTCTGCCGGCTCCCAGGTGTTGAATCCCACTATTATCTAGAGTATTCATTGTCTCCACCAGCCCCGGTTCCTCGTAATCCATAGCGCGGCTATTTGCCAGATTGACAATATCCACTCCTCCGGCTGTTAATACTTTCACCGATTCTGGATCGGCTTTAAAATTTAATTGTTTTTTAGCAGAGCCCAATGTAGAGCGAGTCAGGGAGTTTTCTAGGTTAACCATCGCCACATCTGCTTGCCGATACTCGTCCATATTGGCGAAAGCCCATTGGTGATCGTTGGCTGCAGATGATCCGAGCGCATCCGATAGATTCACATTTCCTCCGAACATCAGCGTTACTGTTGGATCGTAAGGATTAGCAACTTGCTTTTGCTGAACTACTGGTACCACTTCTAAGGCTGCTTGCACCGTATCCGCACGTTTTGGAGGCGGCCCCGAAATTACCGCACCTTGCTGGTAGCCGGATACTGAAGAGCCTAACTGCAGGGCCACAGCCTCGTGGTAGCTGACCCAACACCCTAAAATAAATGAGGCAAGTGCCGATCCCACTAGCAGCAGAGAACGATACGTTTTAAATTTAACCCAATCGACGATCGGTAGGGAACGGTAACGCCGTCGCTGGCGGTTTGCCGGAGTGACAATTCGCACTGACTGTTTCCAGAGAATGTCTGCATCCCCCGCCAAGCGCGCCTGAATTCGCACTCCTTCTACTGCTGGCGAGTTGAGTCTCCAGAGTTGGTGGCAAATAAATTTGACTAAGCCTTCCCGGATAGTGCTCCCCAGTAAGGTAGTATCTGGCGCAAATTCGCGCTGGAATTCTACGAGGATTTGGACGCAGCCGGCCTGAGCCTGTTCGACGCGGGCATAAATCCCTTCGGGGCGCAGCAAGCTGTCAATCCAGTAATTCAGGGCTTGAAAGTTGCCCGATCGCGCTAGCTCTAAGATAGACGGCTGCGACCAATTTTCTGCGTACACCATCAATTAGCCTCCTTAATACGCACGAGCGATGACTCCAATTTGTGTTGAACCGAACCGCAATTCTTTTAGCTTAACCGCCACAGGTTCCGCTGCCCGTTTTGAAGCTAGTTGTTGGCCGCCACCATTTTCTACATTTAGGGGCTGCCTGCTGTCAGTGATTTTTATCACACTCCAGTCAATCGATTTTAGATTTTAGATTTTAGATTTTAGATTTTAGGTTTTAGGTTTTAGATTGAGGAAAGAGGGGGTACTGGGGGCTAGAAATCACCTCCAAACACTCTTGTTTCTGGGGGAGTTGAGGCCAAAGAGAGCGAGAAATCTGAGGCAGAGTCTGTTTTTATTGTCGCTGTTTGAGTGTCGCTTTAGAGCTTTCGCTTCGAGATTTGAGATTTGAGATTGAGCCTTGACGGTGTTAGTGGGCGATCGAACAATCGATTTGAGATTTTAGATTTGAGATTTTAGATTGAGTTCATAGGGGGTACTGGGGGCTAGAAATAACCTCCAAACACTCTTGTTTCTGGGGGAATTGAGGCATAAGAGAGCGAGATATCTGAGGCAGAGTCTGTTTTTATTGTCGCTGTTTGAGTGTCGCTTTAGAGCTTTCGCTTCGAGATTTGAGATTTGAGATTGAGCCTTGACGGCGTTAGTGGGCGATCGAACAATCGATTTGAGATTTTAGATTTGAGATTTTAGATTGAGTTCATAGGGGGTACTGGGGGCTAGAAATAACTTCCAAACACTCTTGTTTCTGGGGGACTTGAGACATAAGAGAGCGAGATATCTGAGGCAGAGTCTGTTTTTATTGTCGCTGTTTGAGTGTCACTTTAGAGCTTTCCCTTCGAGATTTGAGATTTGAGATTGAGCCTTGACGGCGTTAGCGGGCGATCGAACAAACGTCGAAACAATAGCTTTCTGGGGGACTTGAGGCAAAACAGAGCGAGATTTTAGAGGCAGAGTCTGTTGTTATTGTCGCTGTTAATCGCGATCGCCCGAGTCAAGTCCTAATGCTCGGATCTATGCTGGCAAATGCCTCTCACGAGAGATGCCACTGGCTGCACAACCTGTAATTGGATAAATGGCGTACTGGATAGATTTGGTGGTAAAATCGAATTTGGTAACTCCCATCGGTACCAAAGTTGCGGAAAACGTGAAACTGGCTAGTCCATACGGCTGTGCCTTCCGATGTAAAACCCAAAGTACGTTACGGTAAACAGACCATATTTTAAGCAAGTTACACTGCGCAGGAGAACTGACAAATGCTACAGCGCAAAATCTATCAACTCTGTTGTGATGGTCGTGAGGTTTCTATTTTTCTTCGAGATCAGCAACGTTGGATAGAGCGCGCTCGTATCCTAGATATTGAAGGGGATCTAGTCACGCTGCGCTACGAAACCGACGAAGAAGACGAAATCAGCTCCTGGGAAGAAATGGTGCGTCTTGAAAGTATTGGAGCTGTATCCCAGAAGTTGGCTTCGGTATCCCGAACTAACTGCGAACCCCTAGTTTCTGACGATTGTCCCGAAGCCGAACAAATTCGCAATCACTACCCGGACTCGAATTTGGAATAGTTTTGAGCTCGCGCTTGAGGCACAAGGAAAACTTGGGGGAAAAGAAAACGGCTTTTCTCCCTTTTTTGTGGAGAAATTATGCAAAAAACCCAGTTTAGGCCAAAAATATTCTGGGTTGTTACCCCATAAGCTATTTTGCCTTTAAATTTAAGCTTGATGGCGGGAGTTCCTGCTCAACCCCTACTCCCCACAACAGCGTAAGGAATGAGAATTAAATAACTTCCACTCTTGAAAGTGGGATGGGCGTCCCGCCCGTCCAAAAAGGACGGGCGGGA